>CALFFK010000053.1 GCA_937957975.1 uncultured Neomegalonema sp.
CATGGACAGCGCCCCCCCATCCGACCGCAGATGCGCGGCACGGTCCAGGGATGCATGGGTCAGTGCGGGGCGAGTGGCATGTTCAAACATACCCTCGTTTCTAGTGGATCGACCGAGACATTTGAACCCCACAATCTTGCGCGGGCCTCTCGGTTATCTTGTTCAAATGTCGAGATAAGTTGATCCGCCAAACAAAATCCAGTGCGTTCGTTTCGTCATAATCAATCCACTATGGCGAAACGCGGTCCGTTTGAGACATAAAGTGTCAGCCGCCGCTGAACGCAACGCCCGTCAATCCCACAAAACCATATCATCACGATGGGCAAGGGCGGAGCGACCAGGATAGCCTAGAACAGCTTCAATTTCGGTACTCTGACGACCGGCGATGAGGCGGGATTCATCGGCAGTATAGGTGCAGAGGGCCGCGCCTATGGCTTCGCCAGTCAGGGAAAGCAGCGTGATCGGCTCGCCGCGACCGAAGGCACCATCCACGCGGCGAACCCCGGCCGGGAGGAGGGAACGGCCCCCCCGGAGGGCGCGGATTGCGCCATCATCAATAACCAACGCCCCTTCGCTGCGCAGACCCGCGATCCATTGCTTACGCGCGGTCTGGGGCGTATCAGTCGGGATGAACCATGTGCAGGGGGCGCCCTCACCCAGCGCCGCGAGAGGGTTAAGCCGATTCCCCCGCGCGATGGCCATGGCACACCCGCCTTGCAAAGCGGTCTTCGCAGCAAGGATCTTCGTGCGCATCCCCCCTTTCGACAGGGCCGAAGCCGCACCCCCGGCCATCGCCTCGATTTCCGGCGTGACACCATGCACAAGATCAAGCCGCCGAGCACCCGCATCAATCATTGGATTAGCAGTGTAAAGACCATCCACATCGGAGAGCAGGATCAGACGGTCGGCACTGGTCATCAGGGCGACACGAGCGGCGAGACGATCGTTGTCGCCATAACGAATTTCGTCGGTCGCCACTGTGTCATTCTCATTGACGATGGGAACGACGCCCAGATCAAGCAATGTGCCCAATGTCGCGCGCCCATTGAGATAGCGGCGACGGTCCCTGGTATCATCAAGGGTCAGCAGCACTTGCCCCGCCGCGATACCATGGGGGGCGAAGGCTTCTGCATACGCTCGCGCAAGGGCGATTTGTCCAGCGGCGGCAGCGGCCTGTGCCTGCTCCAGTGGCAAGGCAGTGCGGGGCAGGCCAAGGATGCCTCGGCCCAACGCGATGGCCCCGGACGACACCAACGCCACGCGCTTGCTTTGCCCGCGCAACGCCGCCACATCCACCGCCAAACCGTCAAGCCATGCCTGCCGCACACCGCCGGTTTCAGGGTCAACGAGAAGAGCCGAGCCGATCTTGACGACGAAGGACGTTCCGGCAGCAAGAAAAGCGGGGGCAGCGAAGGGAGAAACCGTCGTGCCCGTCACGGCGTCCACGCCTCCTCCACAACCGGCTGTTCCGCTGTGCGCACATCGTCAATTTCGCGCTTCATAGCGCGCAGAACCTCGGTGGTTCCCTTTCCGGTCGCCCCGGATAGCAGCATGATGCGTTCGGCTCCAGCAGCCTCCAGCGCAGCGCGCTTTTCGATGATCTCTTCATCGGTCAGGGCGTCGGTCTTGTTGAGGCCAACGATACGGGGTTTCTCGTCCAGCCCTCCGCCATACCCTGCCAACTCACCCATGATGATACGATAATCTTCGGCCACATCTTCCGACGTGCCATCGACCAGATGCAGCAGAATAGCGCAGCGTTCGATATGGCCGAGAAAGCGGTCGCCCAACCCCGCACCATCGCTCGCCCCCTCGATCAAGCCAGGAATATCGGCCAGCACGAATTCGGCCCCGTCTACCGTCACCACCCCAAGACCGGGATGCATGGTGGTGAAGGGATAATCAGCAATCTTCGGCTTGGCATTTGTCACCGCCGCCTGAAACGTTGATTTCCCGGCATTGGGCAAGCCAAGCAACCCCGAATCCGCAATGAGTTTCAACCGCAGAATCAGCGTGCGTTCGATCCCCGGAAGACCGGGATTGGCATTGCGCGGGGCGCGATTGGTTGACGTCTTGAAACGGGCATTGCCCCAGCCACCATTACCGCCCTCCGCGATCAGGACGCGTTGGCCCACCTCCGTCAGATCGGCAATCAGTTCTTCAGTATCAAGATCGATGATTTCGGTTCCCACCGGAACCTTGATAAGCTTGTCATCGCCCCCGGCCCCTGTGCGATCACGGCCCATTCCATTCTGGCCGCGTTGAGCCTTGTGATGTTGCTGATAGCGAAAATCAATAAGGGTGTTGAGGCCGGGGATGGCCTCCGCCCAGACATCGCCGCCCCGCCCGCCATCGCCACCATTGGGGCCACCATATTCCACATGCGCCTCGCGCCGGAAGGACGAACAGCCATTACCGCCCGAACCGGACTGGATGTAGATTTTCGCCTGGTCAAGAAATCTCATGGGATCTGGGTCCAGTCTTCGCGGGCGAGGATAAAGTTCACATGGTCAGCTTCGCACCCATGCGCCTTCGGGAAAACCCTGTTACGCCCGGTTTCGGTAAAACCGGGCATCGCGTGGATGCAGCGCGAGCCGGGATGGATCACATAAACTCCACTATCCACCCGCGCAATCCCTGTATCATGGAATCCCCGGTCAAGTACGGCGCATGTCGCCCCGCACTGACGCACTGGCGCCGAAGGGAATAACGATACGAAGCGAGACATATTCCTCATCGCGAGGGGCACAGGGGCCAGGGTCATTCGGTCATCTCGTTTTTTACAGCGGTGCGAAAGGCATCAGCGGGCAACCGGAACAGCACATCGATCATCTGGCGGGCCTGTTCAGGCTCCAGCGTATCGGCGCGCCATATCAGTGCCTCACGGGCTGGCAGCAGACCGTAAAGGATCGCTTTGCGGGCCGCCCTTGCGGTGACGATTGCCGTTAGATTGCCGGAGCGATGGCGTAACTCGATGCGTCCATCATGGTCACTTTGCACCATAAACAGAGCCTGCCCGCCCTGCCCCGCCGCAAGAAAATCGTCCAACAGCTCCTGCGCCCGTTTAACCGGGATAGTGCCACGCCCGGTAAATGCGCCGGTCGCATCGGTCACGCTGACAAAAAGTTTGCGGGCGAACATAATCTGATCTCCGTAGCGGATCGGAGAAGCATACGACGAAAAGCGGAAAAGTGAGAAGCCGCACGACCCGAAACCAAACCGTTGTGGCTGCTTCCTTCCGGACCTGACCAGGTTGGCGGTCGGCTCGCCCGGCGACTCCTCGCTACCTAAATAGGGGATGGAGCAGGCCGAGTGCAAGAGGTTTGGTGCGGGGGTGGCTGCCAATTTCTTCGAAAGCGATATGCACGGCGAGCGAGCAAGCTCCGGGGGAGTAGTAGAGCTTTATGGCGGCGTGTCCTCGTTATCGGGAATGTTGTCATACCTGTTCCGTACTGACCGCGTATTGTCAGGAATAACTGGACGCAGGCAATCGAATGTCCATCACTGCATAACGTCGAAAACAGCATCGTAAGGGGACGAACGCATGGCACAGAGTCACAGGATCGCAGTCATTCCCGGCGACGGGATCGGAACGGAAGTCATGCCGGAAGGGCTGCGCGTGCTGGAAGCCACTGCGCAGAAGTTCGGAATCGAACTGGAGTTCGAGCATCACGATTTCGCCTGTGCGGAGTATTACGCCAAACATGGGCAGATGATGCCTGATGACTGGCAAGCGCGCCTCGGCGGAGCAGATGCGATCTTCTTCGGGGCGGTAGGATGGCCGGAGACAGTACCGGACCATGTGTCGCTCTGGGGATCACTGATCCTGTTTCGGCGCAACTTCGATCAATATGTCAACCTGCGGCCCGCCCGCGCGATGCCGGGGGTTCCCTCGCCGCTGGCCGGGCGGGGGCCGGGAGACATCGACATGATGATCGTGCGGGAAAATACGGAAGGGGAGTATTCCTCCATCGGCGGGCGAATGTACCCCGAGACCGAGCGGGAAATCGTCATGCAACAGACGGTAATGAGTCGCGTGGGCGTGGACCGTATTCTGGAATTTGCCTTCGAGCTGGCGCGCAAACGCGGCAAACACCTGACTTCGGCCACAAAATCCAACGGCATCTCGATCACCATGCCCTATTGGGATGAACGGGTAGAGGCGATGGCGGCGCGCTATTCGGATGTGAAGGTCGATAAGTACCATATCGACATCCTGACCGCACAATTTGTGCTGCACCCGGATTGGTTCGACGTGGTGGTGGCCTCGAATCTGTTTGGTGACATTCTATCCGATCTTGGCCCCGCCTGTACGGGAACCATCGGCATTGCCCCGTCAGGCAATATCAACCCCGAAGGCAAGTTCCCCTCGCTATTCGAGCCGGTCCACGGCTCGGCCCCCGACATTGCAGGCAAGGGCATCGCGAACCCGGTAGGGCAAATCTGGGCCGGTGCGATGATGCTGGAGCATTTGGGCCACAAGGATGCCGCCGATGCCATCGTCGCGGCCATCGAAAAAGTGCTCGCTGATCCGGCCACCCGCACCGGCGATCTGGGCGGGGGCGCGAATACAGTGGTTTGCGGAAAGGCGGTGGCGGCGCTGATATAAAGCCCGCAGGTTTTACATCAACGCCATAACCTTACTGGTATGTCGGCTGCACGTTATTGTATGTTGGTACAGTATATTGCGGCTGCGTGTTATAGGTCGGGGCCGTGTATTGGGGCTGCGCATTATAGGCAGGGGCTTGATACTGCGGCTGGGTGTAGGCCGGTGCCTGATATGTCGGCTGGGCAGGCAGTGGCGGCGTATAAGTGGGGGCTGGCGTGGGCGTGTATCCAAAGCCCTGCCCACCGCCAAGAATCCGAGCCGAACCATCGCGATTGACGCGGATAGGACGGTTCGGGGCTTGACCCGGATTGGGAATGAACTGCCATGCGCTCGGCGGGCAATCAATCAACCGGCGATCCCGGCGATCCTCGCGCCGGTCTGCACGGCTGGTGGTACGGCGCGCATCGCGAATATCCTCAAGGATGTCAGGGCAGGCAAGCGGATCAAGCGCCCATATGCCAGTTACGGTCGCAGGTATACGCACCAAGGGTATACGGGTATTTTGTGCCTGCACCAGCGTAGGCAAAGCCATAGCAGCGGCAAGGATCGCAGACAGCAGAGTCCGGGACATGGTTTTACTCCTTGAAGAACATTGCATAAAAAAACGCGCGCCATGGTGTCATGGACGCACGTTTTCTTCAACCGATGCCCGTTGATGCAGGGGAGTGAGCCATCTCCGGGACCGCCCCCTACTCAATCCAATGCGCGTGAAACGCGATCGAATTGAGTAATAGAGAGCCGGGAAACATACGCTTCTTCACAGGCTTCCCGATCAGGACTGATCGCGCCTCACATCAGTAGCGGCTAAAGCCATGCCCAAAATTGCGATGCAGGGAGCGGCGGTAAGCGCGACGTGCTGCACGGCGTGCCTTGCGATGGGCGCGACGTGGATTGTAGTAATCCTTGCCATAGGAATATCTCGGCACACTGGAATAACCGAAGCTATAGAACGGTGCGACATAGCCATAACGGGGCGTAGAATAGCTATGACCATAAACCGGGGCGCTGACATAACCCGAAAAACTGAACGAACCACCAGCAGAAGCAGGCACGGAAGCGGCTGCAAATCCAAGGGCGGCAGTGGCGGCGATAAGAAGTTTTTTCATGGGTCGTATCCCTTTCTGGTTCGGCGGACGTTTCAGCAACCTCTTGGCCGCATTCTGCCCTGATGATGCTACTCCAACGGACAACCGGATGGGTTTCCGTCGAAAAAATCCTAATTTTTTCCAAACCCGCAATAAAACATTGTAATACAACGTGAAAATAATTTCCTTCAATCAATACCAACAACCTATGAGGGTGAAATATGAACCGGATTGCAGGCGTTTTATTCGACAAGGACGGGGTTCTGATCGATTTCCACGCGACCTGGGGACCAGCGGGGGCGCGAGTAATCCGGCGGTTCGCTGCTGATGCAGCGCAGGCCCATGCCCTGGCCAAAGCGGTTGATTTCGATATGCAAACCGAACGGTTCCTGCCCGATTCCGTGTTCATCGCGGGAACGGCGGAAGACACGCTTCAGGCATGGTCGCCCATTTTGGGCACAGATGCCTCGCTCGCGGAGCAGATTACGGCACATATGACCGCCGAAGGGGAGGCTTGTGTCGAAGCCCCACCAGAAGTACCAATCGCCCTGCGCGCCCTGCGGGGGATGGATCTGCCGCTCGGAATCGCGACGAACGATCAGGAAGCCTCCGCACGCCAACAAATGGCGAAACTTGAGCTGACCGAATTATTCAGCCCGATCATGGGGGCCGATAGCGGATATGGAGCCAAACCGGGGCCGGGAATGATCCTCGCTTTCGCCGCACATCTGGATGTGGACCCATCGCGCATCGTCATGGTCGGTGACAGCACCCACGACCTGCACGCTGCGCGCAATGCCGGAGCTATTGGTGTGGGGATCGGAACAGGCCCGGCGACGCTGGAAAGTCTGGCCCCCCATGCGGATCATGTGATCGAAACAATGGAGTCTTTGCCAGAATTGATCGTGGCGCTAAACCATCCTGCATGACTGACATCGACTCGCTTACCGACGCCAAAGCCACCGCCCGCCTCAAATGGCTGGCCATGGAGATTGCGCTGCATGATGCGGCGTATCACGGGGCGGATGCCCCGACGATCAGTGATGCAGAGTATGACGCACTACGGCGCGAGAATCTGGCGCTTGAGCAGGCATTCCCACATCTCATCCAGCCAAACAGCCCGGAGGCACGGGTGGGGGCCGGGGTGTCGGATGCCTTCGCCAAGGTCGCGCATCGCCTGCCGATGCTGTCACTTGGGAACGCCTTTCATGCAGGAGACGTGACCGAATTCGACGAACGGGTGCGACGGTTCCTGTCGCTGGAGCGTGATGCGCCACTGGCCTATACTGCCGAGCCGAAGATCGACGGGCTGGCCCTTGCCCTGCGCTACGAGAACGGTGCGCTGGCAGAAGCGGCAACGCGCGGCGACGGGCGCACAGGCGAAAACGTCACAACCAATGCGCGGACCATCGCGAATATTCCCGAAACGCTAACCGGGAAGAACGTGCCGGAGGTCTTTGAAGTGCGGGGCGAAGTTTATATGTCCCATGCTGATTTCGCAGCACTGAATGCACGGGCGGAGGAGGATGGCGGCAAAATCTTCGCCAATCCACGCAATGCGGCCGCCGGATCGTTGCGACAGCTCGATTCAAAGATCACAGCCTCCCGACCCTTGCACTTCTTTGCCTATGGTTGGGGGGATGTGTCCACCGTACCGGGGGAAACGCAAGCTGCCGTATTGACGGCGATCAGCGATTGGGGACTGACGGTCAACCCGGCGATGAAGCTGTGCAATGGACCCGTGGCGCTGGTCGCCTATCATGCGGAGATTGAGGCGCAGCGGGCGACGCTGGGCTATGACATCGACGGGGTCGTCTACAAGGTAGACCGGCTGGATTACCAGCAGCGGCTCGGCACGGTCAGCCGCGCACCACGCTGGGCCATAGCGCACAAGTTCCCGGCGGAAGTAGCGACGACAGTGCTGGACGATATAGAGATTCAGGTGGGTCGCACCGGGTCATTAACCCCCGTAGCCAAGCTAAGGCCCGTGACGGTGGGCGGGGTCGTTGTCTCAAACGCAACCCTGCATAACGAAGATTACATCGCCGGAATCGGCGGCGATGGACAACCGATCCGGGATGGAATCGACCTGCGCGTGGGCGACACTGTGCAAGTGCGTCGCGCGGGTGACGTAATCCCACAGGTCATCTCGGTTGATCTGGAAAAACGCGTACGGGATTCTGAAAAATTCACCTTCCCTGATACCTGCCCCCAATGCGGCTCGGCAGCGGAACGGGTAGAGGGGGAAGCAAGACGGCGATGTGTGGGCGCGATGATTTGTCCGGCACAGGCGATAGAGGCCTTGCGCCATTGGGTCTCGCGTGATGCGGCGGATATAGAGGGGCTTGGCATCAAGCAGGTCGAAGCGTTCTGGCAGGATGGCTGGGTTCGCGAAATCGCTGACATCTACACTCTGGAAGCCAACCACGGTGCGGCTTTGCGGACCCGCGAAGGCTGGGGTGAAAAATCGGCCGTAAACCTCTTTGCAGCCATCGAAGCGCGCCGTACCCTGCCCTTCGCGCGGTTCCTCTATGGCCTCGGCATTCGCCATGTAGGGCGCACCACCGCCGCAATGCTCGGACGCGCATATGGGGATTGGGCCTCTTTCGAGGCAGCGATGATTGCCGTTGCAGGGGGCGACGAACCCGCCCGTGAAATGCTGCTCGGCATAGATGGAGTAGGCAGCGTACTTGTTGATACGCTGGCCTCGGTTTTCGGCGAGGCAATGACGCTGGATCGCCTCACCCGCCTGCGCGAGCACGTTACCATCGAGGATGCCGAAGCGGTGGCGGCGGGAGGTATCTTCTCCGGCAAAACGGTCGTGTTCACCGGCACGCTGGAACATACGAGTCGCGCAGAGGCAAAAGCGAAAGCGGAGTCACTTGGCGCAAAGGTTGCAGGTTCCGTTTCAGCGAAGACAGATTACGTCGTTGCCGGAACTGCCGCCGGGTCGAAACTCAAGAAAGCAGAAACCCTGGGTGTGGTAATCCTGAGCGAGGACGATTGGTTGAGAATGGCGTCGGAAGGGTAATCTCTGCGCGCCAAAAATTCGGTGAGGAGCGAATACCAGCATGGCTATTGCTATAAGCCTTCCCCGATTCCGCCGTCCCCCCCGATATGAACGCCGTCCACGCGTTATCGCAGATCGTCATGCGCGCGCCGCGCTGTCGCGTGAAAAACGCTGGAAACACCGGGGCAGGTCAAAAATCTCCAGAAAAATTCTGGCGGGCATCACGGCGATGAGTGTCCTGTTTGCCTTTTGGTTTGTCTACAAACCTGATGTGGCGCCTCCCGCTCCGCCGCTCGCTTTCCCGGACTTCGTAGCACAGGCTGAAACCGCCTTCCCCGAAGCTGTGCGCGGTCATACGAGAGCACGCGGTGGAAATCTCGCTGATGGACGTGAAGTTCCTGTGGCAATCTCGCTTCTTCTTCCCGCTCACACGCTTGAATCCGCCAGCGCCTCCCCGGATGCACTCACCCGCCTGTCCGCGCCTTTTGTTGGCGCAGAACGCGCCATCTCCGGCATGGAAATGGGTGCCCGGATTGCGCGACTGTCGAGCGCAGCCATCCCGGCCGGGATCACGAGTTGCTATACTTACAACGTGAGCGGACCACGAAGCGTCGCCATCTCCGAAATCAGAAAAATCCGCGCAGTTATGCTGGAGATAGTCTTCAACCCGGAATGTTGAGCCGAAAAACCCTGCCAGGTTTCAGGATCACACGTCCTAAAATGCCCCCGCTGCAAACACCGCCATATTGACAATATCGCCAACACCAGACCCCATTGAACATAGCTGAACCGGGCTTTCCATCCCGACAAGGATGGGTCCGATAAGGGTCGAACCGCCCAGTTCCCGCAACATCTTGGTTGAGATCGACGCCGAGTGGCGGGCGGGCATGACGAGCACATTGGCGGGGCCGGAAAGGCGACAGAAGGGATACGTCTCCATCGCCGCACGGTTGAGGGCCACATCCGCCGCCATCTCACCATCAAATTCGAAATCAACGCCCCGGCCTTCCAGTATCCGCACCGCATCGCGCAAATTGTCGGAGCGTTCGGATTCCGGATATCCGAATGTCGAGTACGACGTCATTGCAACGCGTGGCTCCAATCCGAGTTTTCTGGCGGCTCCGGCGGCGGCTTCGGCGATATTGGCCAGTTCCTCTGCCCCCGGCATCTCGTGAACCAATGTGTCAGCCACCAGCACCGTCCGCCCACGTGCCAATACCGCCGTCACACCAATAATGTTGGGCTTACGATCAGGATCGAGCACCTGACGCACATCTTCGAGAATCATTGAAGACTTGCGGGTGACGCCGGAAATCATCGCATCAGCATCCCCTGTCTCGACCATCAGCGCGGCAAAGATATTGCGGTCTTGCTGCACCATGCGTTCACAGTCACGCATCAATCGTCCACGTCGTTGCAGCTTGGCATAGAGATGTTCGGTATAGGTCGGAACGCGTTCGGACAGGCGGGCATTGTGGATTGTGACTTCTTCCACACCATCGAGGCCCACTTTCTGCGCGACCTCGTAAATTTCATCCTCGCGCCCAATCAGGATCGCCTCGCCCAGTCCTGCGCGGGTATAGCTTACGGCAGCACGGATGACGCGCTCGTCTTCGCCCTCGGCAAAAACCACGCGCTTGGGCTGCATTCTAACCCGTTCATGCAAGCGTTGCAGCATGGTGACGGTGGGATCGAGGCGGGCCATCAGGCTTTGCTCATAACCTGCAAGATCAATGATGGGCTTGCGGGCAACGCCGGAATTCATCGCGGCCTGAGCCACAGCGACCGGAACCTGATGGATGAGGCGCGGATCGAAGGGGGCGGGAATAATGTAATCCGGGCCATAGCGCAGTTTCCGCCCATAAGCGGTGGCCACGTCGTCATGCACATCCTGCCGCGCAAGCTGTGCTATTGCACGGGCAGCAGCAATCTTCATCTCGTCATTGATCGTGCGCGCCCGCACATCAAGCGCACCCCGGAAAATATAGGGAAAACCAAGGACGTTATTGACCTGATTGGGGTAATCGCTGCGCCCGGTGGCAATGATGGCGTCAGGGCGGGCCTCACGGGCTTCCTCCGGCGAGATTTCAGGGTCAGGATTGGCCATGGCAAAGATGATGGGTCGCTCGTTCATCGTCATCAGCATATCGGGCGTAAGGATACCAGGGGCGCTGAGACCCAGAAACAGATCCGCCCCTGCCACCGCTTCGGCCAGCGTCCGCAATTCAGTCTTCGGTGCGTGGGGAGCACGCCATTCATCAATGTCGCCCCGATCAGCATGGAGCACACCGTCAATATCCACGAGGATCGCGTTTTCGTCGGGTAGCCCCATCTTCTTGAGCAATTCGATACAGGCGATACCTGCCGCTCCGGCCCCGCTCATCACGAGGCGCGTGTCCTCGATGCGTCGCCCTGTCAGATCAAGCGCATTCAACACCCCCGCCGCAACGATGATCGCTGTGCCGTGCTGGTCATCGTGGAAAACGGGAATATCCATCATCTCACGCAGGGTCCGCTCGATGATGAAGCATTCAGGAGACTTGATGTCCTCCAGATTAATGCCCGCGAAACTTGGTCCCATATAGCGGACTGCATTGATAATATCGTCGGCATTAGCCGTGTCGAGTTCGATGTCGATGCTGTCTATATCGGCGAACCGCTTGAAGAGGACGGCCTTACCCTCCATCACCGGCTTCGACGCCAGCGCCCCCAGATTACCCAGCCCAAGGATTGCAGAGCCATTGGTGATGACCGCAACGAGATTTCCCTTGGCGGTGTATTCATAGGCAAGGTCCGGGTTCTCAGCGATGGCCCGCACAGGAACCGCAACGCCGGGCGAGTAAGCAAGGCTCAGGTCACGTTGGGTTGCCAGCGGCTTGGTCGCCACGACTTCGAGCTTGCCGGGTTTCCCCTGTGAGTGGAAGCGCAAGGCTTCGTCGTTCGTATGACGGCGGGGGGTATCGGACATTGGCTCGCTCAGACGCAGGAAAAGGAGCGCGACCTTATGCCGGGGGCGGGATCACGATCAAGCGGGTTCCTGTGCCCATCTTTCCACCCCGTCAGGGATCACCACCCATGGCAGTTTGCTATCAAGCCAGATATGCGCAGTCGGCTCCGGCACGTTGTCCAACGCGCCGCCCTTGACGGAAATACACTCAGCCGCACGATGCCAAAGGCGGGAGCCGCATTCGGGGCAAAAAGCGCAGTCGAGCATATCTCCGCTGGCCGTTGGGCGCGTCCATACCTGCGGTTCGCCGCGTTGCACCTCCATCCCATCGGATGGCACAATCACCGAGATACCGAAAGCCGAAGACGATTGACGGCGACATTCAGTGCAATGGCAGCAATAGACCCGCTTCGGCGTAACAGTAAGCCGGAAGCGAATCGCGCCACATTGGCATCCTCCTGCCGCATCATTTGACATCGTTCCATTCCCTCGCTCATATCGCCCGACATTAAGGCAAATTGCGCACCCATTGAATCAAGTGGCAGGTCTTCGCATTCGCACCGTAAGGCGGGAGACAGCGAAACCTGCCTCCATATTTGCGCAAATTGCTGTAGCAGGGGAACAAAAGATGGCACAGGGCAGACTCGCAGGGAAAAAGGCGTTTCTAACGGCGGCGGGACAGGGAATTGGGCGCGCAACAGCGTTGGCCTTCCTGCGCGAAGGGGCCGAGGTTGTCGCAACTGACATCAACAGCGACCTGTTGGTCAAACTGGCCGAAGATGGCCCCGGCATCATCACTCATCCGCTCGATGCGCGGGACACCGATGCGGTCCATGCCGCCGCAAAGCAGGCTGGAAAGATTGATATTCTCTTCAATTGTGCCGGTTTCGTGCATGCGGGATCAATCCTTGATGTGGATGAAGCAGCATGGGATTTCAGCTTTGATCTGAATGTGAAGACCCTGTGGCGAACCCTCAATGCCTTTGTGCCGGGTATGCTGGAGAATGGCGGCGGCTCCATCGTCAATATGTCCTCGGCTCTCCAGACCATCAAGGCAGTGCCAAACCGCGCCCTTTACACCGCCACCAAGGCGGCAGTTGCTGGGCTGACCAAGGCAGTAGCAGCAGACTTCATAACGCAGGGCATTCGATGCAACTGCATCTGCCCCGGCACCGTGCAATCGCCCTCGCTGGAGGAACGAATGCATGCAATGCCCGGCACTTACGAGGAGGCCCGCGCCGCCTTTGTCGCACGGCAACCCATGGGGCGAATTGCCGAAGCAGACGAAATTGCCATGCTGGCGGTCTATCTCGCTTCCGACGAAAGCGCCTTTGTGACAGGGGGCGAGCATGTCATTGATGGTGGCTGGTCACTGTGAGGAGGAGGAATTTCTGATGAAAGATGACGGGTTTTCCAAAAGACTCCCTAAATTGCAGACGCTGTTTAACCGCTTGATCGGAGAACCAGAACAATGAAAGCGGCGTGGTATGAGCGTGCCGGCCCAGCACAGGACGTCCTAACAATCGGCGATCTGCCTGACCCGGTTGCGGGGCCAGGGGAGGTGCTGGTTCGCGTCGCTGTATCCAGTGTCCATCCTTCCGATGTAAAGCTGCGCGCAGGGGGCAGGCCGGGAGTGGACGGCATTGGCTATCCCCTTATTGTACCCCATAGCGACGGCGCAGGAACGATTGAAGCGGTGGGCGTAGGGGTCGATCCAGGCCGCGTCGGCCAGCGCGTGTGGCTGTGGAACGGGCAATGGCAGCGGTCACATGGCACCTGTGCAGAGCTGATCGCCCTTCCCGAAAAGCAGGCTGTTCCCTTGCCCGATGCCGCAGGTTTTGCAGACGGAGCCTGCATGGGTATCCCGGCCATGACCGCCCATGCCTGCCTCTTTCCCGAAGGCTCGCCCAATGGCAAGACCGTGCTGGTAACGGGCGGCGCGGGGGTGGTTTCGTTCTATGCGATACAGATGGCAAAAGCCGCCGGAGCGCGGGTGCTGACCACCGTAAGCAGTGACGAAAAAGCAGAATACGCCCGCAGCGCAGGGGCAGATCATGCCATCAACTATCGACAGGAAAACCTCGTCGAAGCCATTATGGCGGTGACGGATGGGCATGGCATCGACCATGCCATTGATCTTGAATTCGGATATAATATCAATGCAGTAGCCGAGACAATACGTCCCAATGGAGCTATCGTAGGCTATGGTTCGGCGGCGATACGTGAGCCTGCCCTGCCCTTCTATACGTTGATGTTCAAACGGGTCACGCTGCGCACTGAACTCGTCTACCTGCTGCCCGACGCCCCGCGCGCGGAAGGCATCGCCTACCTTACCGAAGCATTGTCCGGGAGCACCCTGCAACACGCCGTATCCGCTGAAATGCCCCTTGAGAGCATCGTTGAGGCCCATGAGCTCATTGAAACCGGCACACGACGCGGGTGCGTCCTTATCACGCTATAATGAGTCTTGCAGATGGCCATCGGAGGAATAACTTACATTCATGAAAGAGGCTTCATCCTCCCCACAACGAAGCGGGCAAGTGCAGTCCCTGACACGCGCTATCAGCCTCTTGCGCATTCTCTCTGAATCTCCAACCGGCGCGACGCTGAAACAATTATCCGCCGAAGCTTCCCTCGCCCCCTCGACGGCACACCGTCTGCTGACGACCTTGCAGGGAGAACGCTTTGTACGGTTCGAGCCGGTCACGAATATCTGGAAAATCGGCGTCGGTGCCTTTGGCGTGGGCAGTGCTTTCCTGCGCACCCGTGACGTGAGCGTCACGGCAAGACCCCATCTGCATCGCATCGCGGAGAAAACCGGCGAAGCCACCAGCCTTTACATCGCCGCCGAAGACCGGGCCGTCTGTATGGTTCAGGTCGCGGGTCAGGCCGCCAGCGATGTAATCGCGCAGGTTGGAGATCGTCTCCCCCTCCACGCTTCCTCCGCTGGAAAGGCGATCCTGTCGCATTTATCCG
The DNA here is from genome assembly GCA_937957975.1 of uncultured Neomegalonema sp. Taxonomy (GTDB): domain Bacteria; phylum Pseudomonadota; class Alphaproteobacteria; order Rhodobacterales; family Rhodobacteraceae; genus JAHDDY01. The sequence continues at coordinate 14,628 of CALFFK010000053.1, forward strand.
CCGGGATTATCGAGCAATTAATTCGCGACCGGGGGCTGGAACGCCGCACGGCCAATACGCGGGACAATCGACAGGCGCTGCTACAGGAACTGAAACGCGCGCGTCAGCTTGGCTATGCCGCCGATCACGAGGAAAACACCGAAGGCGTCACCTGCGTCGGCGCTGCATTGCTCGATGAAACCGGATACCCGACCGCCGCGATTTCGATCTCCGGTGCGACCGCACGGATCGGACCAAAACGGGTACAGGAACTCGGCGCTATCGTCCGGCAAACCGCTGAACAGATTATGACGGAAATGGGCGGAGCCTTTAAAGTGGCGGAATGATGCCAACGGCCTTTTCCAGCAGCAACCACAACCCATAGACGCCCTATACAGACTTAACCGATGGCCACAGCGCATTCCCTGCGGGGGGCTGCGCCGAAACGCTCCCGCTGGCGCAGCGCGACATTCGAGACCATTCGCCGGTCGTTTCTGACGATCGCTGTGCGCGTCGATCAACTCAAAACCCGCATCAAGATCTCCCTGCCATCAACCTGCCCACAGGCCGTAATGCTGCGGGTCATGCTCGGTCGTATCCGCGCCCAAAGCCCCTGACCAACGCGGCCGTTGCCGCCGGATGAATCGCATCAGATCAACCCCAAACGCCCGCCACATCATGACAACAACATCAACCGGCAACGCCGGACAATCCTTCGTGCCGAAACGATAGACGATCAGGACGGTGAATAATTCGGGCTAGAATCACGTCGGCAGGCTCGTGACCGTCATGACATAGTCGTCGGCCCCTTTGCGCATGTAGCCGGTATTTGACTTTTCGGGTGTCGAACTCCCAGGCGGTGTATTCATGCCGCGATCAATCACATGATCGGCTTCATACTTGTCGTGGTCGAGATCATCGTAACGGACTGATGGTTGAAGCTTTCCTTTGCCATGGTCGTCCAGAAGCTCTGCCCACTTCGCCTTACCCACCTCGTTGATCTTCACCTTCGCCGTCATCGGATCATCTCCTTGTTCAATCGCCTCTTCCACTGGTGTCCCAAGCTGGCGACGAGCCTCAACTCGAATGGATCACTGAAAATTTTTTCCTGCTAGTTCGTTTTTTTATTGCAATATAGCAGATAAAAAACGCATAAGTTCCGTGCAGCAGATTCTCTGCACAGAAAAAGGAACCGCGAAAATGACTCCGATTGAAATGAAAGCCGCTATGAAATCTCTGAACACGTCGCAAGATGCCATCGCTGAAGCTCTTGGTGTCTCACGAACAAAACTCATTAAGGCCGCAAAAACCAACCCGATACCCATGTGGCTGAAATATTCAATCAACGCACTTATTGCTGAAGGTGTTGCAAGTGATTTCTCACGCCGATTAGTTGGGAGTCGGTGGACTGACCGCATTGCACGCGCTTCGGTTCCAATTCTTATCGAGAAAGCGCAAGCCGGTGAAACCATCACTTATAAAGAACTCGATGAGTTAGTTCATCAGCGCTACCCTGGCGACTTTGGTCCATCAGGAACGTTGACGAAATATGGGCGTGTGTGTGGCCACATTTCCTTTACGTGTGATGACCTACGCCATGCGTTCAATCATCATGCGGAACCAAAACGTGCGAAGAACATGCCACCTATTTCAGCAATCGTCGTACGTGAAGATTCCGGTATGCCCGGCTATGGATTTGAAGGGTTCACATACGAATATCTTAAGGAAAACGGTAAGGGTGATCTGCCAGACGAGGATTACGAAGCAGCAGTCGAATACGTTCAGAAAAGAATTTTTAAGTTCAAACATTGGGACTTGCTACAGAGCGCAGCAGACAAGGCTGCAGAGCTTTCTGAATAGGGAAAAGCTACGCCCCTCAAAGCTACCAAGCGCGCCACTCTTTAAGGATGGCGTGCCTAATGCGCTCCCGAGCATTTAGCATTTCATCTGTAAACTCTCAAATGTCGCGGTCGCTAAATCTCGAACTGCTCGGCAACTTCCATAGCCCGGATTATTCATAATGGTCGCGGCAATGGTTGGCGGGCGTGGCTCAAGCTGTTGATATGGCGTATGAACTGGTTTGCGAACACAATCCCCCGCCACCAGTTTGAAGGCCCAACCCGCCATGGATCAGGATACTCGATTTCTCCCCGGTCTGTCACCTGTTGAAGGCCGTCATCTGCACGCTGATTTCAATGGCGGTGCGCTGTCGTCAGATGGCGGTGTTCTGGTACTGCGCGAGATCGAGCGCAGGCTGGGGATCGGGCCAAATGCATGAAACAACTGACCCGAAGACCCATCCAGTTCCAGCTACCCTGAGCGGCCAGTGCCTCCCCCTCACAATACGCTTTTGACTGCCCCCGCCACCCTTACCGGAGCGGTCCCCCCGTAACTGACCCGCGAGCGAACCGATGCTTCAACGGTCAGCACATCATAGACTGCATCAGTAATATGCGGCTCTACCGACTGCATGTCGGCCAGCGACAGGTCAGACAGGTCACACCCCTTGTCTTCGGCCATTTTCACCAGCGCCCCGGTGACGTGGTGAGCATTGCGGAAGGGCATTCCGAGTTCACGCACCAGCCAGTCGGCAAGGTCGGTGGCGGTGGAAAAGCCCTGCGCGGCGGCTTCGCGCAGCCGTGCCACGTTGGGCTGCATATCCGCGACCATACCGGTCATGGCGGCCAGCGCCAGCGCCAGCGCATCGGCGGCGTCAAAGACCGGCTCCTTGTCTTCCTGCATATCCTTGGAATAGGCGAGCGGCAGGCCTTTCATCACGGTCATCAGGGTAACGAGCGACCCCAATATCCGCCCCACCTTGGCGCGGGTAAGTTCGGCGGCATCCGGGTTCTTTTTCTGCGGCATGATCGAGGAGCCGGTGGTGAACTTGTCCGACAGGGTGATGAAATCGAACTGCGCCGAAGACCAGATCACGATTTCTTCGGACAGGCGTGACAGGTGCGTGGCACAGATGCTGGCCGAGGACAGGAATTCCAATGCGAAATCGCGGGCCGACACGCTGTCGATGCTGTTTGCCGTGGGGCGCGCAAAGCCCAGCGCGCTGGCGGTCATGTCCCGGTCGATGGGAAAGCCGGTTCCGGCCAGTGCCGCCGCACCAAGCGGACATTCATCCATCCGCTCCCGCGCATCGGCAAAGCGCGAGCGGTCACGCCGGAACATCTCGACATAGGCCATCATGTGATGACCCCAGGTTACGGGCTGCGCGACTTGCAGATGGGTAAAGCCGGGCATTACTGTTTCAACCCCCGCCTCCGCCTGAGCCAGCAGGGCGTCGATAAGGCGGGTCAGCGCGGCCTCGGCCTCTTCGCATTGCTCCTTGACCCACAGGCGGAAATCAAGGGCAACCTGATCGTTGCGTGAGCGCGCGGTGTGCAACCGCCCCGCCGCATCCCCGATCTTTTCGCGCAACCGCGATTCAATGTTCATGTGGATGTCTTCAAGGTCGCGGCGGAAAGTAAATTCCCCCCGCGCGATCTCGCCATCTATCTCCTCAAGCCCTTGTGATATGGCGCGATGATCTTCGTCAGAGATAATTCCGGTTGCGGCCAGCATCGCCGCATGGGCCTGAGAGCCGCGTATATCCTGCGATGCGAGACGACGGTCGAAACCAATAGAGGCGTTAATTTCTTCCATGATAGCATCGGGTCGATCCGCAAACCGGCCACCCCACATTGAATTTGCCGAATTCGGGGCTTTATCGTTGATCATGGTATCGTCCTTCGTATGAGAGAGGCTTCGACATGCACGCCCTGACCGGAACACTCGCCGCAGCAACGATGATCCTATACGGCGCAGTGGCCCTTGCCGACAATCCCTCGCCATCGGTGCTGACAGATGAGAACCGCGCGACAGTGGAACAGTTGCTCCCTGAAGATATGGGTGGCTTCGTCCTGCATGACGAACCGCGCCCCTTCCGGGGCAAGTCGTTCCTCGACCCGAAAGGTGAGGAAATTGATCTCTCCGCCTTTGAGGGACAGGTAACGGTGCTGAATTTCTGGGCAACATGGTGTCCGCCCTGCCGCAAGGAACTGCCCTATTTCGATGAGTTACAGGCGGAATTGGGGGGAGATAACTTCCGCGTCGTAACGATCTCACTCGACAAGGGTGGCTTGACGAAAGCGGGTGCGTATCTGGAACGCCACGAACTCGACAACCTCAAACCCTACACTGACCCCAAGGCCAGCCTGTCGCGGGAGATGGGGGTACTCGGTCTGCCGGTTACGGCAATCCTCGGCCCTGACGCGCGGGAAATCGGGCGACTGACGGGCGAGGCGGAATGGAATTCGGATGAAGCCAAGGAATGGCTGCGGGCCATCGTAAAGGCGATGGAAGAAAAGCAGGTATAGCGCAACGCCGGAGGGAAAGGAGCAACCCCCCTTTCTTTCCGGTCCGATTGATGAAATCGGGACTCTTTGCTTCATCGAAACCTGTCTTGCGCCTCGCACGCTATGCCGTCATGGTCCCCTGACCATTCACAAGGGGACAGTGCCATGAACGTGCATAATCCAAATTCGCTGGAAGCCATCGACAAGGCCACACTGGTCCATCCTTATACAGACCTCGACGCCCATGCTGACAAGGGTCCGCATATCATTGAGCGTGCGGAAGGTATCCGGCTCTATGATTCAGACGGGCGCAGCTTCATCGACGGGGTTGCGGGGCTGTGGTGCACGGGGCTTGGCCACGGCGAAGACCGGCTGGTAAAGGTGGCCGCCGACGCGATGAAGAAGTTGTCTTTCAGCCATATCTTCTCGCACCGTTCGCATCCAAGCGCCATTGAGCTTGCCGAAACACTCACGCGATTGGCCCCGGACAGCATCACCCGCGCATTCTTCGTCAATTCAGGGTCGGAAGCGGTGGATGCGGCGATTCAGATCGTCTGGAATTACAACAACGCGCTGGGGCGACCCAACAAGAAAAAGATTATCGGACGCGACCGGGGCTATCACGGGGTAACGGTCGCCGCCGGATCACTGACCGCCCTGCCCTACAAGCAGGATGATTTCGATTTGCCAGTGAATGACCGCTTTTTGCGCGTCACCTGCCCGCACCATTATCGCTATGGCGAAGCGGGGGAATCAGAGACAGATTTCGCCATGCGGCTGGCGCAGGAAGTCGAAAACGTGATCCTTGAGCATGGGGCAGACACGATTGCCGCCTTTATCGGAGAGCCGATCATGGCGGCGGGCGGGGTTATTCCACCCCCCGAAGGATACTGGCCCGCCGTGGCGGAAATCTGCCGTCGGCATGATGTTTTACTGATCTGCGACGAAGTGGTGAACGGGTTCTGCCGCACCGGGAATTTCTGGGGATCAGAGACTGTCGGCGTACAGCCTGACATGATGACCTGTGCAAAACAGTTATCCTCGGCCTACCTGCCCATCGGGGCGACGCTGATGAGCGAGGCAATCCACGAGGTCATCGCGGCGCATAGCCCAAAGAACGGCGTATTCGGCATCGGCATGACCTATGGCGGGCATCCGGTCTGCACGGCGGTCGCGCTGGAAACGCTGCGCATCTATGAAGAACGCGACATGCTCGGCCATGTGCGTGCCGTCACACCACATTTTTCAAAACGTCTCGCGGCGCTTGGCGGGCATCCGCTGGTTGGGCATACGCGGGGTGTCGGGTTGCTTGGTGCCATCGAACTGGTCGCGGACAAGGAAACGAGAGAGCCGTTTCCTCCCACGGTCAAGGCAGCACCGACACTTTATAACCATATCGCAGAACATGGCGTGTTATGCCGTCCGTTGCCGGGGGATGCACTGGGCATCTGCCCGCCAATGATCGTCACGGAAGACGAGATTGACGAAATTTTTGACGCCATCGAAAAGGGGCTGGATTCGGCTCATGCAGCCCTGACCGCCTGAACAAGGAAAACTGTACAAATGATAATGACACGCACTGCCCGCCTGCTTGCATTGACCACGGCGCTTGTCGCTGCTCCGCTTGCAGCTCAGGCAGATAGCTGGACCCTTTCAGGTGATGACAGCCGCATTTCCTTTGGTTCAGTGAAAAAGGACACTGTGGGCGAAATCCACAGGTTCAATGGCCTTTCCGGCACGGTCAGCAAGGACGGCAAGGTTTCCATTAAGATCGACCTTACCTCGGTCGATACCGCCATCGACATCCGCAACGAACGCATGGTTGAGCATGTCTTCGGCAAGGAAAACCCGACCGCAACCCTGAGCGCACAGCTCGACGCCGGGGCGTTGGAAAAGATGAAACCCGGTGAAACGCGCAGCGTCGATGTGGAGGGCAGCCTCTCCCTCGCCGGTAAAGACGTGCCAATCGAGGCGGCAATGTTCGTGGCACGCCTCAGCGACAAGCGGGCAATGGTCACTACGGATGAAATGATTATGCTCTCCATGGCCGATCTCGGCCTTGATGGCGGAATCGACAAGCTGATGGAACTGGCGAAACTGCCGGGTATCACGCGCGTCTCGCCCGTAACGTTGCGACTGGTCTTTGACCGCAGCGCAAGTGACAGCGCATCAATGATGAAGAAAGATGAACCAAAGGCAACAATGGTTGCCGCCGTCTCAGGTGGCGATGCCACGAAGGGCAAAAAGGTTTTTCGCAAATGCAAGGCGTGTCACGTCGCGGATCAGGAAAAGAACAAGGTCGGGCCGCATCTGATGAACATCATCGGGCGCACAGCGGGCGGCCTGGATGGCTACAAGTATTCCAAGGCTCTGGCAGATTCCGATTTGACCTGGAACGCGGAAACCCTTGCCGGATACCTTGCCAACCCGAAAAAATATCTGCCGGGCAACAAGATGTCTTTCGGGGGTCTGCGCAAGGAAGATCAAATAACGGACGTCATCGCGTATCTTGAAAGCGTTGCGAAGTAGATGACAGAGCCAACCGGAGCCGAACTCGGCAAGAAAACTGCCGCAGCAATGGCATTGGGCCATGTAAAAAGCGGCATGACACTGGGGTTGGGTTCCGGGTCTACCGCAGACTGGTTCGTTCGCCTTCTCGGCGAACGACTGGCCGAAGGCGACCTTGATATTGCCTGCACAGCAACATCGAAACGAACGGAGGCGCTGGCGCGCGAATGTGGCATTCCCTTGCGGGCGCTTGATGATTTCGACCGGCTTGACCTGACGGTGGACGGGGCAGACGAGATTGACCCCTCCCTTGATCTCATCAAGGGAGGAGGCGGCTGTCATCTGATCGAAAAGATCGTCGCTGCCGCCTCCGATACGCTGGTCATCATCGCGGATGAAAGCAAGCTGGTGCCGGTGCTTGGGGCATTCCCGCTGCCGGTGGAGATCGCCACGCTGGGCTGGGGTACGACAATGCGGCGGCTTGCCGAAGTCATGGGCGATGATGTGCCCCTGACGCGCAGGAAAACCGGCCTTGCACAGGGCGATGAACCCTTTCTCACCGATGAGGGCAATTACGTCATTGATTGCCGGATGGGGCAAATCGCAAATGCCACCACTCTCGCCACCGCACTAAACGCCATTCCCGGCGTTGTGGAACACGGGCTATTCCTCGGAATGGCATCGCGGGCCTTAATCGGATCGGCTGACGGATCGGCACGAGAAGTAATACGCCCCTGATCCGATACTTTGATTATCCCTGCACTGGCATAGCCGCACGGGGCGCGTTAGATGGGTCTCATATTGATCCTCAAACGAAAGACCTGTTCCATGGCCCAGTTCGACTATGACCTCTTCGTTATCGGTGCAGGTTCAGGTGGCGTACGCGCCGCGCGGGTTTCGGCGGGTATGGGCGCGAAGGTCGCCATCGCAGAGGAAAGCCGTTATGGCGGAACCTGCGTCATCCGGGGCTGTGTTCCCAAAAAGCTGATGGTCTACGCTTCCGCCTATTCCGAGATGTTTGAGGATGCGCGGGGCTATGGCTGGACCGTACCGGAAGCCAGTTTCGACTGGGCCGCACTGAAAACGGCGCGTGACGCAGAAATTGACCGGCTGGAAGGCATCTACCGCAAGATACTTGGCGGTTCCAACGTGGAAATGATCGACAGCCGCGCGCACATGGTCGATGCGCATACGGTCGGGTTGGCCGATGGCAAACGGGTCAGCGCAAAGACAATCCTGATCGTGACAGGGGGGCGCCCTGCCCTTCCCGATTTTGAGGGCGTGGAACATACCATCACCTCCGACGACATTTTCGAGCTGGAGACACAGCCCGAAAGCATTCTTTGCCTTGGGGGCGGATATATCTCGCTGGAATTTGCCTGTGTGTTCCACGGCCTCGGCACGAAGGTAACGGTATCGAACCGCTCAACCCTGCTGCGCGGATATGACGGGGATGTGCGGGCGCATCTGATCGAAGCGCTGGAGGAAAAAGGCATTGATTTACGCCTCGGCGTCAACCCCGTTAAGATCGAGGAAAATGCCGGGCGCAAGCGCGTGACCTTTGATGATGGCAACACGCTGACCGTCGATGCCATACTCGCCGCCACGGGGCGCAGACCCAATACGGACAACCTTGGGCTGGAAGAGGCCGGAATCACGATGGGCCGGGCCGGGGCCATTGAGGTGGATGAGTATTCGCGGACGAACATACCATCGGTTTATGCCATTGGCGACGTGACCAACCGGGTACAGCTTACACCCGTGGCCATTCGCGAAGGGATGGCGTTTGCAGAGACGGTATTCAACGACAACCCAACCAGCCCCGACCACGAATTGATCGCCACCGCCGTCTTCACCCAGCCCGAAATCGGTATCATCGGCCTGACCGAAGAACAGGCACGCGAAAAGCATGATGTTGCGATTTATCGCAGCACTTTCCGCCCCATGATAAACGTGCTGGCCGGGCGCGAAGAAAAAATGCTGATGAAGATTATCGTGGACAAGACCACCGACAGGGTTCTGGGCGTCCATATCGTCGGCCACCACGCCGGAGAGATGATCCAGTGCGCGGCAATTGCCGTGAAGATGGGTGCAACGAAAGCCGATTTTGACCGGACCATGGCCGTGCATCCGACAAGCGCGGAAGAGCTGGTAACAATGCGCGATCCAGTCACGGAAAGCTGATCCTGATGCGCCGCCTTTAGCACCGGGCGGCGCGGGAAAAGGTGGGAAACGACCCCTCCCATGTCGCTATGGGTCTTGAACACCCTGCCCATGGCACGGCAGCATTGATCCCGCAAACGGGAGAAAGATCATGCCACATCTGACCAGCGCCCAGCGCGCACAATACGAACGGGATGGATTTCTATGCCCCATTCCTGTCCTGACCAGCGGGGAAGCCGCTGAAAACCGCGCATTGGTGGAGGGGCTGGAGCGGAATTTCGAAGGCAAGCTGGAGCAGCCTGTCGGTTCATACCTGCGCCTCGCATCCTATCTGGCGAGTGATGTGCCGCTTCGGGTGGCGCGGGATGCAAGGGTGTTGGATGCTGTGGAGGGGATTTTGGGGCCAGACATTATGATGTGGTCCTGCGAATACTTCATCAAGGAAGCGAACAGCGAGAAAATCGTCTCCTGGCATCAGGATCTGACCTATTGGGGCATGGATGGCAGCGACCATGAAGTGACGGCATGGATTGCGCTCTCCGATGCCAGCGAGGCAGCGGGATGCATGAAATTCGTCCCCGGCTCACACCGTGAGCAAATCGTGCCGCATAACGATACCTTCTCCGAGGACAATCTCCTCAGCCGGGGGCAGGAAATCGCGGTTGAGGTGGATGAGGGTGAGGCAGTCGCCGCCGCCCTTGCACCGGGGGAGATGTCGCTGCACCATGGACGCCTCTTCCATGCCAGCGGGCCAAACACGACCGGAGACCGGCGGATCGGTCTGGTGGTCCGTTTCATCCGCCCCGATACGCCCTCCAGCGGGCAAGGCAAGGATTTTGGCGTGATGATGCGGGGCGTGGACCGCCACGGCATCCGTGCCAATATCGCGCCTCTGGCGGGGGACTTCACACCGGCACAGATGAAGCTCTACAAGGAAGTAACGGCAACACAGGCAGAGGTGCTGGCCGATGGGTTGGACAGCGCAGATGCGCTATATTCAGGAGCGGCATGATGGCAGACACAGTTTCCTTTTCTGCAATGAAGGACGGCACGGCGGAAGATTATGCGCTGTTGGCCGAGCATGAGCATGAATATGTCGCGGGGACAGCAGATCGATTACTGCGCGAATTGCGCTCTCAGGCCGACGAGACGTTCAGCGGATACAAGATCACGCGGCTGGAGCATGGTCTGCAAACAGCGACCCGCGCGCGGCGCGAAGGGGTTGAAATTGATTGGGTAGTCGCGGCCCTGCTCCACGATATAGGGGATGGGCTGGCCCCCCAGAACCACGACAAGTTCGCCGCTGAAATCATGCGCCCCTTCATGCGTGACGAGGTGGTCTGGACCGTGGAGCATCACGGAATTTTCCAGATGGTCTATTACGCTCATCATTACGGCTGGAACCCGGAAGAACGACAGAAGTTTCGCGATCATCCATATTACAATAGCTGCGCGGCATTCTGCGAGCGTTGGGATCAGGCAAGCTTTGACCCCGACTACGATAACGACCCGCTGGAAAGTTTCGAGAATGAGGTACGCGCAGTATTCGCCCGCAAGGCCTACGACCCGGCAGTGATGCAGGTGGGGGTAGTGAAAGGGTTGTGATTGCATACCTCATAAAAAACGGGCCGCCCTGACACCGGGAGATACCCGCAACACCCGCAAGCGAAAGCATTGCGCTGTTCCAGTAGAATCTATAGAACTGGGACGAACAGTCTCATTTTCATAATGACTGATTGTCCTGATCGGGCGAACCAGTCGTTGCCACGCCCCCTCGTTCATGCCATGAGCGCGGAATACATATTCCTGAAGTTTCCTGAAGCGGAGATACGCAGCCCGTGTCACTCGCCCCAAACTGGTCGCTGCTCAGACCCGCCATCTGGTGGAAATCCGTCACGCGAGGGACGGTGCAGGCAGACCTGATCGCGGGGCTGACCAATGCCAGTATCGTGCTGCCGCAAGCGGTTGCTTTTGCTACGATTGCTGGGCTGCCACCGATCTACGGTCTCTACACGGCGATGATAACGCCCATCGTCGCGGCCCTCTGGGGGTCGTCCATGGTGATGGTCTCCGGCCCAACCACGGCAATCTCTGCGGTCGTATTCAGTACATTGGCCGGATTGTCAGTACCCGGCAGCACCGAGTTTATTCAGCTTGCCCTTCTGCTAACGCTGATGGTCGGGGTGATCCAGTTCCTTCTCGGTTTTGCGGGCCTGGGCCGACTCGTCGCCTTTGTTTCGCATTCCGTGATGCTTGGCTTCACCGCCGCCGCCGCCGTTCTGATCGGCGTCAGCCAGATCGCCCCGGCGATGGGGGTGGCTATCGAGCGCGGAGGTTCGGTGATCGAGCGGTTATACCGCACCGTTGAAGCTGCAAATCATATCAACCTGATCGCTGTGGCCATTGCTGCCACCGCCTTTATCGTCACAATTTTATCCCGGCGCGTGGCCCCGCGTTCACCGACCTTTCTGATCGGCCTGACCGCTGCGGCACTTCTGGCCTGGTATCTTGATGCGGAGCGCAATGGCGTCGCCATGGTCGGCGAATTGCCTTCCATCGTCCCGGTTTTCCATCCCCCTGATGCATCACTGGAAACCATCGGCCTCGTAACCGAGGGCGCCTTCGCCATTGCCCTGATCGGTTTGCTGGAGGCCGTTTCCATCGGGCGGGCCTTCGCCTATCGCACCAATACGCGCTTTGATGCCAACCGGGAGATTGTTGGGCAGGGTCTCTCGAATATCGTCGGCAGCATGTTTCAGGCCTATCCTGGCTCCGGTTCTTTCACCCGCAGCGGGATCAATTATGAATCGGGCGCGAAGACGCCCATGTCCGCTATCTTCGCCGCCATTTTCCTGTTCATTATCCTGTTGCTCTTCTCGCCATTGGTCGCGCATATCCCGATCCCCGGTCTGGCCGGGTTGATCCTGCTGGTCGCGTGGAAGCTCATCAGCTTCCGCGAAATCTGGGAGATTGTCCGCACGAGCGGCACTGAAATGACGATTATCACCGCGACCTTCCTCGCCGGGGTGATGGTAGAGCTGGACTTTGCCATTTATGTCGGCGTGATCCTGTCGTTGATGATCTTTCTGTCAAAGACATCGCGCCCCAACCTTGTCATTTCCGCGCCTGATGAAAACGGCGTCTTCCGCGACCCAACCCTCTACTCCCTGCGCGAATGCCCGCAAGCGATGTTCATCCGTATTGATGGCCCGCTTTATTTCGGTTCGGTCGAGGCCATCGAACGCGGCTTCCGCAAGGTCGAACGCTCGCGCCCGCTGCAACAACACATGATTTTGGTGCTCAAGGGCGTTGGCGATGTGGATCTGGCCGGGGCGCACGCCCTGATTGATGAAGCCAAACGCCGGGCAAAGCGCGGCGGCGGCCTTTATATCGTCACCCGCTATGAACCCCTCATCAAGCGCCTTGAACGCCTGCATGTCTTTGAGGAAATGGGCGAGGGCCACCTCTTTGCCTCCAAGGGCGAGGCGATCAAGGCCGTTACGGAAAAACTCGCCGACGACATCTGCGCCACCTGCGATGCCCGCATTTTCCGCGAATGCGCGGGCCGTCCCAATGCGCTGGTGCAAAAGATGGACGTGGCGGAATAAAGCGAATTGCGCAAATTGCTTATAGAAGGGCGTCGCCCTTCTGCCCCTACTTATACATAGTTCTTCTGCTCCAGCAGGGCCGATCCGGTCAGGGCGTTGATCCGGGCCTTGATCCGGGCGCGCTGATCGTTGGTTTGGTAGACAGCCCGCGCATTCTCCACGAAAACCGGCCCGAAATCACCCGCCTGTTCCATGTCCCGCAATCTGTCTTCCACATCCCAGAGCACAAGATTGACCGCCCCAAGTTCCTGCACCAGCGCGGTCAGACCCTGCGACCCTTCCACCAGGTCATCCCTGCGCGCGGTCAGCAAGTCATATTCCTTGCGGATATGAATCAGCTTCCCCTCATCCGTGATTTTTTTCATCTTAATCGCCAGAATGGAAATCCTGTCGAGCAGCTCCCCGACAGAAACCGGCATCTCCACCAGCAATCCACTCACGACACCATCGCCTCCAGATCGGCACGGATTGTTGCAAATGGCCCGGACCAATCGCCCGCCACGCTCTGCCGGATCAATCGCACACTGTCATACCAATACGTATTTTCGCCATACGGCCCCCAATACCAGAACGAGGGCCGCGCGAGCAAAATCCATGTGGGGCAACCCAGCGCCCCGGCGACATGGCCAAGACCTGTATCTACCGTGATGACAAGATCCATATGCTCGCACAACGCGGCGGCATCGGCAAAATCCCTGTCTGTTGCGGCGGTATTGACAACCAGTCCCTCTGCGCCGACCTCCTCAATATCCTTCTCACGCTCGCCCTTGCACATGCCGAATAACTGCACACCGGGAATATCCGCCAATTCGAGAAAGCGTTGAAATTCCACGGCCTTGCGCTTGGCCTGCACAAAAGTCGGGCTGCCCGCCCAACAAATGCCGACCTTGAACAGTTTTCGGTAAGGCGCAGTGATCTGCGCCGCCCTGTCGCGCGAATCCTGCGGAATGTTAAGCGGGGCGGGGGCGGGGCAGCGATCCGGCTGCATGTCATGGATTCGCATCAGCTCCATGGCCGGAATATGGGCATCTTCCTCACCCTCCGGCAGCGATGTGCCCTTTGGAATGACCCTGTCGATATAGGGAACACCATCAAAGAGACGCAGGGTCGGCTCCCGCGAAGTAAGCCAGACCTCCTCCCATGTCTCCCGCAGCTTCGGCATGAAACGCGAGGCCAGCACCATATCTCCCAGCCCCTGCTCGCTCATCACCAACAGGCGTTTGCCGGTCGCCGGTCGCCCGTCCCAACGCGGCGACATGCGTTTCGGTTCGCTTCCGGGAGAGAACCGGAACCGCTCGCTGTAATCGGCCAACCCCTTCTCGAAATCCCCGATCATAAAATATGAGGTTGCCCGCAAGATGCGCAATTCGGCATTTTGGGGATCATGCGCAATTGCCTTGTCAAAGGCGGCAATGGAGGCCCGCCAGTGGCCCATTCCCTGCAAGTCCCGCGCGACCGTTGTGGACGGGCCGGTCGCCATGCCTGTTTGCTCGATCAGGGCCATGCTCCGCGCTCCGGCGAAACTGCCTTTCGCACGTAAGGCATTGCCCAGATTGGCAATGGCCGTTGCGTTCTTCGGGCCGTGATAGAGCGCACGCCGATGGCACAGGATCGACGTCTCCAGATGCCCCGTCGAACGCAGGGCCGCACCGAGATTGGTCCAGACCAGAGGGTTGTCAGGCATATCGCGCAGCAACCGTCGATAGGCAATGATGGCTCTTTCGTAGTCACCTTTCCGATGCCACTCGACGACGTCCCGCAGCGTCAATGGCGCGGCTTCATTCATAACGCTATATCCAGACTCTTTTACTCAACACACTTGGCATGAATAGCACTTGATCCGAATGTTTTCGCGTTTCAAGTGTCAAATTCGTTTGTGCAGGGGCGAAGCCGGAAACTAATCAGGCATTTATCAGCGCCTCAAGCGGCACAGACACGCGCCTTTGAAGCGGGAGAATCAGCGACTGTAGGGCGAAGCTGGCCGCGTCTTTCTCCTGCCCCGGCATTGTCATGCCCCGTTTCCGATGCCATGACGATCCTGCATTGCAGGGAGGAGCCATCATGTCGCTCGACGCCGTACTTGAAACGCTGGATTCGGATCGTGATGCCGCATTGGAGCGGTTATTCGCATTACTCAGGATACCCTCGATCTCAACCGACCCGGCCTACAAGGCCGAGTGTCGCCGGACGGCGGAGCATATGGCCGCCGACCTCTCCTCCATCGGGTTCGGGGCGACGGTACGCGATACGCCCGGACATCCAATGGTAGTGGGACATAATGACAGCGCCGGGGCAAACGCCCCTCATTTTCTGTTCTACGGCCATTATGACGTGCAGCCGCCAGACCCTCTGGATCTGTGGGACACGCCCCCTTTCGAACCACGCATCGTTGAGCGCCCTGATGGCACGGCGATGATTTCGGCGCGCGGTGCGCAGGACGACAAGGGACAGTTGATGACCTTTGTGGAAGCCTGCCGCGCATGGATGAAAGCAGAAGGCAAATTGCCGGTTCGGGTAACGATCTTCCTTGAAGGTGAGGAAGAGAGCGGATCGCCCTCCCTGCCCGGTTTTCTGAGCGGCAATGCCGACGAATTGCGCGCAGAAGCCGCGCTCGTCTGCGATACGTCGATGTGGGACCGGAATACCCCTGCCATCTGCACCGGCCTGCGCGGGATGATGAGCGAAGAAATCACGATCCACGCCGCCGACAAGGATTTACATTCGGGCCTGTTCGGGGGGCCAGCCATGAACCCCATCCGGGTGCTGACCGCGATCCTCGCCTCCCTGCATGACAGCGAGGGCCGCGTGACACTGCCCGGTTTCTATCACGGAGTGCATGAGACTTCCGACGCCGTAAAGGCGCAATGGGCGGCACTTGGCTTTGATCCGGCGGAATTTCTTGGCGGGGCGGGGCTGTCGCATCCTGCCGGTGAAACGGATCGCTCGGTCATGGAACAGCTTTGGGCGCGGCCTACCTGCGAATTCAACGGAATTACAGGCGGCTATACGGGCGAGGGTTTCAAGACCGTGCTACCCGCCCAAGCATCGGTAAAAATCTCCTGCCGCCTTGTTGGCGACCAGGACCCCCATGCCATCCGCGCCGCGCTGCACAAGCGGGTGGAGGAGATGCTGCCCCCCGATTGCTCGGCATCATACACAGAGCATGGCAGCAGCGGCGGCATCGCCCTGTCCCCCGACAACCCCTCCGTTCAGCGCGCCAAAGCAGCCCTGATCGACGAATGGGGCGTGGATGTGCCGACTATAGGCATGGGCGGCTCGATCCCGGTCGTCGGGGATTTCAAGGATTTGCTGGGGATGGATTGCCTGCTGGTCGGCTTTGGCCTCGATGATGACCGCATCCATTCGCCTAATGAGAAGTACGAGCTGTCAAGCTTCCAGCGCGGCGCACGAAGCTGGGCGCGCATTCTGGAGGCGCTATCCCGTCCGGCTGTCTGAGATGCTGGAGGCGACGCCCGGAATCGAACCGGGGTGGACGGATTTGCAATCCGCTGCGTAACCACTCCGCCACGTCGCCTTCATGGCTCATTTAGCGTCTGTTGCAGGGCTTGTCTATGGCCCGATTGGAGCGTTGCGTATTCAGGTTAACGGCGTATCGGGTTTCGTGTTTGAACCATGAGCAAGACCCGGCAAATCCCGATACGACTTCAATGCAAAGCTCTTTCAAAGGGAGGACCACCATGGCGGTCTATCTGAACGCCTGCGGGCACGGCCTGAGTGATCCGGCAGTCCTGCGCCGCATGGCGGCGCATCTGGCGCGGGAGGTGGAGGTCGGCGAGATGCAGGCCGCCGAAGAAGTGGCCGATGAGCGGAACGCCGTGCGGGAGACAGCGGCGCGGTTGGTCGGCGGAAACCATGAGCAGACAGGTCTATGTTCAACGACGGGTGATCCATGGCGGGCGCTGACGTCACGGATTCCGATGGCGGGAAAGCGGGTATTGGTCGCACCACATGAATGGGGCGACAATATCAGGCATCTGGGCGCATTGGGCGGGCAGGTCGAAATATTGCCCCCGCTGAATTTTGATGCGCCCGATCTGTCGGACTGGCAAGCGCGGATCGACGGCGACGTGGCGGCGATCTGCGTACCAATGGTCACGAGCGTCACAGGGCTACGTTATCCGGTTGAGGCCATTGGAGCGTTGGAGCGACCCGATGATGCGCTGTTCATCGTTGATACGGCACAGGCATTGGGGCAGGTGCAGGTCAATGTGGAGAAAATTCGATGCGATGCGTTGTGCGGAACAACGCGCAAATGGATGCGTGGGCCACATGGCACGGGCCTTTACTGGATCGGTGAGCGAGCCACGGCAATGACGGGGCTGACCGCTGATGAAGCACAGACAAACGTATCATTGCTATTGGCGCAAGGGGTTGCGCTGAAGCTTTCGGGGGATACAGGAGACCTGACCTCTACGTTGCGCGAGGGACTACGGGCACGCGGGGTCAAGGTTCTGCAGGGATCGACGGGGGCCGTTACGATCCGGGTACAGCATGACAGGGCCAGCGGATTGCAGAGGGCATTGGCTGAGGCGGGGATTGTCGGAAAATGGCCAAACCCCATGGTGGATGAACCGGCATCGGAGTTGACGCTGGATGATGGCTTGTTGTTCAGATTATCGCCGCATGTATACAATATCGAAGACGAGATCGAACGCGCCATGGCCGTAATTACGCGCTGACTTCGCGTTCCCGCTCCTCGCTCCGCACCGGCGCAAAGCCCATGCGATGATAAAGCGGCAGGGCGCTGGGATGGTCGAGGGTGCAGGTATTGACGGTCAGTTTTTCGATGCCCCTATCCCATGCGTCATGGATACCTTCCAGCAATAGCCACGACCCAAGCCCCTGTCTGATGAATTCCGGCATGAGGCCAAAATATGCCACATCCGCGATTGGTGCCTTGCGAAAATCAAGCAGGATGAACCCGGCGGGGCATCCGTCCACATAAGCGACATTCAGATGCATTTCCTCGTCCTGCGCAAAGGCGGCGATATCCGCATCGGGCCATTCGTGCAGGTCAGTCCACTCATACGATGCGCCTACGGCATCATAGAGATATCGAAAAAAATGCACGGGCGGGCGCTGGGCGCGCATAAGCGAGAGACCGGAAAGCGGAGCTTCCCGGTGCGGCAATGCAGGGCGGGCAGTCATCTCCAGCCAGGTAACAGTGTATCCGGCAATCATTCAGATGGCTCAATAAGCATCCCGCGCTCCATCAACCATGGATTGGCCTCAACAGCTTCGCGCAGGGTCTTTTGGGCCAGCGTTATCCGCCCCTGAACCATCAGAATCCGAAACCGACCCGCCAGCGCGCCAAAATGGCGTGGTTCGCGTTGCAGGACCGCTTTAATATCCTCTAGTGCTTCCGCATAATTCTCCATGCGAAAATGGGCAAAGGCGCGCTGATTCCAGCCTTCGGCAAAATCGGGTGCGTAGAGGATCAATTTATCGAAGACTTCGATAGCCCCTGCATTGTCGAACGCGCCCATACGTTGCATCCCAAGGTCAAACAGGGCCTGGGCATCTTCGTCAGGAGCCTCCATCCACGATTCCCAAATCGCATTTTGTGCGGCGGTGGCGACCTTTGCTTCCTCGGTAGAATGCAAGACGCTGAAGAGCGCATCACGCTCCTCCTCCTGCGGGGATTTGTCCTCGGCAAAGGCTACGGCGGGGGCGCATAAAAGCGCGAGAATGAGCATGATATGTTTCATACGAAATATGGTAGGTTGAGGTGTATCACTCGTCGAGGTTAATCACGGTTCCGTTATTCACGAAAGAGAATGCTCTCCGTATGGGCCTCCGAGGCACTGAAAGGCCGTGAACCAAAAAAGCCGCGCCTTGCCGACAGGGGGGACGGATGGGCGCTTTCGAGGATGAGCGACGTTGTGCCCGGCCCTGCTTCGATGCGGGGGCGCATTCCCTGCGCATGTTTACCCCAGAGTATCCAGACGATGCCATCCATTGCCGCCACGCGCGCCACGACCTGCTCGACCAAAACAGACCAGCCGATCCTTGCATGACTTCCCGCCTCGCCTTCGCGCACGGTGAGGGCGCTGTTCAGCAACAGAACGCCCCGGTCGGCCCACCCGCCAAGATCGCCAGTGTCAGGGCGCGTACCCAGATCAGCGACAAGTTCCTTGTAGATATTGGTCAGGGACCGGGGCAACGGCGTCACGTCAGGGGCGACAGAGAAAGCAAGGCCATTGGCATGGCCAGCGGTCGGATACGGGTCTTGACCCAGGATAACGGCGCGTACCCTGTTCGGGGGCGTGCGCTCAAGCGCGGCAAACACATTGTCGGGCGGTGGAAAAACCAGGGGCGGTTCAGCGGCGAGCATAGTCAGCACCGAATCGAAAGAACCATCCGTGAAAAAGGGTAGACCAGACCAGCCTGTCAGCCGCCCCGCCGCCTTGCGCAACGCATCGGCATAGGCGCGCGTCATGCGGCCCCGGTGATCCGTACCATCCCTTCCAGAACCCGGCGCGCCGCGCCGCTATCAATACTTTCCGCTGCGATTTCCGCGCCCTGGCGCAGGTCCGACGCTTTATCGGCCACCAGCAGGGCAGCGGCAGCATTAAGACAAACAGCATCGCGATACCCGTTCTTCGCGCCATCAAGCAAGGCCAGCATCCGCACGGCGTTTTCCTGTGCATCCCCACCCAGAATCGCCTCGAAGGGATGCTCGCGCAGACCTGCATCTTCCGCCGAGACTTCCATGGTCGTAACCGCGCCATTCTTCAATGCCGCGACCTTCGAGGGGGCAACGATAGACAGCTCATCCGTACCATCACCACCATGCACGATCCATGCGCGCTCACTGCCCAAACGACCCAGCGTCTCGGCCATCGGTACGATCCAATCGGCAGAGAAAGCACCGCTCAACTGACGTTTGACCCCGGCGGGGTTGGTGAGGGGGCCAAGGATGTTGAAGATTGTCCGTACGCCCATTTCTGTCCGGGTCGGCATTACGTGGCGCATGGCGGAATGGTGGTTCGGCGCGGCCATGTAGCCCATGCCCGCTTCGCGCAAGCAAGTCTCGATCTTCTCGACACCAGGCGACAGGTCGATACCAAGGGCAGTCAGAACGTCGGTTGCGCCAGAGGCCGATGAAAGCGCGCGGTTGCCATGCTTGGCGACCGGAACGCCCGCTCCGGCAACAACAAATGCAGTGGCGGTGGAAATATTGAGGGTCTTCTTACCATCCCCCCCCGTGCCAACGATGTCCATGGCTCCGTCGGGCGCGTTAACGGGAATCGCCTTCTCGCGCATGACGGTGGCGGCGGCGGTAATCTCTTCCACCGTCTCGCCCCGCATCCGAAGCGCAACAAGAAAACCCCCGATCTGGGACGGGGTTGCATCGCCGGACATGATCGCATCAAAGGCTTCGCGCGCGTCATCCTGCGATAGCGGGCCATCAATGGCGCGCTGGATAAGGGGGGCCAGACGTCCGGTCATGCCTTCACCTCTGCGATCTTCAGAAAATTTTCCATCAAGGCCATGCCATATTCCGATGCGATGCTTTCCGGGTGGAATTGAACGCCGTGAATAGGGTGTTGTTTATGCGAAAGGCCCATGATCGTGCCATCTTCGGTTTCGGCATTGATCGTCAGACATTCGGGCAGGGTTTCGCGCTCGACGGTCAGGCTATGATAACGAGTGGCTGCAAAACCGTCGGGCACCCCCTTGAAGACGCTGCCATTGTTGTGGCTGACAGGAGAGAGCTTGCCATGCATGATATTGCCTGCGCGCACAACCTTGCCACCGAATGCCTCACCGATGGCCTGATGCCCAAGGCAAACGCCAAAGAGAGGCATATCCTCCGACGCCGCACGCTTGACCAGATCGACGCAGATACCCGCTTGCGAAGGATCACAGGGGCCGGGGGAGAGAACGATGGCCTTTGCGCCCCGGCCCATCGCCTCGTCTACAGTCAGCGCATCATTGCGCACGACCTCGACTTTTGCGTCCAGCATCCCGAACGCATGAACCAGATTGTAAGTAAAGCTGTCATAGTTATCGATCAGTAGCAGCATTTTGACGCTCCAGGCCCCCGCATCCTGCGCCTTTCTTGAAGGGACAGGGGGGTGGCGTCAAGGTTGGCGAAGGAACGCCCGGTGGAAGACGACGACGATACGCATGAAGACGAGGGGCAGGAGTATGTGCATCAGCGCGACTGGCTCGACGATCTTGGGGCCGGAGCCGTGGCGGCGCTGGGCGCCGGGGCATTCCTGCTGGCCGTCGTGTTCATGGGATTGATGAACCAGCTCGGCGGGGCGGTTGCAGGAAAAGCCGCAACAGCCAGCGTGGAAGACGTGGCATTTGAAGCCCCTGTCACAGAGATTGCAGTGTTACCCTCACGCGAGGGGGCACCCGCGTGGTTGTTGCACTCCGGGTCATTCGAGGCGGCAGAAAATACGCCGTTGATGGCCATTGTCGTGCTTGATGATGGCAAGGAATCCTATGCCGCAATGCGGGCGGTGAGTTGGAATACGCCACTGACTTTCGCTATCGCCGCCGATTTTGACGATTCGCCTTCCCGCGTGAAACAGGTGCGCCGCGCCGGACGCGAGGCCATGGCGTTGTTGCCTTTCGGATATGGTCCCGATTTTGGGGGTGATCCGAATGTGCTGCGCCGGGGATTGAGCGAACGGGAGTTGCAGCGCCGGTTACGCTGGCATTTCGCGCGAGCCGGGGGCGAGATCGTCGGCGCGGTAGACGGACAGACAGGTGATATTGCACGCGATATCGTAGCATTGCGCACGCTGGGCGAGGGGCTGGCGGCGGAAGGGATGCTGATGATCGACAGCCGCAATGACCCCCAAAGCCTGATTTCCACAAGGATGCGGCCCATGGGCGTGCCGGTTGGACGGCGCACGACGCGGATTGCCCGCGACGCCCTGCCTGATGAGGCATATCTGGCCCTGACCGATGCCGAACGCCATGCGTTCACATGGGGAACGGCCATCGTGTTGGTCGAGTCGGGGACGACATCACTGGATATACTCTCCGACTGGATCGGCACACGGGGGAACAGCATTGCCATCGCCCCGATCTCCCACGTCATCCGCCGCCTGCGGCGCGGGCCACAATACGCAACAAATTAAGTGCTGATCATCGAGCAGAAGCGCACTGCAAAACCGCTGCACCCCGAATAGCGCATTCGTGCTTTCCGGGGTGATGCTCATCAATGGCCCTACCCGACTTTACGCCAGACGCTCATTTCCGCGACGCTGTGCTGGAATTTACGTGCGGTTTCGCGGATCACAAAGGGGATGTCCTGCGGTGCGCCGACCCTTTCGAATTCAGGGGCCAAATGCTCCGCAAGTCCTTCGAGCGTCGTGAAGTTCTCTCCGGTCAGCGCCTTAAATCCACCGATCCAGTTTTCACGCGGCGTGAACTCTTCCAGCCATGTGTAGGGCGAGGTCAGAACCAGTACGCCGCCGGGGCGGATACGGGTCTTGATCTGCTCAAGGAAATCGGCGGGCGAATAAAGCCGGTCAATCAGGTTTCCGGCAAAGATGAGATCATAATCCGTGTACTTGTCAGCAAGATTACAAGCATCCCCCTGAGTGAACCACACCTTGTCTTTGATGGCGTCATATCCATCAAACTGTGACAGCTTCACTTCTTTATAAGTAACCAACTCGCCTTGATCTTGGACCGTGTAGCGCTGCGATCCGGTTTTTTGCAAAGTCGATGGCGCTTCGATCAGACGCGCGGAGAAATCGAGTGCATCGACGTGATCAAAGATCTTGGCCAACTCGAACGAAGACCGCCCTGTGGCGCAACCAAGATCAAGCGCGCGTTCGGTTTTGATGTCAGCGGTATGCGGTTTCAGCGCCTCGATACAGGCCACCGGAAAGTTCGGAACGCCGTAATGTTCTTCGCCAAAATGGAACTCGATATATTGCGAAACCTGCGTGTCGGTTTCGTAGATATTCATCTCTGGTGCTGGCAATTTTTCGCCCTCAATGTAGCGCAAGCCGGAATACTGGAAGAAATGCCTGCGGAATGCGTAACGGGAGTTTTTGATTGAGTAATTGCCGGTCGAAATCCAGCATCCGCCTTTGAAGACATTGTGCTTGCCATCAAAAGTCGGCGCGGAAAAATCATCATAGATCGGGTGAACGTTGTATCCCTCCAGCCCGTCAATCGGTGTCTCGGTCCATTGCCAGACATTGCCGATAATGTCGTGGAAACCGTCCTTGAATTCATGGCGGGTGACAGGGCAAGGGGACATCTCGTATTCGAGATTGATGTTGCCCGGTGCTTTATCCCAATAGGGTTGATCCGCATCCGTGGTCAGATCGCGCAAGTGATACCATTCCGCCTCGGTTGGCATACGGATATGCTTGCCAGTCTCTTTCGACTTCCAGTTACAGAAAGCCTTCGCTTCGAGATAGTTGATATCGGCGGGCCAATCCCACGGCATGTCGATGACTTCAAGCATCGAGCGGTATTGGTATGCGTCGCCGTTCCTGACCCAATAGACCGGATGCTCGGCTTTCGCGTATTGCACCCAGTGCCAGCCTTCTGAATCCCAGAACTCTTCAGTCTGATACCCGCCTGCCTTCACGAAGCCGAGAAACTCGGTATTGGAGACCAGATATTTCGACGCCTTGAACGGTTTAATCTCCGCTTCGGCGTGGCCGTATTCATTATCCCAGCCATAGAGAGGGTTCGTCTTCGACTTGCCATAAACGATGTGACCGCCTTCGACGGGCAGCAGCTCATTCTCCGGTGCTGTTCCTGTTTCTGTGCAGATTTTGCTCCAGACAGGGTGTGACTTCACGCGGTCCAGCGGCAACTCGCGGATCAGAACAGCCGTCGTTTCCAGATGGATGCGCTCATGCTCAATGCCCATGATAACAACCCACATCGGGTCATCGAACGTAATCGGCATTTTGAAATCGTAGGTGCGGATAAACCGGTCTACAATTTCGCGGGTCTTGTCGCGGTGCGCTTTAACCTCTGCGGGTGTCGGCCAGTCATAATGATCCTGGTTGAGATCATCCCATGACATTTCATCGACGCCAATCGCCAAGGATGATTCCAGCTTCGGATCGACGCGCTCATTGATGAGCTGCGCGACGTTCAGTTTGTTGATGTAGAAGACCGAGGTATGGCCGTAATAAAAAATCAGCGGATGGCGCAGCGGATTGGCGCGGGCATAATAGGATTCATCATCGACAAGGCATTCAAAAATGCTTTCGTAAAGCGAGAAGGTCCGGTGAAAATATTCGAGGATTTCTTCCCGTTTTTGCTCCACCAAGCCTTCGTTTAATATGGGTGTTTTGGTTACGACGGTATTGTAGTTCGACAATTCCATATTTGACGATGGCACATGGACGTTCATGGATATTACCTTGCTCAACGAATGTCTGTCGCCGGGATTTCCGGCGAACAGTTTCCGGTCGCTCACCTAAAGCCCTGAGCGAAACCTTCAAGCAGATTGGTTCAAGATGTTGTGCAATGGGATAATTTCCGGGGTGGCCATCTGAACATTCCCCGTGATGTTGTTGACCCGCCCCCACAGTAGCAACAGCACGCGGGATGCATTGTGCGCGCATATCCGGGGGGGCGCAACGCTCAGGCCGTGTAGTCCACCACATCCTGTTTTTGTTCACCAAGGCCGTCGATACCAAGCTCGATCACGTCGCCGGGAACCAGCCAGCCTTTCGGGTCCATCCCCATCGCAACGCCTTGCGGCGTGCCGGTGGCAATAAGGTCGCCGGGCATCAGGCGCATGAAGCGGGACATATAGCTGACGATCTCCGCGACCGAAAAGATCATATCGGCAGTGTTCGAATCCTGTCGTATCTCGCCATTCACTTTCAACCAGCAGCGCAGGGCTTGCGGGTCTGGCACATAATCCGCCGTCACCATCCAGGGGCCGGTGGGGCCGAAGGTAGGGGCCGACTTTCCCTTGACCCATTGGCCGAGGCGCTGGGCCTGAAAATGGCGCTCGGAAACGTCGTTGATGACGCAATACCCCGCCACACGCGACAAAGCATCGGCTTCGGAAACATGCTCCGTCATCTCTCCGATTACGATACCAAGCTCGACTTCGTAATCGAGTTGCTGCGAGTCCTTTGGGCGGATCACGGGATCGAAGGGGCCGGAGAGGGCCGAGGCCGCCTTGTTGAACAGGATTGGCTCGGTCGGGATGTCCATGCCGCTTTCGACGGCGTGCTGGGTGTAGTTCAGCCCAACGCAGTGGAAAGTGGGAGTCGAGGCGACACAGGAACCGATACGCCCGCCCGTGTCGAGGGTCGGCAGGTGGTCAATATCCGAATTACGGATTGCATCCAGCGAGCGCAGGGACACAGTATCTCCCGCCAGATCGCCAACGAGGCCGGAAATATCGCGATACGTGCCGTCCGCATGAATGATGGCCGGTTTTTCCTGACCCATCGGGCCAGTGCGAAGCAGTTTCATGGTCGTGGTCCCCCTCAGTGATTGTCACGGGGAAGGATTTCACCCACCCGCTGATAATTGGTCGCGAATTCGAGGCAGCCGCCACCGTCGAGCTGACCAACATGCTGTCGGTAGATTTCCTGCCACGGGGTCTGATGGGCAGGAATGTCCGGGGTCCATGCGGCCTTGCGGGCGGCCCATTCCGCGTCATCCACCAGGGCATCCATCCGGCGCTTTGGGATGTCGAGGCGCACGCGATCGCCGGTTTTCAGGAAGGCAAGCCCACCCCCTACGGCTGCCTCCGGTGAGGCGTTGAGGATAGACGGGCTTTCGGAGGTTCCCGATTGCCGCCCGTCGCCAACCGTAGGCAAATGCGGGATGCCTTTCGCAAGCACGGCGTCCGGCGGTTGCATGTTCACGACCTCTGCTGAACCGGGATAGCCAACCGGCCCAACACCCCGAATAAAGAGAATACAGCCTTCGTCAATCTTCAGATCAGGGTCATTGATGCGAGCATGGTAATCCTCCGGCCCTTCAAAGACGATGGCGCGGGCTTCATGGATACCTTCCCGGCCCGCATCCGACAGGAACCGTTCGCGAAATTCGGGAGAGATAACACTGGTCTTCATCAGGGCAGACTCGAACAGGTTGCCCGAAAGAACAAGAAAGCCCGCATCCTCGCGCATGGGGGCCGCAACGGTCTTGATAACATCGGTATCTTCGCTACGGCGACCCTCAAGGTTTTCGGCCACAGTCTTGCCACTAATCGTCATGGCATCAGCGTGCAGCAGACCCGCCGCGAGCATTTCGCCCATAACAGCGGGGACGCCCCCGGCGCGCTCGAAACTTTCGCCCAGGTATTTCCCGGCGGGCTGCATATTCACCAATAGGGGCAGCGCAAAGCCTTCGGTTTCCCAATCCCTTACGCTCATCGGAACGCCCGCATGGCGGGCCACAGCGGTCAAATGTGGCGGGGCATTGGTGGAACCACCTATGCAGGTATTAACGCGCATCGTGTTCTCGAAAGCGGCGCGGGTCATTATGGCAGAGGGACGCAGATCTTCGCGCACAATCTCAACCGCGCGCTTGCCGGTTCTGTAAGCCATTTCCATCCGTGCGCGGAAGGGAGCAGGGATCGCGGCGCAACCGGGCAAGCTCATGCCCAGCGCCTCGGCCAGCGCGTTCATAGTCGAAGCCGTTCCCATCGTGTTACAATGGCCAAGCGACGGGGCCGAAGCGCAGACGCGGGACATGAATTCCTCATAGTCGATCTTACCTTCCGACATCAGGCGGCGACTCTCCCATACCACCGTGCCAGACCCGGCCAACTCCCCCTTCCACCACCCGTCAAGCATCGGGCCACCCGACAGAACGATGGCGGGCAGGTCCACGGTCGCCGCCCCCATGAGCATGGCGGGAGTGGTCTTGTCGCATCCTGTGGTCAGCACCACGCCGTCAATGGGATAGCCATGCAGCACTTCAACGAGGCTGAGATACGCCAGATTGCGGTCCAGCGCCGCCGTGGGGCGTTTGCCGGTCTCCTGTATGGGATGGACCGGAAATTCCAGCGGCACGCCCCCCGCATCCCGGATACCCGCGCGAACCCGGTCGGCAAGAAAGATGTGTATCTTGTTGCAGGGGGCCAGATCACTGCCCGTCTGGGCAATGCCGATAATAGGCCGTCCCGATTGCAGCTCCTCCCGCGTGTAACCCTGATTCTGATACCGCTCGACATAAAGTGCCGTCATGCCGGGATTGTTCGGGTTATCGAACCATTCCTGGGACCGGAACGTCTTGTTCGCGCGGGTGTCATGGGTCATGGGGTTCTCCAGGATACCGCCCGGCAATTGCCGTGCTTGGGACAGCTTGGCAAAGGAACCACAAGCGGGCAAGTATCTCCTGATACCGAATGTAGGGGAAAGAGATGAACCAGATCGACGTGTCAGACAGGAAAGCCGTCGTCACCGGCGGCGCGCAGGGGATCGGGCGGGCAGTGGCCGAGCGGTTGATCGGGGGTGGGGCCACGGTGACGCTGTGGGACAGGGACCGGGGGCTGGTGGAGCGGACCGCCGAGGAGATCGGGGCCAGCTTCATCGAGGTCGATCTGGCAAGCTGGGACGCCGTGCGGTCGGCGACGGCGCGCACGGAAGCGGAGATGGGCCGCGTCGATATCCTCGTGAACAATGCGGGGATCGCGGGGGCGAACGCGACGGTCGCCGATTACGAGATCGACGAATGGAAGAAGGTCATGGCGGTCAATCTCGACGGGCCGTTCCATTGCTGCAAGGCGCTGGTGCCGGGGATGGTCAGGCACGGCTATGGGCGCATCGTCTCCGTCGCCTCCGTCGCGGGGAAGGAAGGCAACCCGAATGCCTCGGCCTATTCCGTCTCAAAAGCGGGTGTCATCGCCCTGACG
>CALFFK010000054.1 GCA_937957975.1 uncultured Neomegalonema sp.
TCTGGCGTCTTGCGTCCCGGCAATGCACCAAAGCGAAAGATTTTCGGGGCTTTGGGCCGGGGCAGCCAGCGCCGGGGTGCAATGTGCTTTGCACGCAACAGTGCGAGAGCTTCGGAATGAGCCTCCGCATCCGCACCCTCAAAACTGGAGCAGCCAAACAACATCTCGATCCCGTTGCTATCGACATAGCGGGTCATCGCTTGCCACGCGACGCGCAGGACATGGGGTCCACGATGTTCGGGATGAACGCAGAAACGCCCCATCTCGACCATACGCGCGGGAAAAGCCTCCAGAGCGGCAAGGTCGTAATATTGCGCCGAATATGACCGCGTGACATCCCGGCCATTCTCGAAAGGCATCAGCCGAAAGCAGCAGACGAGCGTGCCGGTCGCCACCAACTCGATCAACACATGCTCACAGGTCGCGTCGAAAGTATCCACATCCCGCTCTGCCGCGCGCGGGGCCGCGCCCGTATCGCGGATAAAGGAATGATAGCGCAACCGCTGTGCCGCGATCACATCGGCGGCGTTGGCAGCAAGGCGAACCCGATACGGCCCCTGGTCGAAAGTCTGCATGACATCCCCCCTGTCAATTCGGTAGTCGCAATCCCTTGACGACCTTCATATCGTACCGATGACCGTCGATTTGTACCAACGGACGGCATTTATGGTTCCGGGTTTGTAAACCTCGCGGCGAGTGACATCGGTTCCCTTGAGTTCGCCCCCCGATGCCATACATTCGGGGCAGAGCAACGAGGCATCCCATGGTTGATAAAATCGAGAAATCCGACGCCGAGTGGCGCGCACAGCTTTCGGATGAGGCCTATCGCGTCGCCCGGAAACACGGCACAGAACGGCCCTTCACTCATGACGACTTCCCTGCAGGAGACGGCACATTCCGCTGTGTCTGTTGCGATGCGGCGCTGTTCGAAAAGAACGCAAAATTCGACAGCGGCACAGGTTGGCCATCTTTCTACCAACCCATCGACGAAACCGCTGTGACAGAGAAATCAGACCGCAGCCTGTTCATGCGCCGCACCGAAGTCCTGTGCGCCCGCTGTGATGCCCATCTGGGACATGTCTTCCCCGATGGACCAAAACCCACGGGCCTGCGCTATTGCATGAACGGCGTCGCCATGACCTTCGATCCTGAAACATGAGCGTTTCACGGCGTTTTGAATGCTGATTCATTCTGATAAAACCCAAAACGCCTTGGCTGATGCCTTCGCGGGCGTCGACCTGTGGATTTTCGATCTCGACAACACGCTCTACCCTTATCCACCCGGCCTCTGGGCGCAGATTGACGGGCGGATGGGATCATTCATTTCCGACTTGCTATCCGTTGACCGGATCGAAGCACGGCGGGTGCAGAAGGATTACTTCCTGCGCTACGGGCTTACCGTGCGCGGCCTGATGAAGCATCACGGGGTCAAGGGGCGCGACTTCCTCGATTATGTCCATGACGTTGACCTGTCCGACATTGCCCCGAACCCGCCACTTGGCGAGGCCATCGCCACCTTGCCGGGGCGCAAGGTGATCCATACCAATTCTGATCGGCTCCATGTTGATCGCGTTCTGGCTCGCCTCGGAATAGAACCGGCTGTCTTCGCCGCCATCCACGACATCGAAACCACTGGCTTCGAGCCAAAGCCCGCCCCTCGCGCCTATGACGCCGTGGCAAAGATCGAAGGGGGCGCCCCCCACCGCGCCGCGATGTTCGAGGATTCGGCCCGCAACCTGCTGGAGCCTCACAAACGCGGGATGCGAACCGTGTTACTGCCAACCCAGTGCGACATCGCATCCGCTGGCAAGGAGGGCGCGCACATCCATTTCGCAACCAATGACCTGACCGGATTTCTGCGGAGCATAACGGATACCATGGCATGACCGACCGCATCGAAACCGACATCCTTGTCATAGGCGGTGGCCTCGCAGGGTTGGCCCTGACGGCACGGCTGGCGGCTGAAGGGTTGGATGTGCTCTGTGTTGAGGCAGGGGCCGCGCCTTCCTCCGACACTGCCGCTCACGATCAACGCACCACTGCCATCCTGATGCCCGGCATTGATACCCTGACCCGCGCGGATGTGTGGGAGGCGATAGCCCCGGACGCCCAGCCCCTGCACGGCATGAAGATCGTCGATTGCGGAGGCAAGAGCGCCACTCCCCGCGATGAAGCCCTGTTCGACCCCACCGAGACAGGGGGCGATGCTTTTGGCTGGAACGTCCAGAACGGTCTGGCTTGTCTCGCGATGGCCCGACATATCGAGGCACAAGGCAATGCCCGCCTCATCCCCGATACACACATTGATCACTGGATCGCACGGCAGGACAAGGTGCTCGCCACCCTTTCGGATGAAACCCGCGTTACTGCCCGCCTGCTCGTCGGTGCCGATGGGCGCGGCTCGGTCGTGCGCAAGAAATCAGGTATCGGGCTGCGGAAATGGGGATACACGCAGAAAGCCCTCGCCGCCCGTGTCGATCACACCCGCCCCCATGACGGCATTTCAATCGAGATGCATCATGTCGGCGGCCCGCTGACCTTTGCGCCTTTGCCGGGGAATCATTCCGGCCTCGTCTGGATGAACCGCGATGGGGAAGCTGATCGTCTGGCCGCACTGGATGACGACGCCTTTCTCGAAGAGCTCAACCGGCGCAGCCACGGCGTCTATGGTGAAATCACCGCTGCTGCCCCCCGCGCCCTCTGGCCCGCCACGACGCAGGTGGCAACGGGATTGACCACAACACGCACGGTTCTTGTGGCCGAAGCCGCCCATGCCTTCCCCCCTATAGGCGCACAGGGCTTCAACCTGTCGCTCCGCGATGTGGAAACGCTGGCGGCGCTATGCGGCAAAGCCGAAGACCCCGGCGCAGAGGCAACTCTCACCACCTATTCCCGCAAGCGCACACCCGACATCCTTGCCCGCACCGCTGGCGTTGATCTGCTCAACCGCTCCGTCCGCAGCGATCTGCGACCCGTGAGGGATATGCGCCGGGCGGGCCTCTCTATCCTTGGGCGCACGCCCCC
>CALFFK010000055.1 GCA_937957975.1 uncultured Neomegalonema sp.
TCAGGGGGACGAGACGCGCGGCACCGTCAATCGCATCGCCTCGCGCGAACCATACAGTACCTAGGAGACACCCATGGAACCCGAACTACGAAAAGTCGTCACCTTTGACGAAGATATCCATCGCGAGGGCGCGAAAGCCGCCGACCCCGCCCTGCGCATGATCGGCGTCGCGGCGGTAGTGAAGAACCCGTGGCACGGCAGGGGCCATGTTGAGGATTTGCAGCCCGACATCCAGCGCCTCGCCCCACCGCTGGGCAAGATGCTGACCGAGCGCCTGATCGCGCTGGCCGGATCGGGGGACGCCATCAAAGCCTATGGCAAGGCCTGCATCTCCGGCACGGATTGCGAGATCGAGCACGCCTCGGCCCTGATCCATACCCTGCAATTCGGTAACTTCTACCGCGATGCGGTCGGTGCCAAAAGCTATCTCGGTTTCACCAACACGCGCGGCCCGGCAAATACGCAGATCCAGATCCCACTGATGGACAAGCACGATACCGGGCGGCGGTCGCATTATCTGACCGTGCAGTTTTCGATCTATGACGCGCCCGCCCATGACGAGCTGGTCGTGGCCCTCGGCGCGGCGACGGGCGGACGCCCCCATCACCGCATTGGCGACCGCTATTCCGACCTCGCGATGCTGGGACGGGATGTCGAAAATCCGGCAGGTGTCTGACAACCCAGGCGGCGCTGTCGATTCCTGCCCTGTCCGGGGCAGGATCAAGCTGTTGCGCCATCGGCTTGCGCGCGAACATGGGCGCCACCCTGCCGATCACAGAAGCGAGCTGGTCCTTCGCTGACGAGTCCACTTGCGCTGCGCAGGTATCTGGCACCATTAATGCAATAGTAACCACTCAATCGGCGCGCCCGTTCGGGCATGGCACATAATTGGATGGCTATTATGAATTTTGCATCGGACATTTCGGCGGACCAACTCACAACAGCCGAAATTACATTCGGCGATCCGGTTACGAGCCAACTGGAAACAGGCACGGATACTGACTGGTTCCGGGTCGATCTGGTACAGGGAGAACGGTATGTGTTCGACCTTGCCGGAGTTGATGGCAGTGATGCATTAGGCAATCCGTTGTTACGGCTTCACCAGAATGGCCAGTTGATCGCAGAAGATGAAGGCGGCGGCCCCGGTGCTGATTCCCGTATCCTCATTACCGCCCCCGAAACGGGCACTTATTATCTTGAAGCGGCAAGTCCGGCGGCGCAGACAGGCCGGTACCAACTCAGCGCAACGAGCCTCACGCAACCCACGGTACAACAGACCAGCACCAACCCGATCGATGCGATTGATTGGGGAACGTCAATTGGCACGAATACGGTAGACGTATATTTCGCAGAACAGGGCGAGAGTTTCGGGGGCCACGCCTCTTTTGGATGGACCGATTACGAAATCGGGCAAACCCTCGCCGCGATGGCAGAATTTGAAGCGGTCACAAATCTTACATTCAACCGTGTCTCATCCCCTGACGAAGCCGATTTCAAGCTTGTCATCGGAGCGCCGGTATTCTTTTCAGCGGTCATGTACCCGCCTGGTGAACCCAATGCCGGTATTGGCATTTTCAGCAGAGCAGCCCTTAATGCCGATGATGGTCTGGAACAGGGCGGAACCGGGTTCAGAATCCTGTTGCATGAGCTGGCCCATGGCCTTGGTCTGGCCCATCCCCATGACACGGGAGGCGATTCAGTCATCCTTAATGGCGTGACATCACCCTATGGGGATTACGGCGATTTCGATCTCAATCAGGGCGCCTTCACCATACTCAGCTACAATCAGGGCTATGCTTCCGAAACCGGGCTGGAATCATCAAGAGCCTATGGCAATGCCGGGACTCTCTCGCCGCTCGATATTGCCCTTCTTCAGTCCCGGCATGGCGCACGGGAAGACGCCAATAACGACGCAACAACCTACGAACTGCCCTCGGAAAACAGCACCGGGACGTTCTATACCGCAATCTGGGATACGGGTGGTATCGACCAGATCACCCATGACGGGGCCGCAGACGCGACCATCGACCTGCGGGCCGCAACGCTACAATACGAAGAGGGCGGCGGTGGTTTCGTCTCGCGTGTCGATGGGATTTTCGGGGGCTATACCATCGCGAACGGTGCGGTGATCGAGAATGCACAAGGCGGCAGCGGCGCAGATACTCTCATCGGCAACGATGCCGCAAATTCCCTGAATGGCGGGGCCGGAAACGACCAGCTAACGGGGGGTCTTGGCCTCGACGTCCTGACAGGGGGGGCCGGTTCAGACACGTTCATCTTTGGATTGGCCGACGATGGCGCGGAGATAACGGATTTTGACAACAGCGATGTTCTGGAATTTGCCAGTGAGGTTCAGGCTGCCACTGTCTTCTCTACGCTGTCCAGATCCGGCAATGACGCAACGCTTTCGCTAAATGACACAGAGATCGTGCTGAGGGATGTCGGGCTGACAGAATTTTCCCTGTCAGGCGCAACGATCACGGGATCGCCCCTGAACCTGAACGGTAATCCAGACCTGATTTTCAGTGATGATCTCGAAGAACACAGCGCCATAGAGCTTTTTGGACCGTTGCGTGATTTTGGCGGCAATCTGCTCGGCGATGTGGATGCATGGCAGATAATCGGCAGCGTGGATATTCAGAATGACGGTGATGATGAATTCATCCTGTTAAACCACGAACTGGGCAGGTGGGCGACACTCGGCCCGGACCGGAATGGTGTGATTGATTTCGGCAATCATGGAGAGGGCGGCGATACGCGCGTTGTGGGGGTTTATCTCGATCCCCTCGTCGAAGAAGGCATTGTCACACGGGGCAGCGATTTCGACAGCGCACAGCGTTTCAGAAACGATCTGGAAAACCTGAACCTCGAACTTCTTGGTGCCGGTGATTATGACAATGACGGATTGCAACAGGTCTATTTCAGAACGGTTGACGGAACCGCCTACCTTCATGCGCTCATGCATGCAGACGGCAATATTCGCTACGCCAATTACCAAAGCGAAAGCCAGTTGATCGATTATCTGTCATCTGTCGGACATGACAGCACCACTTATGGCGACTGGATCGTGTAGGATTATAGCCAAAGGGCGTGAGAATTTCGCCCTTACAGTCAATCAGGGGCATGGATTCGCTTCGCCTTGCCGTCCGGTTCCGGTAATTGGGACTTCTGTTGCCCCAGCCGAGGACTGATTCCGATGTATGATGTATCCCCCGATGGCCCCTACCCGCTGATGTTCCAGCCACTTGATCTGGGTTTTATCACCCTGCGCAATCGTGTGCTGATGGGGTCAATGCATCTGGGACTGGAGGAAGCCAAGGGCGGGTTCGAGCGTATGGCGCGATTTTATGCCGAACGGGCAAAAAATGGCCCCGGCCTTATCGTCACGGGCGGCATTGGTCCCAACCCGGAGGGCGCGGTCATTCAGGGCGGTTCGATCCTGAATGACGAATCCGAGGTCGCCAATCACCGTATCATCACTGATGCTGTCCACGCTGAGGGCGGGGCGATGGCGATGCAAATCCTGCATACGGGTCGCTATGCCTATAATCAGGCACAGGTCGCGCCCTCGCCAGTGAAAGCCCCCATTAATCCATTCACCCCTAAAGAGCTGTCCGAAGACGATATTGAACAGCAGATCGCAGATTTCGTCCGGTGTGCCGAGCTGGCAAAACAGGCTGGCTATGACGGGGTTGAGATCATGGGGTCCGAAGGCTACCTCATCAACCAGTTCATTGCAGAGCGGGTGAACCACCGAACGGATCGTTGGGGTGGTTCCTATGAAAACCGTATCCGCTTTCCGGTCGAAATCGTGCGCCGCACGCGCGAGGCGGTGGGGCAGGATTTCATCATCATCTTCCGCCTCTCGATGCTCGATCTTGTCGAAGGGGGCAGTTCATCGGAGGAGGTGGTCCAACTCGGACTGGCCGTCGAGAAGGCCGGGGCAACCCTTATCAATACCGGCATCGGGTGGCACGAAGCACGTATTCCGACCATCGCCACGTCGGTCCCCCGTGCGGCCTTTACATGGGTGACGGGGCAGGTTCGCGAGCATCTTTCGATCCCTGTGATCGCCTCCAACCGTATCAATATGCCCGATGTCGCAGAGCAGATTCTGGCCAGTGGCGAGGCCGATATGGTATCGATGGCCCGCCCGTTTCTTGCGGATGCGGATTTCGTACAAAAGGCCGCCGAAGGCCGCACCGACGAGATCAATACATGCATTGGCTGTAACCAGGCCTGTCTGGATTATATCTTCAGGGGCAAGATCACGAGTTGCCTCGTGAACCCGCAAGCCTGCCGTGAAGAGGAATTCACGCCCCAGCCAGTGACAACGCCGAAAACGCTGGCTGTTGTCGGCGCGGGCATGGCGGGCCTTTCTTTCGCCGCCACAGCCGCAGAGCGGGGCCACTCGGTCACGTTGTTTGAAAAGGCCAGCCGCATCGGCGGACAGTTCAACCTCGCACGGCGCATCCCCGGCAAGGAAGAATTCGACGAAACCATGCGCTATTTTGACGGGCGGCTGGAACGCGCGGGGGTTAACCTGCGCCTTGGCCATGCACCCTCCACCGAAGAACTGTCAGCCTATGACGAGGTAATCGTTGCCACGGGCGTAATCCCCCGTATCCCGGAAATCGACGGTATCGACCACCCCAAGGCAAAATCCTACCCGGAAGTGATCGAGGGGGCCGAAATCGGTAAAAAGGTTGCCATTATCGGGGCCGGAGGCATTGGCTTTGATGTTGCCGAATTACTGGTCCATGCCGGAAAATCCACCAGTCTGGATCGCGCCGCCTTCCTGCGCGAATGGGGCATTGATGGCACGCGCGCAGCGCGCAGCGGCATCGAAGGGCAAACGCCTGATTTTGAACCTGCCGCGCGAGACATATGGTTACTGCAACGCAAAAAGGGCAAGGTTGGAAAAGGGCTGGGGCCGACGACGGGATGGATTCACCGTATGAACCTGCTGAAACGCAACGTCACCATGATGGCGGGATGCGAATACCTGCGCATTGACGATGCCGGATTGCATATCCGCATCGATGGAGAGGAACAGGTGCTGGAAGTCGATAACGTCGTCATCTGTGCTGGTCAGCTTTCCGAGCGCAGCCTTGTGGAGACCATCACCGACAGGCCAGTGCATGTCATCGGCGGGGCGGATGTGGCCGCCGAGCTTGATGCCCGCCGCGCCATTGAACAGGGCACTCAGCTTGCCTTGGCGATCTGACGTTTTGCCGAGGCAATGGCCAGCCCATCGGTCACGGCGGTGAAGACGTTGGCAAAGGAATGGCGGGCATCGGGGAATTGCGCCTTCATCACGTCAGAGACCATCGACATCAGGCTGGAACCACCGACATAGATCACCCGCTGCACATGCGTGGCATCGAGGCCAGCGCGTCGCAATGTCTCCTGCGCGCCCCCCTGCAAATCGCGCGCATAGGGCGCAAGTATTGCGGTCAGGACAGCGGGTGACAATGGGCATGACAGCCCCCGCTCGATCAGGTCCAGCGCGATGGCGGATGGTTCGGTGCCAGCATTGGCAGCAATCTTTCCGTGCTCGACGGCAAAGGCCAGTTCATGCCCAAGCTCATCTTCCAGAACAATAGCAAGGCGGGCCAGCTTTTCCGGTTCCATGGCCAGCCGCTTCATCTCTGCCACCATGCGACGATTTTGAGCCGTATAGAGAAACGGGATAATCTCCCATGTTGCCAGATCGTTGAAGATAGCATTGGGGGTTGATGTGTGACCCGGCCCCATGATCTTGCGCAGCTCGGTTCCTTTGCCCAACATCGGCATCACCTGATTGATGCTGATTGCCCGGTCGAAATCGGTACCGCCAAGCCGAACCCCATGATTGGCGAGAATC
>CALFFK010000056.1 GCA_937957975.1 uncultured Neomegalonema sp.
CTCCAGCGTATCATAGGTGATCGTTCCGGGAAGTGGGCTTGCAACCGGCGTGGCGATCAAGGGGTCCAGTAATGTTGTATCCGGGAAGATCGTGGCGTCAGATAAAACCGGATTTGACGGGAATAATTCTTCACTTGTGGTACCGATCAGGGAATCGGAAACCAGTGGATTTGAAGTGAATGCCTCGCCATCGCTGATGATTGTCTCTGTGCGACGATTCTGCGCCCATGCATCTTCGTTAGAGCCAAGGGCGACCGGGCGTTCCTTGCCAAAAGAAGTTTTGTCGAGACGGCTTTCGTCAACACCAACGGCGATCAGATAACCGCGCGTGGCACTTGCACGACGGTCGCCAAGGGCAAGGTTGTATTCGCGGGTGCCACGTTCATCTGCGTGGCCCTCGATAGTCACACGAGCATTGGAATTGACGTTCAGCCAGGCCGCCTGTCTACGCAGGGTTTCACGCGCGCGGTCGTTCAACTCGGAGCTATTGGTTGCGAAATAGACGGATTGGCCGATGTCGGAGAGGAAGTAAGAGGTGGAGTTTTCGTCTGCCGCTGCTCCACCTATCGCTGGAATGACACCGGAAGAGACAATATCCGAGACAAAACCTTGCTCCGCACCAAAATCGATGCCCTGTAATTCCGGTAATGCCGCATCGTTGCTCGAAAGCCCGGCGAGCTCATTGACGTCGAAAGGCTCGCCCACAGCAGGCTCAAAATTATTACCCGTAGGGGCGGCAGTGGAAGCGAAACCGGAATCAAGTATGCCGCGATTGCCACGAGACGGGCCGCGCGTTACCTGCGTACCGTTTACGATGGATTCAGTTTTATTAAGCGGGTCAGGGTTAAGCAGCCGCGTGCATCCCGGCGTTGCAAGAGCAACGAGCAGTGTGGCTATGGCAAGCCTGGTAAGGGAAATCGGGGTCATCGCGGTCCTCGTGTCACGCATACTCAGCGATACTATTGTCGTGTATGTAATGCAGTATGGTTAACGGAAAAGGTGCGTTGCCATATTCGTGCTTGCTATACACTGCATACCGAACCGTAACAAGTTGCTGTGATAGGGCCGTGAGGGGGGACACGCGATTCCGTGGCGTGGTGTCATCCCCTATTGACGCAGACCATAATTCGCAAAGCCGGCGGTTGCCTCTGCGATTTCATCTTCTGACAGCAGGACTGGCCCACCTATGGCAAGGGAATGGTGATATTGACGCGCTATCGTCTCCAGCTCGACCGCACGCCAGAGCGCCTTTTCAAGGGTTTCTCCCAGTGCGATCATGCCGTGGTTGGCGAGTAAACAGGCTGTTCGTCCCGTCAGGGCATCAAGCGCGGTGTGCGACAATGCCGCTGTGCCGAAAGTTGCGTAATCTGAACAACGTACATCCATGCCCCCGAACGCCGCGATCATGTAATGCGCCGCTGGTATCCCCTGTCGCGCCATTGCGAAGGCTGTGCAATAGGGCGGATGGGCATGGACGATTGCCCCGATCTCTGGTCGTTTACGCAGAATGTCGCGATGGAAGCGCCATTCGGTCGAGGGCGGGAGAGGCCCACGCCAATCGGGTTCGTTATCGTTCAAATCGCAATCTGCCAGCAGTGCAGGGGTCATCCTCGCATAAGGCGTGGCGGATGGTGTTATGATCATCCGATCATTGAACCGTGCGGAGATATTCCCCGATGTCCCCTGATTGATTCCGGCGGAATTCATCGACAGACACCCGTTGATGATTGCGCGGCGCAGGACTTCCTCGTCGGGGGTCACACTGTCAGCACTGTTGCGCCAGTCGTCTTGCGCGCTTCCAGCGCCTGGTGTGCCTCGGCCACATCATCGAGGGCGAATTGCTGGTCGATGCGGATCGACACATCACCGCTCGTGACCTTGGCGAAAAGGTTATCGGCCATTTCCTGCGTTTTTTCGCGGCTGGTGATATGGCCAAAGAGAGTAGGGCGCGTGACATAGAGGCATCCCTTGGGGCCAAGAATACCGGGGTCGAAAGGCGGAACCTTGCCCGACGCATTCCCGAATGTGACCATAAGACCAAAGGGTTCAAGGCAATCGAGCGAACCTTCCCAGGTGTCTTTGCCAACCGAATCGAGTACCGCCCGAACACCACTGCCCCCGGTCATTTCCTTTACGCGGGCTGCGAAATCTTCGGTTCGGTAGTTGATGGTAAAGGCTGCGCCATGTTCCTTGGCCAGCGCGCATTTCTCGTCTGTACCTGCTGTTCCGATCAGCGTGATTCCCTGCGAGCGGGCCCATTGACAGGCGATAAGACCCACGCCCCCCGCTGCCGCATGGAACAGGATCGTATCCCCGGCTTTCAACTGCGCTGTGCGGTTGAAAAGATATTCGACTGTAAGCCCCTTGAGCATCATTGCAGCGCCGGTTTGAAAATCAATTTCGTTAGGCAACTTGCATACATGCATCGCGTTCATCACACGCGCTTCGGAATATGATCCGGGAGGGGCGGAAGCATAAGCGACCCTGTCCCCTTCCTTCAGGTGCGAAACGCCCGCCCCGACCGCTTCGACCACGCCTGACGCTTCCATACCCAGAATCGCGGGCAAAGGCAGGGGATAGAGGCCTTCGCGCTGGTATACATCAATGAAATTGAGGCCGCAGGCATGATGCCGAACGCGGATTTCTCCATCGCCCGGTTCGCCAATATCGACATGGACGATCTTCATCGCTTCCGGCCCGCCTGGCGCTTCGATTTGTACGCATTTCACGTTGGCCATCATTCGTCCCCATTGATGAAAATCTGTTCCGCAAAGCGTTAGGCATCGCTACGCTGCATGTCAAAATGTAAACCGGACAGGTGACGGCCATGACGCAGGCCCACAAGATTCTCGTTTTCACTGATCTTCATATGACCGTCACCCCGCGCGAGGGATGCCCGGAACCGGCATCGCGTTTGCGAGCGGGCCTTGATCATGCCCTCGCGACCAATGCCGATGCTGATATGATCCTGTTCTGCGGTGATCTGACTCATTGGGGCGATGAGGCATCGTATCGACGATTAAAACCGTTTCTCGACGACCTGCCGATTCCGATCATCCCCATGCTTGGAAATCACGATGATCGCGCAGCATTCCGCTCGATATTCCATGATGCACCCGCAGACCCGGATGGTTTTGTTCAGCAGGTCACAGACCTTGGTGAGTATCGACTTATCACCCTGGATACGTTGCTGCTGCGCGGTGAAGGAGAACCAATCATTCATGCGGGCGAATTGTGCGCGAAGCGGATGGCATGGCTCAATGCCGCGCTTGCGGGGGCTGGTGAAGCCCCTTGCATCATCGCCATGCACCACCCGCCCCACGTGACAGGGTTTGAGGCGATGGATGGTATCATGCTGCGAGAGGGTGAAGCGTTCCATGACCTTATCCAGCGCCACGGTAATGTCCGCTACCTTCTCTGTGGCCATGTCCATCGCATGATCTCCGGTGTGCATCGTGGCACGCCCTGGGCCGTCTTCAAAAGCACAGTCGGCCAAATGCCTCTGGTGTTCCGGGGAACTGACAGTTCCGTTGAAAACCATGATCCCCCTGCCTTTGGCATTGTTTTGCTGAACGATGATGGCGTCATTGTGCATACGGAAGACTTTCCGGTGGCGTGACACGACTTGCCCTATGCGTTGGTTTCGCCTTATCTCGCCACCAAATTGTGGAGGGTACATGGCTGGGTTTACGCATTTCGATGAGACGGGGGCGGCGGCGATGGTCGATGTCTCTACAAAGGACGTAACGGCTCGCAGTGCAACGGCGCGGGGGCGTATTGTTATGCAAGGCAAGACGCTCTCGATGATCCTTGATGGTGGACACAAAAAGGGCGATGTTCTTGGCGTTGCGAGGCTGGCAGGAATTATGGGGGCGAAGAAAACCAGCGATCTTATCCCGCTATGTCATCCGCTCGGCCTGTCGAAAGTCTCCGTCGATTTTCACCCCGATGAAGGGACAAACGCGATCAATATCGAGGCTACAGCAAAGGTAACGGGACAGACCGGGGTGGAGATGGAAGCTCTGACGGCGGTGAGTGTTGCTGCGCTGACGATCTACGATATGTGCAAGGCCGTGGATAAGGGAATGCAAATCGAAGCGGTGCGACTGACGCATAAGGATGGTGGCGCATCCGGGCCTTTCGAGGCCACATGATCTCTGTGGAAGAAGCGCGCGCGCGCATCCTCGCGCTTATGTCTCCGGTTGGGCGCGAGACAGTGGCGATTACCACTGCGGTGGGGCGTGTTCTGGCACGGACGATTGTTGCACGGCGCACGCAGCCACCTTTCGATGCCTCCGCCATGGATGGTTACGCGGTGCGTGCTGATGAAGTGCACCCTGGTGCAGGCTTTTCTGTCGTTGGCGAGGCGGCGGCGGGACATCCGTTCTCCGGCCCGGTTGAACCCGGTGAGACGATCCGTATTTTTACGGGCGCGCCTGTCCCCTCCGGTCTCGACCGCATCGTTATTCAGGAGGATGCGACTCGCGAAGGAGACCGGATAATCCTGCATGATGATCTCGATCCTGCGCCCTATCTACGGCGGGCTGGTCTCGACTTCTCTGAAGGTGATGTGTTGCTGGAGGCTGGAAAGCGGCTATCACCTGAGAATATCGCGCTACTGGCGGCGGCAGGACATGCCTTCATCACAGTTCATCGCAAACCGCGTGTAACCTTGTTGGCCACGGGTGACGAACTTGCACTTCCCGGTGATTCAATACGAGATGGAGGGATTGTTTCATCCAATAATTTCGGATTGGCGGCTCTGATTGAAACGCTGCACGGGGTTGCTGACATCCTGCCCATTGCACCCGATGAACCGGAGGAGTTGCGGCGGCTGGCGCTGGAGGGAGCCGAAGCGGATTTATTCGTCACGCTTGGGGGGGCATCGGTGGGCGATCACGATCTGATCCGTCCGGCGCTGACCGGCCATGGCCTTGAACTCGATCTTTACAAAGTTGCAATGCGGCCGGGCAAACCGCTGATGGCGGGGCGGCTGAATGGAACTCCGATGCTTGGATTACCGGGTAATCCCGTATCGGCAATGGTATGCGGACGTATTTTTCTTGCGCCTGCTCTTGTGGTTTTGTCAGGGGGCAAGGCGCGTGTGCCAAATACACGCGAAGCCTTGCTTGAAATCGACATCCCCAGAAATGGCCCGCGCGAGCATTACATGCGCGCCCGGTGCGAAATGAAAGACGATGTTCTTTCGGTAATGCCTTTCGACAGTCAGGACAGCTCTCGATTGGCGTTGTTGTCGCAAGCCAATGCCCTGATGGTGCGCCCGGTAGATGATCCTGCCAGGAAAGCAGGACAGCCGGTTACAATCATCACACTTGAAGCCGGTTAAGCTGCAACCTGTTCTTTTAATTTTTTATATTCTACTGAATCTGGCGTAATGAATGGCGTGACGTTGTGCTTACGGGTTCTATTGGCAGCTATATCAGCCAAGGCCTGCTCATACGTCCTGAGAGGGCGTAGAAGATAAGGACTAACGGATGGAGCAACCACCCGGTTCGCGTTTTGAATAGAATTACGCATGGATACCGTCACCTTTCCAGTCAATCTACAATGTACGATATGAGCTTAACTGCGATGAAGTAGGTATGGTTCCATCCATCAGAAATTTTAATTGAAAGTTTTAAAGTCCCCGATAGGGGATCGGTAAATCCCACGGCTTTAGCCGGCACGGGTCAAAC
Organism: uncultured Neomegalonema sp.; assembly: GCA_937957975.1. GTDB lineage: Bacteria > Pseudomonadota > Alphaproteobacteria > Rhodobacterales > Rhodobacteraceae > JAHDDY01. The sequence goes on from CALFFK010000056.1 coordinate 5,697, forward strand.
CAAAGCGCATTTATGCGTCAAACTCAAAAGGCCATCTTGCGCTGGCGTTTGCCAGCAATGGTTCAGATTTGGACGTCATCGAGTCATTGGATGATGTCATTGCAATCCGAAAGAACCAGTCCGCCGTATGGCGGACCGATCCGGCTTCCAGCCGTAACCTGAAGCCACCGGCTTTAGCCGGTGGTCGTTCACAATTATATTCTCACCTCTGAACAAGTTGGTGTTTTTTGTGTGAGATGACGCGGAAGTTGTCAGTGACAATATCGCAGAAATCGTGCCAATTTCGTCTTTGGTTCAAAAATATACGTGGGTGTGTGTTGAGTGATCCATGTGGTTCTAGAAGTATTTGGTGGCAATAGCTATGTAGTGGAGATTTTTTATTGTGATGGAGTGTGGCGATCAATGAACGTTTTGAGTGCCTGTTTCTTTTCTTCTATCGATACTTGATTATATATGAAGTAGTACGCTTCCCTAGTGGATTGTTTTTGACGAAGAGAACCCGCTGTATTTTGTTTTGTGGATCAACTTATCTCGAAATTTGAACAAGATAACCGAGAGGTCTGCGCAAAATTGTGGGGTTCAAATGTCTCGGTCGATCCACTAACTGATCGCTTCAGTGAACGCTTTATCTGCATAAAGTGGAAATAATACTGCCCCAAATGTAAATGCAGCCAATTTTTGGGCCGTCGTCTACGAAGTGTCTACATCTTGAGCCGTGCGCGCAATGCGTTGCCTTGAACCGCGCCTGTGTTATTTGTTATTTCTTCCTTGGGAATCGGTTGGCGATAATATTGCTCCGCGCCTTCGATTTCACAGATTTTCAGATTACTGCGGAAAGCATAGCCCGCCTGGCTTTCGCGCCGCCATGCGACGATGGCCGGACATTTGCGAACGCACTTGCCGTGTTTGTAAATTTCAATCAGGGCGACGCGACGCGTCTGTCCACGCGCAGAGATTCGTACGCCACCGTCGGAATAATCGTGCAGGACGCACTCCACACCGTCGATGAGGACGCTCATGTTATCGGTACGGTAACGTTGGTGGATACGATGATCCTTAGGGTTGACCTTCTTGCCGAACATCTTTTATTTCTCCAGACTCGGAGGGAGGGTACGAGACATGACGCAACCTATCCCCAATGCCATCTTGTCACTCATTGTATGAATTCTGGATTGATCAACTCCTAATTTATCGATGGCGTTTCTGAACTGCAGTGCTTTTTTCGTGAATATCTGATCCAAGATTCGTGTCATACGGGAGTTGCGATCGCCGCGTTGCGGGTTGTTTTTTATGGGAGATACCATGCTTGCCTTTCACAAAGGTCTGGTTGCACTTGTCTCGATACTCTTCATTGGATTGGGCATATGGCTCATGCTCGACCCATTGGCGGTGGAAAGCCTTTATCCAATGCAACTGGAACAACCGATGGCTGTATCCGAAGTGCGCGCGGTCTTTGGTGGATTGATGGGGGGCATTGGCGTGGGGGTTCTGTGGCTCATTTGGGGCAAGGGTCGCGCTATGGATGGCGGCGCAGTGATGCTGTTTGTCTTTGGCGGGTTACTGGTAGCCCGAATCGCAGGTCTTGTGGGGGAGGGGATGCCACATGGGCCTGTGCTGAACGAGACGATCTTTGAAACGGTCGTCTTTTTCCTAATCCTTGCAACAACATTCGCAATACGGAACCGCGAATAAGTACCAACAGGATACGTTGCGCTGAATTCTGTCATTGCTCCCGTTATGTGTTTGGCAATGACCTTCGGTGGGTGCTGTGGGTGCCTGAAAAGAAAAAGAGCCACTTTCGTGGCCCTTTGTATTGTTCTGGTTTTGACGGAAATATTCAGGAGGAGATACGAAGTTCTCCTGTTTCGCGACCGATCTTCTTGAAGGCATCTTTCAGGCTATCGTGATCGTCCACAGAGAAGTACCGACCCGTTTCGCCCGCACATTTCCGAAGGCTCACGTCTGTCTTGGTATCCTCCTCGACCTTCAATCCGACGGTAAAGATTGTCACGTTGCTATCGCGGGCTATTGCGCAGGTCGAAGAAAAGTAGCTGAAAATATCGTCGTTGGACATTGACGAATCCTGCGCCGAGTTGAATTCACCATCTGTCATTATGATGAGGTATTTCTCGGTGGTATCGGAGAATTCCTGTGGTTTCCCAGCTTCGTGATTGAAGAAACCACCCCAGGAAGGCACGAGAGTGTAAAGACCCCATGCTGCACCGATATGGCCTGCGGTTCCACCTTGAGGCTCGAAAGATGCCACGTATTCGCGAACCGTTTGTGCGTTTTTCGTCATTCCCAGAATGCCGTTGTAGGCTTTGAAATAACCGCCCCGGTACCAAACGCCGTTCGGGCCGCGCGAAACCTGGATGCAGCGGGTACCATATTGATAATAATACCGATAACTACACCATGTCTGCAATGGAGTCTGTGACAGGATCGGAAGTGACCTGCTCCCGGGGTTAGCCAGGGATAAATTGTATGTTCCGTCGCCACGCTTGTTGACGAAGCGTTCCGCCGCCCAGACGCCCTTGCCGTCTTTGTGATCCTGGTACGTAACGTCACTTGGGTTAAAATCGCTCAACCCTAGCCCATAGAGACTGTAACCGTTTGCACCCTGGAAAGCAGATGTTCCATTTTCGGCGTACAGATCAGTAATATCGACGGATGTGGAATAGGGAATGACGGAAACAGCAGGCGTCACATTTGGATTTGAATAGATAACGTCGAACATATCGCTGACGGCTTCCTGAAGGGAATCCGCGCGGCGGTTGGGGGGGCTGACAAATCTTTCTTCATCGCTGTCGATGCTGAAATTCATAGACCCGCTGTTATCCAGAACCATTGCGATCTCGACTGTCCCGACCACTTTTGGCTTGGCCTTGGAGACGACGCGCATCTCAATTTTTGGCAGAATACCGCCGCTGATGATTGTGCGCGGGGTAATGCCGACCCTACCCGTGATTGACCCTTCCACTGCGTCATAGGTAAAAGTTGGTTTCAAATTACCAATCTCGACCTTCGCGTTATCGAGCGATGCCAGCAGATATTGGGTTCCAGGTTCTTGCGGATTGTTTTTGTGCTCACTACGCCCCAAATGGATGAGTGTGGCGTCCAGATGATCCTGAACGATCTTTCTCTCGTTCTGTGCCCGCTCGTAATCTACTGCGAATCCAACAGCACCCATCACTGTTGTGAAGAGAAGGCCAAACATAATTGCAGTAGAGCCAGATTGTGACTCACCAAAATTTTTGATTTTTTGCGTGAACTTATTCACTAGAATATCCTCCATCCTTGACTGTGCACAAGTCAGTGCAAAATTAGCGTTGAATAAGAAATACATTTTATTTATTTTCTTAATTTTAATTTACGGAGTAATTCTATATTGTATAGTATTATATCGCGATAAGATCAATTAAAATTATTTCTTATTCTGTAAATATACGGCGTTATCGATTTTTACTTGAGTTTTTCCATCAGCATCGAGCATGGGCTCGATTGCACGGTCGAATCGCAGATGTGCGAGACCATGGCCATCGCGATTGCTCAACAGAGTACCTGCCAGCTTTCCATCGGGGGTATGAAGCGGCGTCATCGGCGGTGCAGTACCTGTCACCGTCACGGCGCATAGCCCTTTGCGAAGTTCCGTCTTGAATTTCATCCGTGCTACGATTTCCTGTCCAACATAACATCCCTTGCGGAAATCAACGCCTTTCAGCCGCTCAAAATTCGCTTCGAGGATGTAGCTGTCAGCAACGATGAGATCGGTCACACTTTCAGGGATACCGAGTTTCAGGCGATGTAGATCGTAGTCGCCCGGTTCCGCATCGATCCCGGCGGAGCCATAGAAGCGCCATCCAAGATCGGGGTGGCGTGGATCGCGCAGGCCAATTCCGGGATCGCCGCCCCAGAAAACCGTCAAATCAGTTTCTGCATGGGTAATCTCGATCGGGCGGCGCAGACGGTACATGGACAGGCGCTTGACCAGATCATTCGCGAGTGCTGTGGCAATATCGAGCTGGAACCCGCCATCATCAGTGCGCCAGATCAGGAAATCGCTGAGATATTTCCCCTGCGGGGTCAGCAGGGCGGCATAGACGAGCGTATCAGGGCCAGCTTGTGAGACGTCATTCGTCACAAGTGATTGCAGAAAATCCTCCTGCTCACCACTGTCACCAGAAAGCGAAACGATGCTGCGCCCGGAAAGGTTCTCGTAATAGGGGGTACTGTCCCTCGCCATAATCACTCATGCCGTGTAAGGGGTTTCAAGCGAAAGACAGGAGTAGTGCTCATGCCCACATTGTTTGACTTGATCGTCCGAAATGGCACTGTCGTCAATCATAATGGTATCGGTGTAACCGATATCGGCGTCAGGAACGGAACCATCACGGCATTAGGCGACCTGAGTACACGGGACGCCGAGAAAACCATCAATGCGACGGGTTTGACGATTCTGCCGGGGGTAATCGACAGTCAGGTTCATTTTCGTGAGCCGGGGATGGAGCATAAGGAAGACCTCGCCAGCGGATCACGTGCGGCCGTACTGGGGGGCGTTACATCTGTTTTCGAGATGCCGAACACCCGACCTGCCACCACCGATGCGGACGCCTTGGCCGACAAGATAAAGCGCGCGACCGGACGCATGGCATGTGATTTCGCGTTTTGGTTCGGGGCGACGGCAGAGAACACAGGTGATCTGGCCGATGCGGAGCGGTTGCCCGGTTCGGCAGGAATCAAGATGTTTATGGGGTCATCAACCGGCGATCTGCTTGTGGATGAAACCGAGCATGTCCGGCGCGTTCTCGAAAGCGGGCGCAGGCGCGTTGCTGTCCATTCCGAGGATGAGACCCGACTCAAGGAACGCGCCCACTTGCGTGTCGAGGGAGATGCGGCTTCCCATCCGGTCTGGCGTGATCCGCGCAGTGCCTATATCTGCACTGAGCGTCTGATCCGACTTGCCCATGAAACGAAGCGGCGGGTGCATGTTCTTCATATTTCCACTGCTGATGAACTGCCATTACTCGCCGCAAACAAGGATCTCATCACGGCTGAGGCGACCCCTCACCATCTGACGCTCGATTCGAACGATTACAGCATCCTTGGAAACCTCGTTCAGATGAATCCCCCGGTTCGGGACATCACGCATCAACAGGCACTTTGGGGCGCGATTCAAAGCGGCGTCATTGATGTTCTCGGCTCCGATCATGCGCCGCATACGCTGGAAGAAAAGGCGGCCACGTATCCCGGTTCGCCGTCGGGCATGACTGGAGTGCAGACATTGGTTCCGATCATGCTCGATCATGTTAACGCGGGGCGTCTGTCGCTGGAGCGGATGGTCGATCTCACGTCTCACGGCCCGAACCGTATCTTTGGTATTGCCCGAAAGGGGCGCATCGCTCTCGGCTATGATGCTGATCTGACCATCGTGGACATGAAGGAACATCGTGTCATCGAGAATAACTGGATTGCCTCCAGGGCGGGATGGACCCCGTATGACAAGCGCGGCGTGATGGGGTGGCCGAAGGGTACGATCATTCGTGGAATGCGGGTAATGTGGGAAGACGAGATCATTGGTGAGCCGCGCGGCGCCCCCGTGCGCTTTATTGAAGGTTGGACTGATCCTCTCTCGGCGCGAATTGGCTTGTGAACCGCACGTCAATCCCTATTGAAGCAATCACATCATCCCAATCAGCCTAAAGGAAGAACCAATAATGACACGCACCAACATCTCCACCGGCGGCGCGCTGGAAGAAAAATATGGCTACTCCCGTGCCGTTCGCTTTGGCAATGTCGTCAAGGTCAGCGGCACTTGTGCTGTCGATGCCGATGGCAGCACAGTGGGTGTCGGCGACGTGGGCGCTCAGGTCGCCCGGTGTTTTGAGATCATCTCTTCTGCCCTCGAAGGTGCAGGGGCAACCCTTGGTGATATTGTCGCAAATCGCATCTACCTGACCAATATCGACGATGCCCCTGCGGCAGGCGAAGTCCATGGCGCGATTTTCGGTGAGACGAGGCCCGCTTGCACGATGATGGCTGTCAGCGCGTTTGTGAATCCTGAATTCCTCGTGGAAATCGAATGTGAAGCGATTATCCCTGACGATACCGGTGCGACCACGCATTGATTGATGCTCAGAGGGGCGCGCGACCATGACTGAAACATCGGTGGTCGAGCGCCCCATCGGCTTTGCTGAATTCATTGCCCTAATCGCGACCCTGACCGCCATGGTCGCGATGTCCATAGATGTGATTCTGCCTGCGCTTGCCGATATTGACGCGGATTTGGCGGCGGACAACCCGAATGACCGGCAACTTACCATCACCATGTTCATTCTGGGCATGGCGTTTTCACAGGTTGTCTACGGCCCGCTATCCGACAGCTTCGGTCGTCGCTTTGGTATTTTTCTCGGTCTCGGCATTTATCTCGCTGGAACGGCCCTGTGTCTGATGTCCGATACGCTGCCCACGCTGATTTTTGGGCGGATTGTTCAGGGCATCGGGGCGGCGGGGCCGCGCATCGTCGCCAATGCCATCGTCCGGGATCGTTACTCCGGGCGATCCATGGCGCAGATTTCGTCGCTGGTTATGATGGTATTCATGCTCGTGCCTGTCTTTGCGCCCTTGCTTGGGCAAGGTATTCTGACCGTTGCAACGTGGCGTGGGATATTCTGGTTTCTTGCCTTCTTTGCCGTTTTTGCCTACGTGTGGAGCGCAACACGCCTTGAGGAAACCCTGTCTCCTTCTGCGCGCAGGCCGTTTGGCGCAGGTCCAATTTTCGAAGCCCTGAAGCTGATTGTCAGCAACCGCCTTGCAGTCGGATGCACCCTTGCCCTCAGTTTCTTCTTTTCGGCGTTTCTTGCATTTCTCAGTTCATCCCAGCAGATTTTGGGTGAGGCGTACGGTTTGGATGACTGGTTTCCGCTCACCTTCAGCGGGATGGCAATCGTCATTGGCTTTGCAGCGGCAATCAATGCCCGGCTCGTGATGCGATACGGGATGCAACGTCTGTCGTCTGTTGGAACCATTGGTGTTGCCGTTATCTCCTTTATCTTTGTAGCATGGTCTCAGGTGGTGGGGATGCCGCCCTTATGGTTTACGCTTTTCTGGCTGTGCATTGCGATGGGTAGTATCGGCATAATTTCCGGTAATCTGAACGCTATGGCGATGGAACCGCTGGGTGCGGTGGCGGGTGTTGCCGCCGGGGCCATTGGTTCAGTAAGCGCACTGATCTCTGCCATCATCGCGTCTTTTATTGCCGGTCAATATGATGGCACGGCCCAGCCCATCGCGCTGGGCTTTCTCGTCTGTTCGCTTATCGCACTGGCGCTGTTGCGCTGGGCGACAAAGGAACGTGTCAGGCGCGTACTGTGAGTGCGCCGATCTCCATCGTTATTCCGGTTCTGAACGCTGTTCCGGTTATCGGCCCAACCCTTGGAGCATTGGTGCCGGGGGTGGCGGATGGTCTGATACGCGAAGTTATTCTGGTCGATGGGGGTTCAACGGATGCCATCGCAGATGTGGCCGAAGAAACCGGCGCGCGATTGATCGAGGCTACGACAGGCCGGGGCAGCCAGCTTCGCGCCGGGGCGGAGGTGGCGCGGGGCGACTGGCTGTTGTTTCTTCATGCTGATACGGTTCTGCCCCCGAACTGGACTGACGCGGTCGCCAGACATTTGCAGCGCCACGCCGACCGGGCCGGTTATTTTAGGCTCGGTTTTGACAGTGAGCGCCGCTATGCCCGATGGACCGAAGGATGGGCCAATATTCGATCCCGCTATCTTGCACTGCCTTATGGCGATCAGGGGCTTCTCGTCTCGCGCCGTCTTTATCGGGAGACCGGCGGTTTTCAGCCGATGCCCCTGATGGAAGATGTTGCCATGGCCCGCGCCCTGCGCGGTAAGCTGCGTTGCCTTGATGCCGTTGTCACCACCTCCGCCGAACGATACGAACGCGAGGGGTATTGGCGACGTGGTTGTCGAAACTGGGGATGCCTTGGGCTTTACTTGGCGGGCGTTTCACCGGACAAGATTACGAAGATATATCGCAAGCAGGAGGTTTCCGATGGCTCTCGACACCGAACACAGTCTTCACGCGACCGATCATAACGACCCGCACTGGACCCAACGCTGCGATCTTGCAGCCGCCTTTCGTTGGACCGCGCGGCTCAATATGCACGAGGCTGTCGCAAACCATTTCAGTCTCGCAGTCAATGATGATGGCAGTCAGTTTCTCTGTAATCCGTGCAACCGGCATTTCAGTCTGGTTAAGGCGTCCGAGTTGTTGCTCATCGACGCGAATGACCCGGAAACGATGAATCGTCCTGACGCACCTGATCCGACCACATGGGGTCTGCACGGAGCGTTGCATCGCAGGGTTCCCCATGCCCGCTGTGCCATGCATGTGCATTCGAAATACGCGACGGTGCTGGCCTGTCTGGAAGATGCGGTATTGCCCGCCATCGACCAGAATTCGGCGGTTTTTTTCAACCGTACCGTGGTGGATACCAATTACGGTGGATTGGCCTTCGAGGAAGAAGGTGAGCGGTGCGCGGGTCTTTTCTCTGATCCACGCTGCAAGGTCATGGTGATGGGTAATCATGGCATTATGATCATTGGCGAGACCGTGGCCGAAACCTTTGATCGTCTCTACCATTTTGAACGCGCTGCCGAGACGTACATCACTGCCCTGATGACCGGACGCCCCATTCGCGTCCTGTCTGACAAGGTTGCCGAAAGCGTCGCGCGAGGCGTGGACGAATACCCGGTCGAGCAGGCGGATAACCACCTCAATGAACTTCGCGCTATCCTTGACGGTGAAGGCTCGGACTATGCGAGTTGACTGACAGGTCGATAACCTGATTCCCTCAAAGCCGGGCCTCGCGACACCGTATCGGCGGTTGACGAGACCCGGTCTTAATCGTTGTCGGCATCATCATACCGTCACTACGGAAGATATGGAGCCAATTGATCGTGTTTGATTTCCTCCATGAGCACATGGATATGTTCTGTTGACTGGAACAGCGCCTGTGACCCGACATCTCGTGATCTTTGTCAAGGAACCCATGCCGGGCCGCGTGAAAACGCGGCTGGGGCGGGATATGGGTATGACTGCATCGGCGCGTTGGTTCAGGCATCAGGCGCTCAGGTTGATCCGGTCCATGGCGAGCGATAGGCGATGGCAGACGATTCTTGCAGTCGCACCCGACCGAACAGGTCTGGAGAGCCGTGTATGGCCCTTGAACCTGACGCGTTGGCCGCAAGGGCAGGGCGACCTTGGTGCGCGGATGGGCAGGGTCTTTCGTGGATTTCCCCCCGGTCCGATTGTTATTGTTGGCGCGGATATTCCAGATATTACGCGGGAGTTGATTGACAGCGCTTTCCGTGCGCTTGGCGATCACGATGCTGTCTTTGGTCCGGCGGAGGATGGTGGCTATTGGCTGGTCGGTATGAAACGCACCCGCCAGACGCCCCCCGGTTTTATGAAGGGCGTGCGTTGGTCCAGCGATCATACCCTGTCTGATACTATTGCGAGCCTGCCCGCTGACTGGCGAATTGCGCAGATTGATACTGTGCCGGACATTGACACTCTTGCCGATCTTCGTGCCTACGAGGCCATTCGCTGAACTTCCACCCTTGCGCCCCCCGCGCCCCTCGTCTAACCACGCGAGCAAAGCTATAAACGCCGCAAAACGGGGGAAAACCATGCGCGTCTATTATGATACCGATTGCGACATCAATCTCATCAAGGACAAGAAGGTCGCTATCGTCGGCTATGGCTCACAGGGCCATGCCCATGCGCTGAACCTGAACGACAGTGGTGCAAAGAACCTCGTGGTCGCCCTGCGCCCCGGTTCGTCCTCCGCGAAGAAAGCCGAAGGCGCTGGCCTCAAGGTGATGGACATTGCCGAGGCTGCGAAGTGGTGCGATGTCATTATGATGTGTATGCCTGACGAGCTTCAGGCAGAAACCTACTACGCGCACATTCATGACAATCTCAAAGATGGCGCAGCAATTGCCTTTGCTCATGGCCTGAACGTGCATTTCGGCCTGATCGAAGCCAAGCCTGGTGTCGATGTTATTATGATGGCCCCCAAAGGCCCAGGTCACACCGTACGCGGCGAGTTCCAGAAAGGCGGCGGCGTACCTTGCCTCGTTGCCGTACATCAGGATGCCACGGGCCGCGCGCTGGAAACCGGCCTGTCATATTGTTCCGGTATCGGCGGTGGTCGTTCAGGGATCATTCAGACAGACTTCAAGGAAGAATGCGAAACTGACCTCTTTGGCGAACAGGCTGTTCTTTGTGGCGGTCTCGTCGAGCTGATCCGTATGGGCTTCGAAACGCTGGTTGAGGCCGGTTATGAGCCTGAAATGGCGTATTTCGAGTGCTTGCATGAAGTGAAGCTTATCGTGGATCTGATCTACGAAGGCGGCATCGCCAATATGAACTACTCGATCTCGAACACTGCCGAGTACGGCGAATATGTCTCTGGTCCGCGTATCCTGCCTTACGATGAAACGAAGGCGCGGATGAAGGCGGTTCTCAAGGATATTCAGGATGGTCGTTTTGTGCGTGACTGGATGCAGGAATGCAAATCCGGTCAGGCCAGCTTCAAGGCCATCCGCCGCAATAACGATGCGCACCAGATCGAACAGGTCGGTGAAAAACTGCGCGGCATGATGCCCTGGATCAAGGGCAATGCACTGGTAGACAAAGACAAGAACTGATGTGAAATCCTGCGAAAGCCCTGGTAACATGCCAGGGCTTTCGTCAGGGTTTTTACCATGGCATGTTGCAACGCAGCCCATAAGCCTCTTGATCGCCTTACCTCCATCATGGTGTGTTACGAGTATGAACGGACCTACAAAACACATACAGGTTGGATGGTGCTGCGACCGCGAGGAAGGTGCATTTGCCTTTGAACCTCCCCGGACCGTTTTCTCGACACGAAGCCGGCCACTCTCGCCGCGCTCTGTTCAGAACTGTCCAGCGGTAAATGAACTTGAGCGCCGCCTGATCGAAATTCCGGCGCCGTTTGACCTCAGAATGCGTGCGGTCGAACAGGAAAGCGGGATCGAGCTTTTCGTAGTGCCCACCGGAACGAGCGTATCCGAGGCTGATATTGGGGATTTTCTCACTATCGAAGCGGTCGAACGCTGGCGTGATCCACGCCGCCCGCTGCTTCAGATCAAACTGCCCTTCTTTCTCGTTACCGATGAACCATGCTGGGTTACGCAAGTGCCGCCCTTTCTCGATCCGGCGCTGCGGTCATGGCCCGGTAGCATGTCGGCGGGGCGTTTTCCGCTTCACCTGTGGCCGCGTAGCCTTCAATGGCCGTTTGAGTGGGATGACTTTTCGCGTGACCTGATTATCCGCGCTCGTGAGCCACTCTGCTATCTTCTGTGTGAATTCGGGGATCAGGCTGTGCGCCCTGATTTGGTTGAAGCTGAACTTACCCCCGAACTTGCTGAATACCGCTCGAATATGGAAGCGGTGGGCGAGATCACGGATGATATTGAGGGCGTATGGTGCGAAGCGGAAAGCCGCCGCCCTGACCGTTTGCTGGTGCCTGTCGAAAATGGCTGATACGGCGGTAGAAATCGGCTGGATTAATACATGGCCACAGGCCGCTTTTGCCTTTCCACGACCTCGCTTGCTTGAAGATGACCGCCTTGACCCGTCCTTGCGTGGGCGAATCGTTGAGTTGCGCTGCCCCGTGGATGCCGTGCTTCGTTATGCGCCGGATACACCCCAAGGATGCGTACTTGCAGAGGGCAGCAAACTGCGGCAATCGGGCTTTGAAGGCTTGGTAACATCATTTGCCAAAGCGGCACGGCGGCGTGCGGATGTGCCGGTTGTGCAAATGGCGCTGAATACGGTGTTCGTGACTGACGCGCATTGTACAATATCCCTGATGCCTGCTTTTCTCGCGGATGGCCCACGGCATTGGCCGGGGCCACTCGTGGCAGGTAGGTTCCCGTTTCGGGACTGGCCCCGCCCCCTCAATCTGGCAATTGAATGGGAGAAGAGTGATCGCGACTGGGTGCTGGTGCGTGGTGAGCCGGTTGCCTATGTGTTGTTTGACTTGCCCGTCCCCCTCGCGAGGGTTCGGCTTGTCGAGGCCACCGCTACCCCTGCCTTGATGCGCCACCGTCGTGCAATTGATGGGGTCGCCACCATTGGGCGTGATGTGCGACCTATGATCGAACGCGCTGCCCGCCATCGCCCCGCCCGTCTTCTGGAACCGAAGGAGCTTGTATGACGCGCAGTTTCGTTAATGGCCTCGCGAATTTTATCGTCGAAGGTAATCTCGTCAGCTTTACCCTGACCGATCAACGACATGATGCTCAGGGCAAGCCGATTGGCCCGCAGCAACCTGTGACTGATATTGTGATGAAGTTAAGTGACTTCAATCAGATGGCTGGCTATTTGGGTGAAGCGGCCAAAGAAATAGAGCGACAAAGAGGACGTCAGGTGATGCCGGCGGCCACTTCAAATACTGCTGCCAAACAACAACCGCGCCCCGCCACAAAGCCTGGGCCTGAGAGCCGCCCCCCTCTGGGTATGAAGCTCAAACCGAAGTGATGTATGGGAAAACCGGGGGCATGGAATTCCCTTATGAACCGCATATGAGGCGTTCAGGCTTGGCTTGATTGGGGACATTCATCAAGCGCCAAACCAAACGCGACCAAATCTTCGGTGAATTGTGCTCCTTGCAGATATGAAAACTCATCTGCGCGGCGCGCTGCAATTGTGTCGCCTGCGCTGGGGATACCAAGCCCTGGATGGCACATAATCAAAGCGGAGCTTGGCCTTTTCGCGACCAGCCCCAGCCAGCCTTGCATCAATCTCCGAAACGATTGTCTGCGGTCAAATGTATTGACCCCGTAAAAGCGCTCGTTACTGCGCAAACCTGCGCGTAACCGGTGTGGGCGTTGCTGCCGCGACATTGTGGCCAGTAAAACCGCGCGCGGATCACGCATCGCGATCAGATCAGCCGTCGGAGCATCGCAACACCTTACCCAACAGGGATTGGGTTCATAATGCCCCATGCGTGCAGCAATCAGTGCGATGACATCTTCCCGAATGCCGGGAAAAATATGGATGTGCTGGTGTCCATCCACGAAATCCGGTGGGCGGCTGAAAGCCCTTTCAAACGCATTAAACTGGCGTTCGAGTTCGAGGCGAATTTCTGCCCGGTTGATTCTGCGCAAGTGACTTTTGGCAAGCAAAGATCCAACTGATGGGAAACACCCGTCTCTGGTTAAACAGGGCATAGCCGCCAACGGGATATATTCCGTCATGGTCAGGTGTAACCCGATTTGCACAGGTAACGGAGCGCAGGATACCGCTTTAATCAAGGGATTGGCATCAAACGCAGGGCCGACCACCATACAGCTAACGGCATTCAACCGTCCTGCGGACACCAGGGTCAGGATTGCCTCATTAATCCCGGTGTTCAGTCCATAATCGTCCGAGCAGAGCGTAAGGCGCGCCAAAGTAAGTTTCCTCTTCACATTAACCACACGGAACTTTGAAACGAGATGCTGACGAAACACGCTAGGCCATATACGGATAAGATAACAATTAAACGATCCTGTAGGTGACGCCCTGACTGCCCATCTTGTCTCATCATCCGAACGCCCAACCTCGCCTGAAGGCGTTGTTTTGTCCGTCGTTATCCCGACCTTTAACGAGTCGCTGTCCATCGAGTTGCTCTTCGCGCGCTTGATGCCTGTGCTTGATGCCCTCGACGTAAAATGTGAAGTGATTGTCGTTGATGATGGCAGCCGGGATGATACCCCGTCGAAAGTTGCCGCTTGCAGCGCACAGGATTCGCGGATCAAGCTGGTATGCTTCAGCCGAAATTTTGGCAAGGAAGCCGCTCTTATCGCGGGATTGGAGCACGCTTCAGGTCAGGCGATTGTGCAGATTGATGCCGATTTGCAGCACCCTCCCGAACTGATCGCAACATTCTTTGAGGCTTGGTGCGACGGCGAGGAGGTCGTCTATGGCACCAGACGTTCGCGTGATGATGAACCCTGGCTTCGCCGTAAGTTCAAGATGGGGTTCTACCGAATTTTTTCTGCTATTTCGGAAGTGGAACTCCTGAAAGGTGCTGGCGATTTCATCTTGTTGGACCGCAAAGTCGCCAATGCATTGTTGTCGCTTCCTGAGCGGGGAAGATTTACCAAGGGGCTGTATGCGTGGGTTGGTTTTCGGCGCAAGGCGATCCCTTTTGATGTTGCACCGCGAGATCATGGGATTTCAGGATGGAGTCCCCGCATGCTCCGCCGTTTCGCGCTTGACGCGATTACCGCTTTCGGTTCGGTCCCTTTAAGAATCTGGAGCTATATCGGCCTGTCTCTGGCCATTCCATCTTTTGCCTATGGCGCGTTTCTGACGCTACGAACGATGGTGTATGGCATTGATACTCCGGGTTACGCATCACTGATGGTGGCTATCTGCTTTTTCTCTGGTGTTCAGTTGCTGGGACTTGGCATAATCGGAGAATATCTCAGTCGCGTTCTGATCGAGGTAAAGCAGCGCCCGCTCTATCTGGTTGCTGAAACTGTTGGATTTGATGAACTAAAGGATGCGGAGCCTATCGTGCCTCGCAAATCTGTTTCGCGTCGTCGCGCGTCCTAACCTCCAGTTCCAGTGCATTCCGTCAAATAAATCCTGTTTGCAAAGTTGCCCTTTCATAGAAAGTGCTGCCGTCTGAGGTGTGTTTCACAATGCGTCCTCAGTTCAATTAATCTGAGGTTTCGTCTATGCTGAGTAAGTCACCCACTGGCCGGAATGCAGTGTGTTTTTTGATACTTACGGTCGCTTGGGTTTCGTTCTGCTGGCCTTGGTTCTTTGACGGAAGAATTATCCCGTATGATGCCAAGAATCACTTCTATGGCATGGTTCGATTTGTAGCTTCCGCATGGCATTCTGGAGAGAATCCGTCGTGGAGTCCGTATCACTATGGCGGATTTCCAATGATTGCTGACCCCCAGTCTGTGATCTGGACACCGAGTATGTGGTTGCCGGTAATTATCAGTGACAAACCATCAATGCGCCTTGTCGATGCCGTGCATCTTGCGCATCTGTTGATTGGTGCGTTGGCGATTTTCGCTTATGGACGGTTGCGTAAGTGGCGCGATGAAGCATCTTTAATTGCCGCAATTTGTTTTATGATGAGCGGGCCGCTTGCAGTTCGGCTTGAGCACCTGCTGATGACTGTCAGCACCATGTGGATTGCAATTGCGTTGTGGCGACTAGAGGCTGCAATTCAGTCGGGTGGCGTTTGGCGTGGTCTGGCTTTTGGCGCGTCGCTCGGTTTGCTTTTGATTGACCGGAATCACGTTGCCTATCTGGGTGCTTTGTTCCTGTTTTTTTATTGGTTGTCGCGGTTTGATTTGCGCACGCCGTTCGCTGTGCGCCGTCATGGCAGTGTTGTCATTGGCGGGTTGTTCGCATTGTTGTTGGCGGCGGTGCCATTGCTGTTGCTTTTCCAGCTTATTAACCAAAGCAACCGACCCAATTTTGAATACATTGAAGCGAGTTGGCAGTCATTGCCGCCCCCACAAATGTCCAGCTTTCTGTTTCCTGAGTATTTTGGCTCCTTTAAAAAATTCGGCTCCCATTGGGGGCCGGCATCGAAGACATGGGGTGACTTCACGTTACAAATACACCGGGGGATGATCTATCTCTACGCAGGAACGCTGGCTTCGCTCCTTATTCTTTGGATTGGTATCGCGCGCAGGCAGCTATTGACACCTGGACCGCGCTTTCTGGCCATCATGGCAATCGTATCGCTCATTTATGCGCTTGGCCGTTACACACCCGTTTTTGAAGTTTTGTATCATTGGGTGCCGGGGGTGGATCTTTTCCGGCGGCCTTCTGATGCATTGTTCGTGTTTGGTGTTATTATAAGTCTGCTCACTGGAACTTTGCTGGACCGGGCGTTGACCATGCCGCGTGCCCGCCTTGAAAAAGGCCCGGTAATTATTGCGCTGGGCCTGTTGGTGGTTGCGATAACACCGCTGTATTTTATCTCCGCGTCTTTTGAACGAGTAGATGAACTGGCGCGCGACATTCTGGTTTTCGTCGCCCTTTCCACTGGCTTCGCAGCACTCATCATCTGCGCGCGACGCTCAGAGCGATGGAGGGCGCTCGCAATGATACTCGTGGCCGTTGGGGTAAGTGCTGATCTCATTCGTCACAATTCCAGAACCATACTCAGCGCATGGCGTCCGCCACATTATCAACCGATGGAAACGCCGGAAAACGATCCATTCTTTTCAAAGGTTCCTGCTTTGCTGGCTGAACCGGACCCAAGCAATGCGCCGTGGCGGGTCGAATTTCTGGGCCTTGGCCATACGGTTCAGAATGTCGCGCAGGTCAGCGGCGTCCAGAATATTCTGGGATATAATCCAATTCGCCTTGACGCTTTTGAACGATATATTGGCCCTGATATGCAGAACAGCGCCGCCAACACCCGCAAATGGGGTGAGCGGATGACAGGCTATAATAGCACGATGACGGATCGCCTTGGCTTACGATATATTGTCACCGGAAGGCCCATCGAAGAAATTGACCCGACTATCGACCCGGACCGCTTTCAACTCGTTGATGAAGTGAAACGCCGGAGGCGTACGGCCTTTGTCTACTTCAATCCTAACGCCCAGGCCCGCGCCTCGTTGGTCGATCATGAAGGAAACCCGATAGAAGAGGGCAGGGTTCGGTTTGAACAATACGCTCATACGGAGTTGCGACTGAATGCGACAGCGCCAAAAGCAGGTTATCTGATTCTGGCCGAATTCGATTATCCGGGGTGGTACGCCTCAGTGAATGGTGTTGACGTGCCTATTGAGCGTTATCAGGATATGTTCCGCGCTATCAAAGTTCCGGCAGGTGACAGCAACGTGGTTCTAACATTCAACGCTCTTTCGTGGCAGAATCTAAAAGGCGCGACCCAAAACATCCTCAAACGCTTTGGCGGCTGAGTGGGTATGCTCTTCCTCCTGCGACAGGTATGTACATTTTTGGGAGTAGGTGTATTCGCGACCCTATGCCATTATACTGCGCTTGTTATATTGGTTGAAATGCGGGTTCTGACGGTTGTGCCCGCCTCGGCTACCGGGGCGCTTATCGGTGCGATTGCGGGGTATCAACTGAACTATCGATTTGCCTTTAACGCCTGTACTCCACATCGGGACACGGCCCCCCGGTATTTGCTTGTTGCAGCGGTGGCCCTGGGAATGAATACTGTGCTGATGGCCCTGCTGAATGGAGAGCTGGGTTTGCCATATTTGATTGCGCAGGTCATCACGACAGGGTTGGTCTTGATCCTTACGTTCACGGCGCATCGCATGTGGACGTTCAAAGCCACCTCTCCTGCAAAAACAGGGTGCGACTGTGATCAGTCTTTATAGGCTTCGTGGGTGAGCACGAGATAGATTTTGCGGACAGATTTTTTGACGTCCCATGTGCATTTGCACCCGCGCGGCATAATAAAGCTGTCGCCCGCCTTATAGGTTTCCACGCCACCTTCATCGTCAATAACATCGACCACGCCTTCCAGAAGGTAGACAAGTTCGTCATACGGGGCTGCTTCAATCTCATGCTTGTTTGGTTCGCATTCCCAAACACCCGCATCAAGCTGGCCTGTCTGGTCCAGATAGTAGCTACGGCCACGTTCTTTTGGATCACCAGAGATAATCGACTCGGGTGGAATATAGTCGGTTGGCTCCAGCCCATGCAGCGGTGCTGTAGTAGGAATGCGGATACATTTGCTCATTAGTCTTTCCTTCGTCAGTGCCATTGATCTTGGGTTTCAGATTTTTTGCGTGCGATAAAATCAAGCAACGCTTCGTCGATAGAGGGGTCTAGCGGAGGGTCTTCGCAAGCTGCGAGTGTCTCTTTCCAGCGCGTATTTGCCCGCTGTTCATGGGTTTTACTGCCAGATTCGGTCCATTGCTCGAAAGACGATGTGTCAGAAAGTTCTGAACGATAATTCGCGGTTTCAAAATTGCGGAGTGTATGGGCAGAGCCAAGGTAGTTTCCACCCGGACCCGCTTCGCGATAGGCGTCAGCCGCCAACGCTTCCTTAGTGATGTCCAGCCCGCCGACCATCCGCAGCATCGCGCCGCATTGATCAAGATCCATGATGAATTTCTCATATCCCATCGTAAGCCCGCCTTCTAGCCAACCCGCCGCGTGAAAGATGAAATTCGATCCCGCCAACAATCCGGCCATCATACTGGCGGTGGATTCCTGCATCGCTTGCGCGTCGGACACTTTTGAAGCGGTTAAGTTCCCCCCCGTGCGTAATGGCAGGTTCAGCCGCCTGCAGAGCTGGCCAATCGCCAAAGACGCAAGATTGGCCTCTGGTGTTCCAAAGGTTGGCGCTCCGGTTTTCAGATCCATGGTCGTTAGGAAATTTCCATAGACGACCGGGGCTCCCTTGCGAACGAGTTGGCTCAATGCGATCCCTGCCAATGCCTCCGCATGGGATTGCGCAAGCAAAGCGGGTTGCGTGACCGGCCCCATTGCACCACCGAGAATGAATGGAGAGATCACGACGCTCTGACCCGACCTTGCATACGTTTTCAGTGCGCCAGTCATTGTCTCGTCATAGGTCAACGGCGAATTGACGTTGATATTGCCCTGAATCACACAATGGTTGTCGAGAAAGGCCGCGCCAAAGACCAACCGCGCCATAGCGATAGAATCTTCTGCCCGTTCCGGTGCAGTAACGGACCCCATAAAGGGTTTCGTCGAATGACGAAGATGCGCATAAACCATATCCAGATGGCGCTTGTTGACCGGCAAATCGACAGGTTCGCAAACCGTGCCACCGGAATGGCTCAAATAAGGCGAAGCGTGGGTCAACTTCACAAAATTTCGGAAGTCCTCAATGGTTGCATAGCGCCTTCCCTTGTCGAGGTCGCTGACAAAGGGCGACCCGTAAGACGGCATCAAGACGACATGAGCGCCACCAAGCGTGATCGTCGAATCCGGGCTGCGCCCGTACATTTGAAAGTTGGAAGGCGCGGTAGAGCATAAAGCGCGCGCATGGCCACGATCAAAGCGAACGCGTGACCCGCGTACACTCGCCCCGGCGTTCCTGAACAATGCGAGAGCTTCGGCGTCACCGTGAAACTCAATGCCGATTTCCTGCAAAATCCAATCAGCATGGGACTCAAGTTTTAGCAGTGCTTCCTCGTTAAGCAGGTCATAAACCGGGATCATACGTTTGATGACATTGGGTGATGCAACCTGGATAGTTCGTTGTGCTATCCGGGCAGATCGCCCGCCGTTTCGCCGTTTTTTCCGGGTTGGCGATTCAACAATGGTTGCGATTGCGTTCAATATTGTTGCTCCTAAGGGCAATATATTTTGCCCGATGCTTTATCAAATTCCTTTTTTAGGGAGTGACAACTCAATAAATTTGCATCTATGGGATAAAAATTTTATACACAAGGATGCGATTTCACTCATATGACAGTTTGCGATTGTTTGAAGTCGTTGCCCGGAAAGCGAGTTTCACCCTCGCCGCTGAGGAATTGAACCTGACAAAAGGCGCGATTAGCTATCGGATCAAGCAGCTTGAGGGCGACCTCGGATTTCCCGTTTTTACCCGTGGGCATCGCAGCATCGCACTGACCGACAAGGGGCGACAATTACTTGAAATGTCCCGGACTACGTTTCGCGAATTGGATCATGGTATCGCTGCGCTCCGGGAAAGCGATGAGAGTGCAGTCACAGTCGCGACCTCGACGTATTTTGCATCGCGTTGGTTATCGCCACGTCTGATGAGCTTCATTACGGGGCATCCGAAGATCAGTCTCAGATTGTTGCCTTTGATCGATCTCATTGACCTGCGCCGCGATCACATCGACATCGTCATTCGCTGGGGAAAGGGGGACTGGGGTGATATGGACAGCGAACTATTGTTTCTATGTCCCGCTTTTCCGACCGCAGGTTTTCGGCTTGCACAGCAATTTGAAGATGCTGATCCAGAGTCAGCGATGGAAGCCATTCCACTCTTGCAGGATCGTGATGGCAGCACAGCTTGGGCAGATTGGTATGCTGCCGCTGGTCTGCCTTATGTTCAAAAACGCGATCATCTTGTGATTCCCGATCCGAATGTACGCGTTGAAGCGGTTATCAATGATCAGGGTTTGGCTTTAAATGATGCCTTGATAGCCCCGGAACTTGCAGCAAAAAAGCTGGTGCAGATTTCATCGGTCACATTGAACGACTACGGGTATTATCTCGCATATCCAGAAGGCAGTTTAACTGAACCTGGTTTTGTCGCTTTCCGGGATTGGATCAGAGGTGAAATCGCCGGGCTGTAATATCCGTTCTGCTCAATCGCCATTTCCCATTCCCGCTACGACCTTGAAGTCAAACCATAAACACAAAAAGCCCCGCTGGTGCAGGGCTTTCAGTGGTGCGCAGTGCGGGTGTGGTCGTTGTAGTGCCTCAGATTGAGGAAGGTGGAGCCTGAATCTGTTGGGCTTGTGGTATGTTGAAATCGGCATGAACAGGGTCCGGGAAGTGATCGAGCGTAGCACCGGTGGCCGCATCAATGCCGAGGCCTATCACGCCACCGGCGAGAATATTGGCCGCAGCCGCCCCGGCGCCATTTGCGGCAAGATCCGTTTTGACGTCGATGGTTCTCACTTCGTCACCGAGTGTAAAAGTTGCCGTGAACTCCTGCCGTCGTTCAAAGATCATCGTGCAGGGCGATGTACAGCTTTGCCCGGTTGATACCGTGACTTCGGCATTATCAGGAATGGAGGTGAAGCTGACTTCGTTTGTGGAACCGCGTGTGATCGATGCGCAACCTGTAAGCGCGAGAAGCACCATTGCGCTGAAGGGTCTGAGGGGTGCCGCCATGGTTTTTCCCGCGCTTTAGGAGTGTTCACACACATTTGAGGTCAGCCAGTTAACAAAAGGTTAACGGTCTGGCTTGTGCATTAACTTTTCTGAATTTGCATTTACTTTTTGTCTTCGGCAATCCGGCTCATCTCGATAGCGTGGTCTGCCATCGGCCCCAATACATCGACCACTGATGCTTCAGCGGGCTTGATCATGCGGAAGGCTTCATGGATGCCATCTTCCGTCAGGGTTCGCTCGACCACCAGCAATGTGTTTGGATCGTGCTCGTCGCAAAGATCAAGCATATGCCGGATTTCTTCTTCTGCCACGGGGAGTGCAGCTTGCAGATCAGGCGCGCCATACGCCGAGACAAAATGCGCCGCCAGTGCCATTGTCAGGGCGTCTATTTCCGATGCTTCGATCTCGGCAGTGGCCACAAAAGTGGTGCGCCCGAAGCCTTCCACGGAGAGCCAGCCATTGCGGAATGCCTGTCGTGGTTTGCCAACCAGATCTTCGGTAGTGAAGTTGGAAAAGGCAAAAGCGCCTGAGACGCACCATTCGCCTGCATCCGCCGCCAGCTCGAAGACGTTGGAATCAGATTCATCAAAGCGGATAGATCGGGCCAGTTTCATAAGGTGCGATCCTGTTCACGCTGCAACGCATCCAGCAAGGATATTGTTTGTGGCCCTTCTTTGGTCTTGAGCAACAGTCCCCCATGCTCATCCAGACCCAAAAACGTGCCGCTCACCGGTTTGTCTCCGGTTTGCACAGTCACATCGCTGCCCCGCCCATCCGCGCGTGCCAGCCATGCCTCGAAGATGGGCCTGAAACCGTCATCCGCCCAGCGGTTCACCCAAACGAGTGTGTGGCGCGACCAGCTTTCCAGCAGACGAATACGGCTTAGGTGTCCGCATCCTTCCTCGGCCAGTGCGGTAATATCAGGGCGTCGCCCCGGATCGTCGGCGCTGGATGTAATCGCCAGTTCCAACCCGACAACAAGCCATTCCGGCACCGAGTCAGCATCCCACGACGAGGCTTGCACCCGGTATCCGCCGCCCAATGCGCCATTGATTTTTGCGCCAACCGGCCAGACATGCTGCAACCCCACTTCAGGGGGAGCCAGCGCACCTATGCAATCGTTCAGGCCGTTCGCCACGGCGAACAGAATCGGTGCGGCATCCGCAAGTGTTTCTTCTGGTTCAAATACTATGGCTGCGCGCAGGGTATCATCATCGGGCGACCAGTAGAGATTGCCAACCTCGGCTCGCTCGCTTTGGGCGTCTGCGACTGCCTTCTCGAATGGATCAATCCCTGCCGCCGTCTCCACCCCATCGAGTAGGGGAGGAAATTGCGGCTTCGTACCTATCGGAGGCATTTCGGGATCGTATCCGATGGTCATGCCGGAACAGTATCCATCGCTTTGATAAGATCCTCTGCGATTTTCCTGAAACGTGCGGCTTGCGGGCTTTTGGGCTTGGAGACAACGATGGGCGCGCCACCGTCAGAGGAAAGACGAATGTCTATATCGAGCGGAACCTCACCGAGGAACGGGATGCCGAGCTTTTCCGCTTCATCCTTTGCGCCGCCATGTCCGAAAATATGCGCTTCGTGATCGCAATTCGGGCAAATATACGTGCTCATGTTTTCGATCATGCCAATCAATGGCACACCAAGTTTGGTGAACATATCAATGGCTTTCTTCGCGTCCAGAAGCGCCACATCCTGTGGTGTCGAGACGATAATGGCCCCGGCCACCTCCGTCTTTTGGCTCAGGGTGAGCTGCACATCGCCGGTTCCGGGAGGAAGATCGACGATCAGGTAATCCAGCTTGCCCCATTGCACCTGTCGCAACATTTGCTGCAAGGCACTCATCAGCATTGGCCCGCGCCAGACGACCGACTGATCTTCCTCCAGCATGAAGCCCATCGACATGACCGTGACGCCATAGTTTCGCAGCGGCAGGATGGTCTTGCCGTCAGGGGTCGAAGGACGACCCGTAACGCCAAGCATCCGGGGTTGCGACGGCCCATAGACATCGGCATCAAGCAAACCGACCTTTTGGCCCTGTGCCGCCAGTGCCAGTGCGAGGTTGGAGGAAACCGTGGATTTTCCCACGCCACCCTTGCCGGAAGCGATCGCGATGATGCGTTTGATCCCTTCGATAGGGCCGGTGTCCTTTGAGGTCGGGATAGGCTTGTCGCCTTCCTTGGCCCGACCGAAACTGGGGGGGGGGCCTTTCGTGGCAGCCGATTGTGGTGCAGCGCCGGGTTCGGTAGAATGCGCGGTCAGTACGGCAGTGACGGAAGTGACGCCTTCCAGCCCTTTCACGGCATCCTCGGCGGCCTTGCGGAGAGGCTCCAATGCGGCCCCACGCGCGGGATCAACTTCCAGTGCGAAGCCGACAGCACCATTCTTGACGACCAGTCCTGAGACCATGCCCGCTGAAACAATATCCTTGCCCTTGGCCGGATCGATAATCCCAGAGAGGGCTGCGAGAACGTCGTCCTTGACCGGCCCGCTCATGTGCTCTCCCCAAGCATGATCTGGCCTTCCACGACGTTCACTTCCTTGCCGTCGATGGTCAGAACCATGCGCGCCTCGACAGGCCCGGATTTTCCTTCGTTCCGTGCGTTGCGCGTTGCTTCTTCAATGGTCTGTTGCGACGTAACGCCGACCCGCTTGAGATATTTGCGCAGCGACATATTGAACCCGTCATCGGACATATTTCGATTCCCCCGCCCCGATTGAATTGATTGGGTGTCGGGTTAGCACAGCACTCCCGCAAACGCGATAGGCGGTTGGGGATTACGCGCTGGCTGGGCCGCGTTCACACGTCGCAGTATGCCGGATCAGGGAGAGCCGGATTCTTCGCCAGTGGATAGTGTGATAATCTGCAACCCGTTGCTGGATGTATCAGGGGCTGTGACGTCGAAGCCGGTCTTTGCTGTGCCTGCCGCCTCTGGCCCGGCGCTTCCCATGCCGGATGAAGCACCTGTTACGGCCTGGGGTAATGGCTCGCCGATGACTCTGTATGAGCCTCCGAGTGACAATTTTTCGGGTACGGTCGCGTCAGATGTATTCGACGCTGATATAGGTGATGCGGGCGTTTTTGCTTCAGTTGATGCGGTCACTTCGGATGGGTGTTGGCCGGAGGGTGTCGCTTCTGCTTCCTTCATGCTGTCGCTCTTGGCGGCATCCGGGGGCAGGGTTTCGCTACCGGCTGGCTCCACCAGATAAGCGTCGATTGGTACTTCGACATAAGACGATTCCGGCTTGGCTGTGGCGGCAGTGTCGGTTGTGGCTTCGGAGGGGGCGACGTAATTTGGATTGCCATCCGCAGGGTCGGCTGGTTCGACATCGGTCTTGAAATCGAAGGGGGCATCTTTCTCGTAGATCGCAGGTTTTTCCAGTGGTTCTGCACTCGTCATCGGAGCTTTGTCGTTGACGGATGCAACGGTTTCCACTGGCGTTGCCTCAACGGGAGCTGCTGGTGTTGGTGCAGTTTGCACAGATGCTGATCCTATGGGTTCATAGGTCGGCGCCGTTTTCGCTGCACTTTCATAAGTGCTGGAGGCTGCCACAGGCTGATGGGCCTCGTAAGCTGGTTCCTGAACGGTTGCAGCAGATTGAGTGGTTGGAGCTGCGGATTCGCCTG
Organism: uncultured Neomegalonema sp.; assembly: GCA_937957975.1. Classification (GTDB taxonomy): domain Bacteria; phylum Pseudomonadota; class Alphaproteobacteria; order Rhodobacterales; family Rhodobacteraceae; genus JAHDDY01. The sequence continues at coordinate 30,229 of CALFFK010000056.1, forward strand.
AAAGACTCTGGATATAATTATCATAGCTGCCGATGGATTCGTAATTGCCGGATATGGGCACATCCTGCGTGAGTGCTCCAACCGGTTTCGCCTCCATGGCGACTGGCTGCGCCGCAATCGGCGCTTGAACCGATGCGGGAGGGGGGACCGTCAGGGGAGCATTTGTCACTTGTGTCTTGGGTATCCGAGCCACAGGATTAAAGTTGAGCAGATCGGTTGTTTCACTCGTCTTGGCAAAGGCCGAATATTCGGCTTCACCCGGCGAGTAGATTGGCTGCATCGTGCCATAACCTTCGGGCAAACCGTTCATGCCAATGGGTTCGATATGATCGGTTTGGATGCTCCCGCCAATTTCGCTTGCTTTGGCAAAGGCGGGATACCCGGCTTCACCCGGCGAGTAGATCGGCTGCATTGTGCCATAGTTTCCGGGCGAACCACCCGTCACGTTAGGCGCACTATAAGTAGTTTGGACACCACCGCCGATTATGCTGTGATCATCACCGATTGGCCGCATCGTGCCATAATCGACCTGGCCGCTGCCGCCGCCATCCTCCTCACCGATGGCCAGCGTCGTTACCTGAAAATTGTCACGCTCTGTCGGCGTGGACATGCTTTCAGGTTCAGGCGTCGCGCTCATGGCGCCGCCATCCTCCTCGCCAATGGCGAGGGTGGTCAGGCCCGGTCCCGCCTCGTAACTTGTCGAGGTGGGAGGAAGAGGAGCGGGCTGTGCCACCACAGCCGACCGGAAGCTCTGCTCCTTGACGACAGCGTGGTCGGACGCAGGGGCTGTCGCAGTCTGCGACTGCGCGGGGGAGGTGACAAACGTAATACCGGACACAGGGACGCGCTCCATTGCGGACAATTGTTCCGAAATGGTGCGTCGAAGGGGCTATAGAGTCAAGAAAACTGAATTATTTCAAGACATACGTTGTATGCCTGTACCAAAAAGTCACATTACTTTTCCTTGGGTTTTAATATTTCTATTCCCTACAATACGTTGCATCAAACTGCTTAGATTAATCCTGTTCAGAACGTTAAAAGTGCTACAATTACAATAATATCCTTCACTCTTTGAAAGAGACTTTCCATTGGGATGATGGATATACAATCGATTTTGTGCCAAGGTAATCTTATGCCGCTTGCTTCTCTTCTGGATGAAATCCGTGCTTGCCAGCATTGCGCCGGGCGCTTCGCGGCAACCCATAGCGCCCATGCGCCCAACCCTGTTCTGCGCGTTTCAAGCCACGCAAAAATCTGCATTGCAGGGCAAGCACCCGGTATCCGGGTTCACCATTCGGGCAAGCCTTTTACAGACCCGTCCGGGGTGCGTCTGCGCGCGTGGATGGATGTGGACGAAGACACTTTCTACGATACCGCGCTCGTTGCGATTGCCCCCATGGCGTTCTGCTTCCCCGGTCATACGGCCAAACGTGCCGATCTTCCGCCACCGCCGGATTGCGCCCGCCTCTGGCGCAAGCAATTATTTGAGGCGCTGCCTCAATTTCGTTTGATTTTACTCGTTGGAAAGGCTGCGCAAGACTGGCATTTGGGCGATAAGGCGGGCATGGCCGAACGGGTACGACATTGGACCGATATCCCGTTAACCGAATCGGATGTAGAACGGGTTCCACTTCCCCACCCGTCATGGCGCAACAATGCATGGCTAAAGGCGAATCCATGGTTCGAGACCGAAACCTTGCCCAAGCTGCGCGCGGCCTTGTCGCGTCACTTGCCTTCTTTCTGAGCGCCTGCGCGTCTGATCGCGAATTTCGTGCAGCTCCCTTCGATGCGCCAGAGATTTCCGTCGAACAAGTCACTGAAGATCGTATCGAGCGTACTCTACGCGCAAAGGGTGGCGACACGATTGCCCTGACCCACTGGTCCACGCAGGGAAAGGCACGCGGTATCGTGCTCGCCGTTCACGGTTTTGGTGATTACGGCCCCAGTACCTTTGAGAAGGCGGCAGAAGAATGGCGGGGGCAAGCTCTTGATGTCTATGCTTACGACCAACGCGGTTTTGGTCGCAATCCGAGCCGGGGTATCTGGCCCGGTGCGGAACGTCTGATTGAAGATCTTGAACAAGTTTTTGCGCTTATTCGCGCCGAAAATCCCGACACCCCTATCACTGTAGTCGGGCATAGCATGGGCGGAGCCGTCGTTGCGGCGGCGCTGGGTGAAGGTCGGATTTCTCCAGCCCGTGCCGTTCTGTTGGCCCCTGCGCTCTGGGGCGGCTCGCATTTGGGATTCAGTTACCGGGCGCTGGCGGGGGCGGCCACGACCCTTTTCCCCGACAGGCGCTGGAGCGGCGATGGTGTTGTGCGCATTCAGGCCACTGATAATATCGAGGCTTTGCGCGCACTGGCCCGCGATCCGCTATATTTGCGTAAACCCAGCTCTCGCGAGTTCTCTGGCCTTATCGCTCTCATGGACCGTGCCGTCGAAGTCGCCCCTGCCGTTACCACCCCGACCCTCGTTATTTATGGCTCAAAGGATGAGGTCGTTCCCGAAGACCCGTTACGCAAGACTACGGCGTTATTCGCTGGTCCGAAGGAATTTCGCCGCATCGACACGGGCTGGCATCTCCTCCTGCGTGATCTGGAGGGCGGGATTGTTCGCGATGCTGTGGCATCCTACGCGCTTGAAAGCCCGTAGCCCCGCGCGCATCGAAAAGGCGACACGAGGCTCTGCCGGACGTGAGCTGATGGTCAGAGTGCCGTTGATATTCTTGGGTTAATCTTGTTAACTCGCAGATCAATGATATCGCCGACCTTCTGCCCCCGCTTTGCGTCGGTGGCTCCGGTCAGGGTGCTAACGCCGTCCTGTCCATAATAAATGTAGGTTGCTGTCCGTACCTTGTTCAGCTCATAGCTGGAATATTGCTGGTGACGCAGGGCTTCATTCGCCCGCGAACATGGCATTTGTGGTGTGCGGAGCATTTTACCGTTCTGGATCGTGCTGAGGCGACATTCGACGCTGATCTGGCTGATCCGTCCCTGCTGCTCAAAATAATCCTTCGGCGCACTGCTTCCGCCGAGGCCCAGCGACGTCATAATTCCACCAATTCCGGCGGTGGTGGGGCTCATTGACGTCCCTGCCGGAGCGTCGCCCCCTGTAACCAGGGCCGCGACGCCCTGAATGCCACCATTCTGGGCTACAAAATACTTGCCACCCGCGACCATTGCCACGAGCACGATAATCTTGACGGCAATGCCGCTGATGATTTTTCCGATGAAACCGAACATACTACCCCCTCAAAAGTTGTCGGGAGAGTTTTTACTCCATTTCGCTTCATCGGAGTTTAAGGACGATCCAGAAAAATACTTTCAATGTGCTGCATTCCTCCGAGTGCCTTTGCCTTTCGCTGTAAGGGCGATATGAACGCCGAAAATCCGCTCACGTATGAGATCGAATAACCATGGCCATGGACAAGACCTTTGACGCCGCCACCGCCGAGCCGCGCCTTTATGCCGATTGGGAGGCACAGGGGTGCTTTGCTGCCGGAGCGAACAAAAGCCGCGACGAAACATTCACCATCGTCATCCCGCCGCCCAATGTAACCGGATCGCTGCATATGGGCCATGCGCTGAACAACACCTTGCAAGATATTCTGGTGCGTTGGCACCGGATGCGCGGCTTCGATACGCTGTGGCAACCGGGTACAGACCACGCGGGTATTGCCACACAGATGGTGGTTGAGCGGCAGTTGAACGAACTGGGCGTCAAGCGCACGGATATGTCGCGCGAGGATTTCGTCGCCAAAGTCTGGGAATGGAAGGAAGAATCGGGCGGCACGATTGTCAATCAATTGAAGCGTCTCGGCGCGAGCTGCGACTGGTCGCGTGAACGGTTCACGATGGATGAGGGGTTGAGCGCCGCTGTCCGCAAGGTTTTTGTCGAGTTGTACAACAAGGGGCTGATCTACAAAGGGAAACGCCTTGTTAACTGGGACCCTCATTTCGAGACCGCCATCTCTGACCTTGAAGTCGAGAATATCGAAACGCCCGGCCATATGTGGCATTTCAAGTATCCGCTGGCCGGTGGCGAAACCTATGAATATGTCGAGAAGGACGAGGACGGGAACGAGACCCTGCGTGAGACGCGGGATTATATCTCCATCGCTACAACCCGGCCTGAAACGATGCTGGGTGATGGGGCGGTTGCGGTTCATACTGATGATGAACGCTATGCGCCACTGGTCGGGAAGCTTTGCGAAATCCCGGTTGGACCGAAAGCGTCGCGACGCCTGATCCCGATCATCACGGATGAGTACCCGGACCCGGAATTCGGCTCTGGCGCGGTCAAGATCACCGGCGCGCATGACTTCAACGATTACATGGTCGCCAAGCGCAACAACATTCCGATGTACGCGCTGATGGATACCAGAGCCGCGATGCGCGCGGATGGCAAACCCTATGCCGAGGAAGCCTCCATCGCACAGGCCATCGCGAATGGAGAACGCGAGTTTGACGAGGCGATGGTTGCCGCGATGAATCTCGTCCCTGACGAATATCGCGGGCTGGACCGGCTGGAAGCCCGCAAGCGCGTTGTGGATGACATTACTGCCGAGGGGCTGGCGGTGATGGTCGCGAACCCGGCGCTCGAAACCGAACAGGAAGAGGGCGCAACGCCGCTTCCCGCAACGATCCCGCTTGTCGAAGCCAAACCCATTATGCAGCCCTTTGGCGACCGCTCGAAGGTCGTTATCGAACCCATGCTGACCGACCAATGGTTCGTGGATGCAGAAACCCTTGCCAAGCCCGCCCGTGAAGCCGTTGCGAATGGCGATACGGCGTTCGTGCCGAAGAACTGGGAAAAGACCTATTTCAACTGGCTCGACAATATCGAGCCGTGGTGCATTTCCCGTCAGCTCTGGTGGGGGCATCAGGTTCCGGTTTGGTATGATGCAGATGAAAACGCTTATTGCGCGGCGACCGAAGCCGAGGCGCTGGAACTGGCCAGTGGTAAGGAATTGACCCAAGACCCCGACGTCCTCGACACTTGGTTTTCTTCCGCTCTCTGGCCCTTCTCAACCCTCGGTTGGCCGGAGGAAACGCCCGAACTCGCGCGGTATTACAAGACCGACGTGCTTATAACCGGCTTCGACATTATCTTCTTCTGGGTCGCCCGGATGATGATGATGGGGCTGGAATTCAAGAATGAAGTGCCGTTCCATACGGTCTACATCAACTCCATCGTCGTGGATGGCAACGGCGAGAAGATGTCGAAATCCAAGGGCAATGTCATCGACCCGCTGGGCCTTGTGGACCAGTACGGGGCTGATGCCCTGCGCTATACATTGGCCTCGCAGGAAGTGCAGGGTCGTCGCCAGTCGCGCATGTCTGAAAGCGCCGTCGAGGCCGCGCGCAACTTTGGCACAAAACTCTGGAACGCCGCCCGCTTTGCCGAATTCAACGGGTGCGAGCGCGTGGCCGATTTCGACCCGGCCAATGCCAAGGAAACCGTCAATCGCTGGATCATTGGCGAGACGGCCCGCACGCTGGAGGCAACGGATGCGGCCCTGACCGCCTATCGTTTCAACGACGCGGCCAGCGGTCTGTATCAGCACGTCTATTTCCTGTGCGACTGGTATGTCGAATTCTCGAAACCCTTACTGACCGGCAATGACGGCCCGGCAAAGGACGAGACGAAAGCCACCGTCGTCTGGGCCATAGACCAGTGCCTCATCATGCTGTCGCCCATCATGCCCTACATCACCGAGGAACTGTGGCGGCAAACCGGCGGGCAGGGGACGCTGATGGTCCATGACTGGCCGACCTACACGGTCGAAATGTTGGCGGATGCCGAGGCCGAAGCCGAGATGCGCTGGACGATCTCGTTGATCGAGACGATTCGTTCTGTCCGTGCCGAGATGAACGTACCGGCGGGTGCGCGGATCGAGTTGTTGCTTACCGATTTCGATATGGAAGCGGCACAGCGTCTGCTGCGCCAGAGTGTGTTGATAAGTCGTCTTGCCCGTCTCTCCGAGGCCGCCGTCGGGAATGAGGCTCCCCCCGGTTGTGTCGTTGCGGCGGTTGATGGCGCGACCGTGAACCTGCCACTTGCCGATATTATCGACGTAAAGGCCGAAGGCGCACGGTTGCGCAAGAAACTCGACAAACTGTCAAAGGAAACCGGCGGGTTGGAGAAAAAGCTCTCTAATCAGGGGTTTCTTGCCAAGGCTCCGCCCGAAGAAGTCGAAAAACAACGCGCACGGCTGGATGCGGCCAATGAGGAGAAGACCAAGCTGGAAGCGGCGGTCGCTAATCTCGATTCGATAGGGTAGGGTGCGCCGCCCCGAATTTGTGTCAGCGGCCCTTTTCAGGCCGCTGTTGCCGTCATGCCCATTTGTGCCTGGGCATGACGCTTGTGTCTGATGTTTATCCAGCCTTCGATAGCCAAGGCATCGCATTCGCTCGCTTGGCTTCAAAATCACTGATGGATTGTTCTTTTTCCATCGTCAGACCGATGTCATCGAGGCCGTTCAGCAAGCAGTGTTTCTTGAAAGGATCGACCGCAAACGAGAGGGTACCGCCATCCGGCCCGGTAATCGTCTGCGCCTCCAGATCAACAGTCAGGCGCGCATTCGCGCCACGCTCTGCATCATCCATCAGCTTATCCACATCTTCCTGGGGAAGGGTGATAGGCAGGATGCCGTTCTTGAAACAGTTATTGTAGAAAATATCTGCGAAACTCGGCGCGATGACGCAGCGGATGCCAAAATCGAGCAGTGCCCAAGGCGCATGTTCCCGCGATGACCCGCAGCCAAAGTTATCTCCGGAAACGAGGATTTCTGCATCCCGGTATGCCGGTTTGTTCAGTACAAAGTCCGGTTTTTCGGACCCGTCATCATTATATCGCATCTCTGAAAACAGCGCGACGCCGAGTCCCGTGCGCTGGATTGTTTTCAAATATTGTTTGGGAATAATCATATCGGTATCGACATTGATTTGCGGCAGCGGAGCCGCGATACCGTCGAGTCTGATAAACGTATCCATGACGCTGACCTTTCAAGAATTTCGGCCTTTGAACCATGCTCTACCCCTCGTTGGCAAGCGTGGTCGGCTTGGTTGATTTCCCAAGCCAAACGCCGTACCGGGAACTTGCACAACGCAAGGAGCGGCGATGACAATCCATCTTCATCATGGCGACCTGCCAGACGGTCTCGATCTTGGCCCCACGGTTGCTATCGACACTGAAACAATGGGCCTGATTCCCCGACGGGACCGCCTTTGTGTTATCCAGCTTTCCAAGGGTGACGGCGATGCACATCTGGTGAAATACGAGCCGGGTGTGCCGCAATCCCCCAATCTTGCAAAGATGCTGGTTGATCCGACCGTTCTGAAGCTCTTCCATTTCGGACGTTTCGATATTGCCGTGATGGCGCGGGCTTTTGGCGTGACCACTGGCCCGGTCTATTGCACGAAGATCGCTTCCAAGCTGATCCGCACCTATACTGATCGCCATGGCCTGAAAGAACTGTGCCGTGAACTGATTGGTGTGGATCTTTCAAAACAACAGCAAAGCTCGAACTGGGGCGCACCTGAGCTGACACCGGAACAACAGGCCTATGCGGCCAGCGATGTTCTTTATCTGCACCAACTGAAATTCGAGCTGGACAAGCGTCTTGAGCGTGAAGGCCGGGCGGAGCTGGCAGAGGCCTGTTTCCGGTTCTTGCCGAATCGCGCGATTCTCGATCTGATCGGCTGGCCCGATGAAGACATCTTCGCGCATTGAATCATGGGTGCATCGGGAAAGCCGGCCATCGAAATTGCGCGTGGCGTTATTGAGATTGAGGCAAATGCGCTCCACGCACTTTCGCAGTCTCTCGACGAGCGATTCGAACGCGCTGTAGACCTGCTCGCCAAAACGAAGGGCAGGGTCATCGTCTCCGGCATGGGCAAAAGCGGGCATGTGGGCCATAAAATTGCTGCGACGCTTGCCTCCACAGGCACGCCAGCGCAGTTCGTCCACCCGGCTGAAGCAAGTCATGGTGATCTGGGGATGGTCACGCGTGACGACGTGGCGCTCGTTCTTTCCAATTCAGGCGAGACGCCGGAACTTTCCGACCTGATTGCCCATGTCAAACGCAATGGAATCCCGCTTATTGCCATTGCTTCCAAACCCGACAGCACATTGATGCGGGCCGCTGATATTGGCTTGCCATTGCCCAAAGCACCCGAAGCCTGCCCGATGGGTCTGGCGCCGACGACATCGACCACTGCTACCCTTGCGTTGGGGGATGCCATAGCTGTTGCCCTGATAGATCGTCGCGATTTTCAACCGCAAAATTTCAGGATGCTGCATCCGGGTGGCTCGCTCGGCTCCAGATTGTTGACTGTACAACAGGTCATGCACAAGGGTAGCGAACTGCCTTTTGTATCCGGCGATATGCCTATGGTAGACGCGATGCTGACCATTTCCGGCAAGGCATTTGGCCTTGCAGGGGTGGTCGATAGTGAGGGTCGACTCGAAGGTGTGATCTCGGATGGCGACCTGCGCCGTAATATCGCCCATCTTGGCGAGAGAACTGCGCAGGAGATTATGTCGCCCAATCCGAAATCCATCGGGCCTGATGCGACACTGGGAGAGGCGCTTGATACGATGAACCGTCATGCCATCACTGCGCTTTTTGTCTTTGAGGAATCAACACCTCGACCCGCCGTTCCCCTTGGCCTGATTCATATCCATGATTGTCTAAGGGTCGGAATCACCTGATGTCGATGGACGTGGACAGTCCTAGCGGTCCGCGCCGGGTCAGAAGACCACGCCGAACGCTCTGGTTGGCCGCTTTGCTCGGAATTTTTGCGTGTCTGCCTTTCGTGCTTGTTTTTACCCGCACAGGGACAAACTCGCCTGAGCCGCTGGTTCTGACCGATGCTGACCAAAGATCGCTAACTGATGGTTTGCGTATGATTTCGCCGAGCTTTTCGGGCCGAACCGAAGATGGCGAACCTTATACGGTTCACGCAGACTGGGCATTGCCAAATGGTCCAAAGCCATCACGCATCACGCTTCATCGTATAACAGCCACCATCACGACGAAGGATGGTCGCGAGTCAATCCTGACATCCGAACGCGGCGTTTTCTTTCCGGTCCGCCGGGAATTGAGACTGACGAAAGGTGTTTTCGCCCGCACCTCGGACGGCTATACGATGAAAACGCCAACTGCTTTTCTCAATTTGGATACCCGTGTTTTGGAGACCGAAAAGGCCATCGAAGCGCATGGTCCGGGGGGCTCTATCCGCGCCGATACGCTCGAAGCAGTGGACGGGGATGAGCGGATCGTTATCTTCCGGGGTAACGTCCGGGTTGTCATCACCCCGGAATCCGTGTCACCACGGTCTGGCGACTAAACGTAACGCCAATAGCAACAGGATCGTCGCCATGCAGCGCCTCGCCCGTACCACCCTTATCGCTCTCGCCCTGCCATTCATGGCATGGGGTGGTTCGGCCCTTGCGCAATCGCAAGGTGCCCTCGGTGGTTTCAAGGTTGATAGTACCCTGCCAATCGAGATCTCTGCTGATACGCTGGAAGTACGGCAGGATCAGCAGACTGCTGTATTCACCGGCTCCGTTGATGCACGGCAAGGCGAGGTGCGGATGCAAGCGCAGCGGTTGATTGTTACCTACGACCCTGAATCCGAAGATCAGGGGCAAGCGGGTGCAATCCGCAAGGTTCGCGCCGAAGGCTCGGTTTTTGTCTCCAGCGCTGAAGGTGCAGCAGAAGGCAACTGGGCCGATTACGATGTGGCGTCAGGAAATATTACCATGGGCGACACCGTAACCTTGACCCAGGGCACTGAAAACGTGCTGGCGGGTGGTTCCCTCAGTATCAACCTCAATACCGGCTTTGCCCGCATCGAGTCGGGGGGCGTTCGGGCCGATGGCACTCGCGAGCGCGTAAGCGGAATTTTCTATCCGTCTTCGAACCAACAGTGATACGCACTTCGGTTCACCCCATCGTAATCCCCTCTCGTCTATTCTAGGAGCTGTCGATGAGGTCCGATACCACGGACAAGAAACCAGACCTGCGCCTCGCATCGCATCGCACGGGGCTGGTGGTGGACCGCATCGGGAAGAGCTACCGGCGACGACCGGTCGTGCGTGGTGTGTCCCTGACACTCCAGCGCGGCGAGGTGGTCGGTTTGCTGGGGCCGAACGGGGCGGGGAAGACGACATGCTTCTACATGATTACTGGGTTGATCCCCGCCGATTATGGCACGATCACACTGGATGGACAGGATGTGACAGCGCTGCCGATGCATCGCCGTGCAAGGCTGGGCGTTGGCTATCTGCCCCAGGAAGCCTCGATTTTTCGTGGATTGACTGTCGAAGAAAACATCATGGCGGTTCTCGAAATCGTCGAATCACAACGCGTGAAGCGCCAACACAGTCTGGATGCCCTGCTCGCAGAATTCTCGATCACACATCTGCGTCGCACACCGTCCCTTGCGCTTTCCGGGGGAGAGCGGCGGCGGGTGGAAATTGCCCGCGCATTGGCGACGAATCCCGATTTTATCCTGTTGGACGAACCGTTTGCCGGGGTCGATCCGATTGCGGTTGGGGACATTCGCGGGCTTGTGTCTCATCTGCGCGAACGGGGCATGGGGGTCTTGATTACCGACCACAACGTGCGCGAAACTCTATCGATCATCGATCGGGCGTATATCCTGCACGACGGTCAGGTGCTAAAAAAGGGAACGCCGCAGGATATTATTGGCGACGAGGCAGTGCGCCGGGTGTATCTGGGCGACAGCTTTCGGCTCTGACTCGCATTTGCGAAAAAGGGAGGGTTTGACCAATGTCGGTGGGAATAGGCCTCCAGCTTCGTCAATCGCAATCGCTGGTGATGACACCGCAATTGCAACAGGCGATCAAGCTGTTGCAAATGTCGAATCTCGACCTGACCGATTACGTTGCGCAGGAAGTGGAGCGCAATCCGCTGCTTGAAGTCGCGCAGCATGTTGCTGATGAGCGGCGCGACCGTCCTGACCCCCCGGAAGGTGACTCTCGGGCCGCCCCGGTAAACGAAGATCTCTCGACGAAACTTAGCGAAGATAATCCCTCCCGCGCCGAAGAAACCTTCGATACGGGAATGGAAAACGTCTATGCGGATGAATCGCGCGCAGAACGACAAGCCGAGGGTGCTGCGGCGTTGAGTGAAGCGACTGGTCCGGGGGGCGACGAAGGCTCTGGTTGGGCGACAATGGGCAAGGGGGGGGGAGGGGGCTTTGATTCCCCCGAATACGATCTTGAAGGTGTCGTTGCATCCGAAATCACGCTCCGGGATCATCTGCTCGAACAGATCGGAATGGCCACAGCGTCACATCGTATCCGCGCGATTGCTGCGTACCTCGTGGAATATGTGGATGATACGGGCTATCTTCGCGCCGATGAGACAGTAATCGTAGAAAATCTGGGTGCGAACCCCGCTGATATTCAGGCAGGTCTTGCCCTCGTTCAAGGCTGCGATCCTGCTGGAGTCGGCGCGCGCAATCTGGCGGAGTGCCTCCGTTTGCAGCTTCGCGAGCGTAATCGGCTCGATCCGGCTATCGGAATGTTGCTCGATAACCTCGAACTTCTTGCGAAGGGTAAATTACCCGCATTGATGAAGTTGTGCGGTGTGGGCCAGGAAGACATGCGCGAGATGATCGAGGAGGTGCGCGCCCTTGATCCCAAACCCGGCGCGCGGTTCCATTCCGAAATCGCGCAAACACTCGTCCCGGACGTGTTCGTGCGTCGAAATGCGATGGGTGGCTGGAATGTAGAGCTTAACACCGACACGTTGCCCCGTGTTTTGGTCAATGAACGCTATGCTGCGGAAGTTTCCGATAATGGTGCAAAAGTTAAATCTTATCTGAATGAATGTATGCAAAGCGCGAACTGGTTGGCCAAAAGCCTTGATCAGCGGGCCCGTACAATTCTCAAGGTTTCCAGTGAAATCGTTCGTCAGCAGGACGGGTTTTTCGAATACGGCATCGAGGAACTGCGCCCCCTCAATCTGAAGACTGTTGCCGATGCTATCGAGATGCACGAATCAACCGTGAGTCGCGTTACTTCAAATAAATACATCTCTACGACCAGGGGCGTTTTTGAGCTGAAATTCTTTTTCACCGCTGCAATTGGTGCCATAGATGGTGGGGATTCCTACTCGGCGGAAAGCGTACGACACAAGATCAAGCGGATGATTGACGAGGAAGCGCTTGATGCAGTGCTTTCAGATGATCGAATTGTGAAAATTTTGCGGGACGATGGTGTTGATATTGCACGCAGAACGGTCGCTAAATATCGGGAATCAATGGACATTCCATCATCTGTTCAACGTCGTAGGCGTAAGGCCGAAACAAACCTGTGATTGTGGACTTGTAACATTCTGACATTGACTTTTACGCGAAAAGTTGTGTAAGTTGAACAACCGGAGAACATTCGGATTTGGAAATAGTCAAGGCATTGATATCTTATGCAAATCGAAGTTAACGGCAAGCAGATCGATATCGGCGACGCGCTGCGTGGTCATGTTGTCGAGGAATTGACGTCATCGACAGAAAAATATGCCGAGCGTCCCACTGATGCGACCGTGACCTTTACCCGTGACGGACATGAATTCAAATGCGAGTGTTCAACCCATCTCAGTACGGGAATGAAAGCGCAGGCGTCCGGTAAGGCAGGCGATATATACGCCGCTTTCGATCTGGCGAATGAGCGCCTCGCCAAACAACTTCGTCGCTATAAGCGCCGTCTCAAAAATCACCATAAGGTGCGCAATACACCCTTCGAGAGTTTTGGGGCTTCATCGTTCGTGATTGAAACAGATGCTCCCGATGTAGAGGACGCTTCGGAGTCGCTACAACCGGTTATCATTGCGGAAGCGAAGACCAGTATTCCGGTTCTCAGTGTGGGTGAAGCTGTGCTCCAGATGGAGATTGGGGAGGAACCGCTCTTGATGTTCCGTAATGAAAAGAACAACGAGATCGGTGTGGTTTATCGCCGTGATGACGGTAATGTCGGCTGGATAGAGCCTTCATCAACACCGACGATGCCCGCTTAATCCTGATTAAACAATCTTTGCGATACGATCACGCCGGCTTTATTGGTCGCGCGTTTTTCGGATGGGGTTTTCTATGTCTGTCGAAAGTCTGCTTGGGACCGAAGCTGTTATTGCCGATCTTAAGGCAACGAGCAAAAAGCATCTATTGCAAGAGCTTGCCGGGCGAGCCGCCAAGTTGTGTGAACTGGACGAACGTGTAGTCTTTGAGGCGTTGCTGGAACGCGAACGTCTTGGCGCGACCAGTGTAGGCAACGGGGTCGCGATTCCCCATGCCCGTCTGCCGGAGATTGATACGGTTCATGGTATCTTTGCGCGTTTGACTACCCCAATTGACTACGATGCGGCGGATGATGAGCCGGTCGATCTTGTCTTTCTGTTGCTCGCGCCCGAAAGCGCAAATAATCAACACCTACGTGCGTTGGCGAAGATTTCGCGTCTTTTCAAACATTCGGAAATCCGCGCCAGTTTGCGGGGTGCAGATGGGGTGGAGGCGATCTATTCCATGTTGACCGAAGATCAGCGCCGCGCCGCCTGAAAACGCGGGGTCACATTGCTGACTCCGTTGCTTGCTCATCCACCATAATTGCGTGCAATCGCTCGCGGGCCTGCGCCTCGACAGTATCGAGATCAACGAGCGCCTCGTCTATATCCCTGCGTTGGGCTAACAGGGCTTCCCGCCGCGACTCGATTCGTTCGAGCAGGCAATCAATCTGTTTGGTTTCCCCGGACGGTTTGTCGAAGAGATCGAGTATTTCCGCGATCTCGTCCAAGGTCAGCCCAAGTCGTTTTCCCCGGATGATGAGCCGGAGCCGCGTCCGGTCGCGCGGACGATATAGCCTTTTACGGCCACGCCGGATTGGCGAGAGCATGTCACGATCTTCATAGAAGCGCAGTGTTCGCGTCGTGACACCGAATTCCTCGGTCAGATCTGTGATGAGGTAGAAATTTTCTTTCGCCATGATGCAGAAAGCTTTCTCCCTTTGACGTTAAAGTCAATCACCGGGAAATATTTTTTATAATTGAGGTGGTTGACGGATTGACAATCCAGCGATCATCATCTGTTAATGTTCTCGCGTAAAGCGAAAAAGCATCGAATGCGCCGGTTCCATGATGCCGGTATATGCGGGGGAAACAACAGTGACCAGCAGCACCAGCCTGCCGAAAGAGTTTGATTCTTTCCCTAAACTCGTTGAGCGGAATGCGCGCATTTTTGCCGCGCGCCCGGCTTACCGGGAAAAAGAATTCGGGATATGGCAAAGCTGGACCTGGGCCGAAGCGCGAGAGGCTATTGAGGCCATTGCGCTAGGTTTTATCGAGATGGGGCTACAAAAAGGCGATCACATCGCCATCGTTGGGCGCAATCGTCCGCATTTCTACTGGTCCATGCTTGCCGCACAATACGCAGGCGCGATCCCCGTGCCGGTATATCAGGATTCCGTGGCCGACGAGATGGCCTATGTTCTCGATCATTGTGGTGCACGTTTCGCTGTCGTGCAGGATCAGGAACAGGTTGATAAGCTGCATGAGGTTGCTGATCGCATCCCGGCACTTAAGCGCATGATCTATATCGATGCACGGGGTCTCCGCCGCTATGATCATTCCGACCTGATCTCGCTCGCTGACGTTCGCAAGACGGGTGAAGAACGCAAGGCCGAATTCCAGGGCGAGTTGCAGGCTCGCATGGATGCGGCCACTGAACACGACACATGCATCATCCTTTATACTTCCGGCACAACGGGCCGCCCCAAAGGCGTTGTGCTGACGAACCGTAATGTTCTTATGACGGCGAAGAATTCATGCGCGTTCGACACGTTGACCGAAAAGGAAGATGTGCTTGCCTATCTGCCGATGGCGTGGGTGGGCGATTACGTGTTTTCGATGGCGCAGGCATGTTGGGCCGGTTTCTGCGTTAATTGCCCGGAGAGCGCGGAAACGATGCATTCGGACCTAAAGGAAATTGGGCCAACCTATTTCTTTGCGCCCCCCCGGTTCTTTGAAGGGTTGCTCACTTCCATTATGATCCGCATGGAAGATGCCAGCAAATTCAAACAGAAACTGTTTCATAAATATATTGATCTTGCCAAGCGCGTTGGCCCGGCCCTGCTCGATGGCAAGGAAGTCAGTGCGGGCGACCGGATAAAATACCGTCTCGGTCGCGCCCTTGTCTATGGTCCGCTTCTCAATGCCACGGGCCTTAGCCGCGTGCGCGTAGGATATACTGCCGGTGAGGCCATTGGCCCTGAAATTTTTGAATTCTACCGCTCGCTTGGGATCAATCTCAAGCAGCTCTACGGGCAGACCGAAGGCACAATCTACATAACGCAGCAACCCGATGGCGAAGTCAGCGCCGACACGGTTGGCGTGCCTAGCCCGGATGTGGAAGTGAAAATCGGCGATAATGGTGAAGTCTTCTACCGTTCCCCCGGTACTTTTGCGGAATATTACAAGAATCCCGAAGCGACCGCTGAAACGAAAGACACAGAGGGATGGGTGGCCACAGGCGATGCCGGATTTTTTGAGCCGGATCGCGGCCATTTGCGGATTATCGACCGGGCCAAGGATGTTGGCAAGCTGACCAATGGCGCAATGTTCGCCCCCAAATACGTCGAGAACAAGCTGAAGTTTTACCCGAATATTCTGGAGGCCGTGGCCTTCGGCCATGAGCGCGATTACTGCACGGCCTTTATCAATATCGACCTCACGGCGGTCGGGAACTGGGCCGAGCGTAACAATATCGCTTATGCATCCTATCAGGAACTGGCAGGGCATCCCCGCGTCTATGCCGCTGTGCAGGAGCATGTGGAAGAAGCCAACCGTTCCATTGCCGAGGATGCCCTGCTGTCCCATTGTCAGGTGCGCCGTTTCCTCGTGCTACACAAGGAACTTGATGCCGATGACGGCGAGTTGACCCGCACACGCAAAGTGCGCCGCCGGATCATCGCTGAGAAGTATGAGCCTTTGATGACCGCGCTCTATGACGGCTCGGACAGCGTTTATATCGAAACCGAAGTGACGTATGAGGATGGCCGCAAGGGCGCGATCAAGGCCACCCTCGAAATCCGTGATGCGGCGGTCGTTACCCCCGATGCCCAGAAGATGGCTGCCGAATGACCCATCCTGTAATGCAAGAAGACACCTACACCACTCCCGATGGTCGCAAGATCGGCGGCGTGGTGATGGAGATGAAGAATATCACCCTGCGGTTTGGTGGGGTAACGGCGATCAAGGATATTTCCTTTGATATTCGTGAAGGTGAAGTTCGCGCGATTATTGGCCCGAACGGGGCCGGTAAGTCGTCGATGCTCAATGTCATCAATGGCTTCTACCATCCTCAGGAGGGAGAAGTCTGGTTCCGGGGCGAAAAGCGCGGCCCGATGAAACCGTATCAGATTGCCCGACAAGGCATCGCGCGCACTTTCCAGAACATCGCCCTTTTCAAGGGAATGTCTACGCTCGACAATATTATGACGGGCCGTCTGATCCATATGAATACTTCCATCGCGTCACAGGCGTTTTGGAAAGGTCCGGCAGAGAGCGAAGAAATCGCGAACCGCGAGCGTGTCGAGAAAATCATCGACTTTTTGGAGATCCAGACCATCCGCAAGACGCCGGTGGGCAGTCTTCCCTATGGACTGCAAAAGCGTGTCGAATTAGGGCGGGCGCTGGCGTCGGACCCCTCGCTCTTGCTGCTGGATGAACCGATGGCAGGGATGAATGTCGAGGAAAAGGAGGATATGAGCCGCTTTATCCTCGACGTAAACGACGAGTTCGGAACGACCATTGCCCTGATTGAGCACGACATGGGCGTCGTCATGGATATTTCCGACCGGGTCGTCGTGATGGATTATGGTGCCAAAATCGGTGACGGTACGCCCGATGAAGTGCGGAAGAATGAGAAGGTCATCGCGGCCTATCTGGGGGTGGCCCATGATTGATCCGATGACGCATCTGGTTTCGGAGATCGCCCATGCCCGCTGAATTCTGGTACGGTGTCGAAGTTCTGTTGAACGGACTGATGGCAGGGGTGATGTATTCCCTTGTTGCCCTCGGTTTCGTACTGATCTTCAAGGCGTCAGGCATCTTTAATTATGCGCAAGGGGTCATGGCCCTGTTTGCGGCGCAAACGCTGGTGGGCATTCAGACGGGTCAGATTCCATTCGCCCATATCATCAACGTCGTTCTTGGCACTGATGTGCATCATTTCGGTTGGCATGTTCCGGCATTGCTGGGGCTTGTGCTGGCGCTTGTTGTGATGATCGTCTTTGCCATCCTGGTGGAGAAACTGGTGCTGAAGCACCTCGTCAACCAGGAACCGATTATCCTGTTCATGGCCACCATCGGCCTCGCCTATTTCATGGAAGGCTTTGGCGAGCTGATGTGGGGCGCGGATGTAAAGCGCATCGAAATCGGGCTGCCGCAGGGCGGCAATGCCTGGGTTGAAGAAAACACTGCCTTTCTCGGTGGCGAGGATTTCTACGGGTTTTATCTCGACACGCTGGATATTGTCGCGACGCTGATCGCGGTTGCGTTGGTGACGTCGCTTGTGCTGTTTTCGCAATATACCAAGACAGGTCGCGCCCTGCGCGCAGTGGCGGATGACCATCAGGCGGCGCTGTCGGTTGGTATCTCACTCCGTACAATCTGGGTGATTGTCTGGTCCATTGCCGGGTTTGTGGCGCTGGTTGCGGGAGTAATGTGGGGTGCGAAATCGGGGGTGCAGTTCTCGCTGTCCCTGATTGCGTTGAAGGCGCTTCCGGTTCTGATGCTCGGCGGCTTTACCTCGATCCCCGGCGCGATCATTGGTGGCCTCATCATTGGTGTAGGCGAGAAGATGTTTGAATTCCTCATCGGTGCGCCATTCCTTGGCGGGGCCACGGAGAACTGGTTTGCCTATATGCTGGCGCTGATCTTCCTGATCTTCCGCCCACAGGGTTTGTTTGGGGAGAAGATCATTGAGCGGGTCTGATACCAGGTTGGCAATTAAACGGAGGGCGGCGACATGATTTATCGCGAAGTCGGCGACTTCAAGACAACCTACCGGGCGGACGGACAGACATTTCCAATCTGGTTCGACCGGATACGCTATTACGTCGTTCTGCTCATCGCGTTCTGTGTGGTGCCGTTCATCATCAATGATTACTGGCTGAATGCAGTTTTGCTGCCGTTCCTGATTTATGCCATCGCGGCCATCGGCCTGAACATTTTGACGGGGTATTGCGGGCAGGTATCATTGGGAACCGGCGGATTCATGGCGGTGGGAGCCTATTCCTGCTACAAACTGATGACTGGCTTCCCGGATTTGAACATCATGTTCTGCGTCCTGCTTTCGGGCGTCATTACGGCACTTGTCGGGATGCTGTTCGGGCTTCCGTCACTCAGGATCAAGGGCTTCTATCTCGCAGTGGCCACGCTGGCCGCGCAGTTCTTTCTTGTCTGGTTGTTCAACAAGGTTGCGTGGTTTTACAATTACTCGGCATCGGGCCAGATCACCGCGCCAGAGCGTACGATCTTTGGTTACAGGATCACCGGGGCCGAGACCTCCGCACCCGTCACCTATCTTTTCTGCCTTGTCCTCGTTGTAATTCTCGCCATCGTTGCCCGCAATTTGACGCGTGGGCATCTGGGGCGAAGCTGGATGGCAATTCGTGATATGGATATTGCCGCCGAGATCATCGGTGTGAACCCGCTGAAGGCAAAACTGACAGCCTTTGGCATTTCATCCTTCTATATCGGGGTTGCAGGCGCGCTGTTGTTTGCCGTCTATCTTGGCGCGGTGGAAGTGGGCGAGGTGTTTGGTATCCAGAAATCCTTCCTGGTCCTCTTTATGATTATTATCGGGGGATTGGGGTCGATCTTCGGATCGTTCGCAGGGGCTGCGTTTATGGTGCTACTGCCCGTGCTGCTGAAAAACGTGCTGGTTGGTACTCTTGGCTGGCCCACGGACATCGCGACCCATTTGGAGTTTGCCATCGTTGGCGCGCTCATCATCGTATTCCTGATCCTCGAACCCCACGGCCTTGCGCAGCTTTGGCGGATAATCAAGGAGAAGCTCCGCCTCTGGCCGTTCCCGCACTAGGAAGCAGGATACTTTATTCGATGCGGTACTGTCTGATGGGTCTCGCATCGACCTTCGACAAATCAAAAACGTAACTCAGGGAGAGACTCATGAAACTCAAGACACTCACGGCGATGACGCTGGTCGCTGCAATGGCCGCGCCTTTCGCCGCCACACCCGCCCTTGCCGATCTTGTGTTCCCCTCGCTCAGCTATCGCACCGGCCCCTATGCGGCGAATGGCATTCCTTTCGCTGATGGCTATGAAGATTACTTCAAGCTCATCAATGCCCGTGATGGCGGTATCGGTGGCGAGAGGATCAAGGTCATCGAATGCGAGACCGGCTACAACACCGAAAAAGGTGTGGAGTGCTATGAGTCCACAAAGGGGCAGGGCGCGCTGGTCTATCAACCGCTTTCGACCGGCATAACCTACCAGCTTATTCCCAAATCCGCCGCTGATGGCATTCCACTGCATACGATGGGCTATGGGCGTACTTCGGCGGCGAATGGCGCGGTGTTCAATACCGTCTTCAACTATCCGGCCAACTACTGGAACGGCGCATCCGCAGTGGTAAACCACTTGCTCGACGTCAATGACGGCGACATCAAGGGCAAGACCCTCGCACTCGTCTATCACAACTCCGCTTATGGCAAGGAGCCGATCCGTACGCTTGAAGAACTGTCAAAAAAGCATGGCTTCAAGCTGACCCTGCTGCCCGTGGATCACCCCGGTCAGGAGCAAAAATCCCAGTGGTTGCAAATTCGCCGTGAAAAACCGGATTTTGTGACGATGTGGGGTTGGGGCGTGATGAACGCGACGGCCATTCAGGAAGCAGCAAACATCCGCTATCCGATGGAGAACTTTATCGGCGTGTGGTGGTCCGGCTCTGAAAACGATGTGCGCCCGGTGGGTGACAAGGCCGATGGCTACAAGGCGATCAACTTCCATGGTGTTGGAGATGATTACCCTGTCTATGACGACCTCGAAAAATACGTCTATTCCAAGGGTGATGCGACTGGCGCTGGCGATCAGAAAGGCACAGTCCTCTATAATCGGGGCATGTACGCCGCGATGCTGGCTGTCGAAGCGGCAAAAAATGCGCAGAAAATACACGACACAGCGAAGATCACCCCGGCGATGATGCGTGACGGGATGGAGGCGTTGGAGATTACGGAAGGGAAGATGGCGGATCTTGGCCTGCCGAATTTCGGACCATCCTTCAGTGTGTCTTGTGCGAACCACGGTGGCCCTGGCCTCGCCTCGGTCAATCAGTGGGATGCCAAGGCTGGTGAATGGAAGGAAATCAGCAGCTATTCCGAAAGCGATATGGATGTGATCGGCGCGCTGATTAATGCAGACTCTACCGCTTTTGCCAAGGAAAGCGGCATCACTCCGCGTGAGTGCGCCGATGACGGTGTAATGGCCTCCATGTCCAAGGACGACATCATGTCCGAGATCGAGGCGATCAAGGCGCGCCTTGGTGAGTTGCTCAAGGCAGCGGAAGCTCTCTGAGACCACTCTTCCATCCCTCCCCCATTTGCGGGGGAGGGGTTATCGGAGATGACCATGACCGAAGCGACCCTTCAGACGGATGCAGCACCCCTCGCCGAAGATGATTTGCTCGTAGTGAGTAATATCGAGGTAATCTACAATCACGTTATCCTTGTGCTGAAAGGCGTTAGCCTGTCGGTTCCAAAAGGCGGGATTACGGCACTGCTTGGTGGCAATGGAGCCGGCAAGACAACAACCCTGAAAGCGATCTCTAATCTCCTGCATTCCGAACGTGGTGAGGTTACGAAAGGGTCGATCCACTATCGCAATGAAAAGACTACCGAACTGATGCCCGCCGACCTCGTTAAAAAAGGCGTGATTCAGGTGATGGAAGGCCGTCACTGCTTCGAACACCTGACCATCGAGGAAAACCTGATGACTGGCGCTTATACCCGGCGAGACGGAAGCGCAAAGGTTCGGGACGACCTGGAGATGGTCTATAATTACTTCCCCCGGCTACGCGACCGTCGAAAGTCTCAGGCGGGTTATACTTCTGGTGGTGAACAACAGATGTGCGCCATCGGGCGCGCACTCATGTCACGCCCGGAAACCGTTCTGCTGGATGAGCCATCCATGGGCCTTGCGCCACAACTCGTCGAAGAAATTTTTGGTATCGTGAAAGATCTCAATGAGAAAGAGAACGTGACGTTCCTTCTCGCTGAACAGAACACCAACGTGGCCCTGCGTTTCGCCCACTACGGCTACATCCTTGAATCGGGCCGGGTGGTGATGGATGGCCCTGCCGCTGATTTGCGTGAAAACCCGGATGTGAAAGAATTCTATCTCGGAATGTCCGAAGAAGGGCGTAAATCCTATCGCAATGTGCGCTCCTATCGGCGGCGCAAGCGGTGGTTGGGATAACCGGAGCGTTCACTGCCTTGAATTGACAGGAACGCACCGGCTCTTTTCTGCTTTTATTTTTGCAGACGTGAATAGGTGTATTGACCACCGCCACCGCCACGCGGAGTAATCGTCACAAGTGCCGTCGGGCCATTCCAGGCATGTTCACGACCCAGAGCGCCTCCGCCACGGATATTGGGATGTCGACGTGTTATGTTTCCATCAGTGGGGAGCGTATCATTATCGCCATCTTCTGCGAGTGCGACAGGGCCAAGCTTGCCACAGGCATCAACAATCGAACTGCTGCGTTCGTCATTGATCTCGGCCCCGGCATCGTATGAGAAGGCGCGCACTGTAACCGGCTGACCATTCAGGGGGATGCTGTCGGTTCCAACGATCCCGTCATTCGTGCAGATCAGCATCCGCGCCCATGACAGAACATCCCCGTCTTTTGCCCGGATTGTAAAGCTCTCGGAGGTGGATTTGCCGCTTCCCCGAACCATGATGGGCTTATCGGCCATCACAACGTCTGTAACACCCCTGCCCCTGAAGCGGTTCAGTGCAGCAATGGCATCACCGGGCATACCGCTTTTAGCGAGTGTAGCTATGCCCGGATTGGTGCGCTGACCGGGCCGGAAGAGATAGATATTCGATGCATGAGTCACGGCCACCCCCGGCGACAAAGGCTGGCCGGTGGTCAGGTTCTGGATGGTGACATCGTATGTACGCTCGTTGGCAGAAGCGGAAAAAGCCGTGGCGGAGACTGCAAGGGCGGCTGCAACGGTGAATGCTAAAGGATTCATGGGATGTCTTCCTTGAGTAATGCACAGGGAGGTTCTCCTCCCCGCCGGTATGGACGAAACCTATCGGCTTTCCCGACTGCTTCGTTAATGGAAGACTTGTGGCTCTTTCTGGCAGAGAGAAATAAACATACAGCGCAGTCCCGTGAACGGGCGTTACCAATTCCTTACTCTGTCGCGCCTGTTCCTTTTTCGATCCAGAAAATCAAATGGGCGGGCTGTGTATCGACACCGTTAACCGGGGTCATGTCTTGTGGGCAGGCAGACATGATGCAGATGCAGGATTCTTTCGCTTCCAGCGCGATATGGTCGCCCGCCTTTGAGGCAGGAGGGGTCCATTGAAAGACTCCATCCTGTGCGACCGGGATATTCATCCAGATATTGAAGGGCGAGGGAACATGGACCGGAGCAACGCCGATGGCATGCAGCGCCATACGGAAATTATCGGCGCAATTGTCGTGATACCCTTCATGCCCAAGCTGGGTGTAGCGCGGCTGATCGCAGCACGCGATGAGGATGTCATGGACACCGGATGATGTGTCTTCGGCGATTTCGATCAAGGGCCGACGACGGTTTGTGACGAGCGTATCACCCTTACCCACATAGACGCGGCCCAACGCGGTGCGTGTGTGTTCCATCGACAACATTTCGGCAGGGGCATCGGGAAGCAAGGCAAAGAAATCGCAGACCTGATGCCCCTTTTCATTGAGGATGAACAGGCGTTCGCCTTTGTTCAGATGCACAGCGCGGCCTTCACGGGGCGGGATCGTATGGCGTTCCTCTGGTGTGATCCGCCCATCGGGTGACGCCGGGTTCGCGAGTGTGCCGTTGGAGCCGTCGCAATGTAGTGGATCATAAGGGATGCGGGGTTTTTCAGTCATCGGCGATGTCTTCGGCCCAGAGTTCAGGGCGTTCCCTGATGAACCGCTGCATAAGGGCAATACAATCGGGATCATCGGCAACGATCACTTCGACGCCCCGCTCGCGCAGGAAATCCTCGTTACCGCCGAATGTGGTGTTTTCTGCGATCACGACACGGGGAATGCCGAATTGCACGATAGTGCCGGAACACATCATACAGGGCGATAGCGATGTGTAGAGCGTGGTATCGCGATAGGTTTTCTGCCGCCCGGCCTTGCGCAGGGCATCCATCTCTCCATGGGCGATGGGGTCGCCTTGCTGAACCCTCTGGTTTCGGCCTTGTGCGACAAGGGTTTCGCCCCGCGCGATGACCGAGCCGATGGGGCAGCCGCCCTCGTCGAACCCGGCTTTCGCTTCGTCATAAGCGATGCGCAGAAAGCGATGATCGGTATCAGTCAGGGGCATGGCATGGCTCCATGAAAAAAGGCACTCCATTAGAAGTGCCTTCTGGTCGTAATCCGTCAAGCGTTGTCGGTCAGCTCCAGCCCTCGGCGCTGAATTTTGCCTTGAGGTCGTCGGTGCAACGTGCGCCAAGAACCTGGATAACGACATTGGCCGCTGCACATCCCATCTGCCCGCATATTTCGAGCGGTTGATCGGTTGCCAGACCGTTCAGGAACCCGGCTGCGAACAGATCGCCTGCACCAGTGGTATCGACCAATGTGGCAACGGGCTGCGCCGGGACAGTGATCCGCTCGCTGCCCGATACGATCACAGCACCATCTGGCCCGCGTGTGATGGCGGCGACAGCAACATCCTTCGCTACGGCGTCGATGGCGGCGTTGAAATCTTCGGTTTCATAAAGCGAGAGCAGCTCGGCCTCGTTTGCGAAAAGGATGTCAATATCGCCCGCTACGATCTCACGAAAGCTGTCGCGGTGGCGATCAACGCAGAAGGGATCGGAAAGGCTGAGGGCGACCTTGCGTCCTGCTTTATGGGCAATCTCGCTGGCGCGGCGGAAAGCGTCCTTCGCGGCGGGTTTGTCCCAGAGATAACCTTCAAGATAGAGAATCCCGCCGCCGGAAACAGTGTCGATATCAATATCGTCCGGCCCCAGATCACCCGATACGCCAAGATAGGTCGCCATCGTGCGTTCTGCATCTGGCGTTACCATCACAAGACAGCGCGCGGTTGCCTCGCCGGAGGCGGCGGCAGGGGCATCAAAAGCCGTTCCTGTGGCGCGGATGTCATGGGCAAAGATGGTGCCGAATTCATCATCCCGGCGCTTGCCGATAAATGCCACACTGCGCCCTAATGCTCCGAGTGCGGCAATTGTATTTGCGACCGATCCGCCGGAGCGTTCGAGGGTTTCACCCAAAGCGTCATAGATCGACGATGATCCGGCCTCATCCACCAGCGTCATTGCGCCCTTGGAAAGCCCTTGTTCCTCAAGCACAGCATCGTCCACGCGCGCGATGATGTCCACGATGGCGGCGCCAACGCCGATGACGTCATTTGTAGGTTTGGACATGCAATGCCCCCTCTTCATTGAAACAGGAAATCGGCTGAACATGAGTCCGCCGACGCGGGTTTCGCGTCGGCGGTTGTCATTACAGCCAAGCGTCTGTGTTCGACTATCCGACGTTGCTTTTCAGCTTTTCTGCCAGATCGGTTTTTTCCCATGAGAAACCGCCATCGTCTTCAGGGGTGCGGCCAAAATGGCCGTAGGCGGCGGTGCGGCGGTAGATGGGGCGGTTGAGGCCCAGTGTCTCGCGGATGCCGCGCGGGGTCAGGTCGATGCTTTTGCGGATCGCGTCCTCGATGACGGAAGCGTGGATTTCGCTCGTGCCGTAGGTATCGACATAGATCGACAATGGCTGTGCAACGCCAATGGCGTAGGCGAGCTGAACGCAGCAACGTGAGGCCAGACCGGCCGCAACCACGTTCTTGGCTACATAACGGGACGCATAGGCCGCCGAGCGGTCAACCTTGGTTGGGTCTTTGCCCGAAAACGCACCACCGCCATGGGGCGCTGCGCCACCATAGGTATCCACGATAATCTTACGGCCTGTAAGGCCCGCATCGCCATCGGGTCCACCAATGACGAATTGACCGGTCGGGTTGACGTGCCAGACGGTATTCGCATCAATCCAGCCGTTGGGCAGGGCCTTTTCGGCATAGGGAGCCACAATGTCCTTGATGTCAGCAGACGAAAGTCCGTCGGCGTGCTGGGTCGAGATCACGATGGTATGGGCGCGAACGGGTTTTCCGTCGCGGTATTCGACCGTAACCTGCGATTTGGAATCGGGTTCCAGTTGCGGTGCTTCACCGGAGTGGCGCGCGGCGGCCATCAGTTCGAGAATCTTATGCGAATAGTGGAGTGGCGCGGGCATCAGCACGTCTGTTTCGTCACATGCATAGCCGAACATGATACCCTGGTCGCCTGCACCTTCTTCCTTGTGAAGGCCCGTCCCGGCATCGACGCCCTGCGCGATGTGGGCTGACTGGCCATGGACGAAGCACTGCACTTCGCAATGATCCCAATGAAAACCTTTTTGCTCGTAGCCGATTTCCCTGATTGTTTTGCGCGCAGCCGCAACCATCTGGTCTTTCGTGACGGAGCCGCGTACTTCGCCCGCAATGACCACATTATTGGTTGTGCAGAGCGTTTCGACCGCTACGCGCGCTTCTGGCTCTGCGGCGATGAACAGATCGACTATGGAATCCGAAATGGCATCAGACACCTTGTCAGGGTGGCCTTCAGAGACAGATTCGGACGTAAAGAGATAATCTTTGCGGGTCATGGCGCGGGCCTTCGTAAAATGTTTCGTCACTACATGAATGACGGCCCCGGACTTACATCCGGGACCGTATAACGGCTTAGTAGCGGTAGTGGTCTGGCTTGAACGGACCCTGCTCCGGTACACCGATGTAATCGGCTTGCTCGCTCGACAGCTTGGTCAGTTCGACGCCAAGCTTTTCGAGGTGCAGGGTCGCGACTTTCTCATCGAGATGCTTTGGCAGAACATAGACGTCGTTCTCGTACTGGTCGTTGTTCTTATACAGCTCGATCTGTGCCAGCACCTGATTGGTAAAGGACGCTGACATGACGAAGGAGGGGTGGCCCGTCGCACAGGCGAGGTTCACGAGACGGCCTTCAGCGAGAAGAATCATTTTCTTGCCGTCAGGGAATTCGATTTCGTCAACCTGTGGCTTGATGTTGTTCCACTTCATATTTTTCAGGCCAGCGACCTGAATTTCGGAGTCGAAGTGGCCAATGTTACACACGATGGCCCGGTCTTTCATCTCGCGCATGTGGTCAACGGTGATGACGTCCTTGTTGCCGGTCGTGGTGACGAAGATGTCACCCTTGTTGGCGGCCTTGTCCATCGTGGTGACTTCATAACCAAGCATCGCAGCCTGAAGGGCGCAGATGGGGTCAATTTCCGTGACCATGACGCGCGCGCCTTGCGAGCGGAGGGATTCGGCAGAACCTTTACCCACATCGCCAAAGCCACAGACGACGGCAACCTTGCCGCCCATCATCACGTCGGTCGCGCGGCGGATGCCGTCAACCAGTGACTCGCGGCAACCATAGAGGTTGTCGAATTTTGACTTGGTGACGCTGTCGTTCACGTTGATGGCGGGGAAGGGCAACTCACCCTTTTTGGCCAGAACGTAGAGGCGGTGAACGCCGGTCGTGGTTTCTTCAGAAACACCCATGATCGCATCGCGGCGCTTTGTGAACCAGCCGGGCGATTGTTTATGGCGGGCGTAGATCTGCTTTTTGACGACTTCCTCTTCCTCGTTTTCAGGGTTTGGAATGATGTCCTCACCGGCCTCAAGCTTTGCGCCGAGGATGATGTACATCGTGGCGTCGCCGCCATCGTCGAGAATCAGGTTTGGCGTACCTTCGGGGTTTTCGGCGGTGACAGGCCAATCGAAAATTTTATCGACATAGAGCCAGTAATCTTCAAGGCTCTCGCCCTTGATGGCGTAGACCGGGGTACCACCGGCGGCGATGGCCGCAGCGGCATGATCCTGTGTCGAGAAGATATTGCAGGTCGCCCAGCGGATGTCTGCGCCAAGCTCGGCTAGCGTTTCGATCAGCACGGCGGTCTGGATCGTCATGTGCAGCGAGCCGGTGATCCGCGCACCCTTGAGTGGCTTGTCTTTCCCGAATTCTTCACGGCAGGCCATGAGGCCTGGCATTTCGGTTTCGGCAATGTCAATTTCCTTGCGACCAAATTCTGCAAGGCCGATATCGGCGATGGCGTAGTCGTTGTGCGACGGTGCGTCCATTTGGGGCATCCTGTTCGATGAGGTTGGGGAGGGCGCACCCTCGTCATAATTGCTCCCTTAGCAGGATGTAAAAACGGACGCAATCACGATATGCGGAAATCATTATATCGTTGATCCGATGTATTGCTATCGAGATCGACGCATTGCGGAGGGAAAGATCATGGGTCAGGATATTGCTGTTTCATGCGCTTGCGGGAGCTTCAGGGCCGTCATCAGAGATGCTTCGGAGCAGACGGGAAACCATGCGGTCTGTTATTGTGTCGATTGCCGCGCCTTCGCACGGCATCTGGGGCAAGAGGCGCGTATCCTCGATCCGAGTGGCGGGACGGACTTGTATCAGACGCTGCCGTGGCAGGTGGAGATTCTGGAAGGTCGGGATCAGCTTGCGGTGCTGCAACTGGCGGGTAGGGGTCTCTATCGCTGGTACGCGCGGTGTTGCGATACGCCGATCTGCAACACGATGAGAACGCCCAAGCTGTCCTTTGCGGGGTTTTCAACAGCGAATCTTGATGCTTCATCGGATGTCCTGGGACCAATCCTGCTGCACTACAAGGCCGACCAAGCGACTGGGCCTGTGCCAGAGAATCGGGGCAGCATGATGCGGCTGATGTATCGCACGATACGCAATACCCTGCGGTCGCGGTTGAACGGAAAATGGCGGCAGACGCCGTTCTTCGATGCGGCAACGGGACGCTGCATCGCGGAGCCACGCGTTCTGAGCGACGAAGAACGTGCGGTGGCCTACGCCGGATAGAAGGAACCCGTTCTTTACGACTGGATGGCAAGGTTGTGGAAATCTAATATCCGCATGGAAAATCCAGCATGAATATCCTCTACGCCGCGCTTGCCGTAGCTCTTGGACTCGG
>CALFFK010000057.1 GCA_937957975.1 uncultured Neomegalonema sp.
TGAACACCCAACCAGGGCACACCAGAAATATCCATAACTCCGCCAAAAAGATACGTGCGTGCAATAAACCCCAACTACCTCACAGTAGCCAAGCCACCCACATATCCCTTCATGGTATCTATATATTATCAAAGAGCAGCGCCAGATGTCTTCCGGCAAGGAGGCGGTATGTACCGAACGAATCTGATCCTGTCAAACCTTTAAAATGATCTTTTTCAACTTTTTCACCAAGCCCGACTCCACCAGGGAGCCATATTTGAGAGAATTCCACTAACACATTGAAATATAAAATAAAAACGTCTGTTGACAGCAAGTCCCGATACCGGCATTTTTCTTGTGCACTTAATTTTAATAAATCTATGCCCGTCACCATAAGAAGGTGAAGGGTACGCCGAAACGGATATTGGTCTTTAAACTCCCGGAGCCCGCCGCATGACGCTTTACGTGCCGCCCACGGACAGCCAAGCCCGACGCATGATCGCGCGTCGCTTACTCCTCGGACGCCCCGCCATCATGGCCGTTTGCATTATGGGCTTTGTCTCATCGGTCGTCACGTCAAGTCACTCCAATTACGGACCCGCGATCTCAAAGCAGACGCTTATTGATAACGAGGATGTTGATTCAGGCACAGCGCATCCGGTTCGGGCCGAACGGATCGCACCCGCCACCATAGGGACAGCGGCACAACTCACTGAACCGGCCACCCTTGCCGAAGCTAGCATGAACGAAGCGCTTCCGTTTCTTGATGATCCCGATGCGATGATCCGCGCTGCCATAAAGACGGCACATCCAAAATTCGAAGCAAGACCCCTGCCCGATATCGCCCCTGATACCGATAGTCTGTTCGGGGCCGACGGAATCGCCAACAAACTGCCTGCAGAGCCAGCGGCGGCTTTGCAACTGGCGAGCCTTGGTGCGCCCAATGCAGTGGGTCATTTTCCGGGCGACTATATCTCTCCAAGAATGCCCGATACCGCATCGCTCGCAATCATCCCGCCGAAACTCACGTCACACAATCAACGCGATCATTCAGCTCTGATAGACACACGGAGTAATCCAGAGCCAATCGAGCAAGCCTACCAGATCGAGACTGTTCGGGCAGTTGGCGGAGAAACGTTGGAGGAATTGCTCGACAGATTTCATGTCAATGACGATGACAAGCTTGCCACGCTCGTGACCCTACGTGCCGACTCAATCTCTGAAGTATTGGCTACGGATGATCGGATTGACCTTGCTTTCAAGCCAAACCGTAAACTCGGCACGAACAAACTGATCGGCATACGACTGCGATTTGATGCAGCCACCGAAGAAGAAAAACGAACCATCGAACTTCTGTGGGACAGTGACAAACCTGAACTTTGGGCTGACGTAGCCATTGATCAGGAGACACAGGAAGCAACGTTCCGACCTGTGACGACTAGCGAAGCGCTTGATGGTCACTTACTGGGCAGAAACGAACCAGAGCGTGTTTTCCTGAAGGGTGTTGTGACGTCATCGCTCTACGAAGCAGCAGACACGGCGGGAATGACGCCGGGTGAAGCGACCACCCTGACCGACATCTTCCGCTATCTTGTGGATTTTGAACGTGACTTGCGTGCCGGAGATCGCTTTGAAGTTCTGTTCGATAAGAAAGAGAACGGTGATTACGGCGATATCGTCTATGCGATGATTGAGAATCAGGGACGGCAGATGGCACTGTTTCGGGCGCAAACTGGGCCAGATACCTTCGAGTATTTTGATCGCGATGGCAAAACGAACAAGCGCGCCCTGATGCGTACGCCTTTGGCTTATGCTCGCATCAGTTCCAATTTCGGCATGCGCCGCCATCCGATCGACGGCTATCGTAAAATGCACAAGGGCGTCGATTTCAGGGCGGCCCGTGGTACGCCCATCGTTGCCGCAGGCAACGGGGTCGTCGAATATCTCGGACGGCGTGGCGGCTATGGCAAGTACATCCGCATTCGTCATACGGGGACATATAAGACGGCATACGCCCATATGTCCCGCTACGCAAAAGACCTGCGCTCAGGAATGAGCGTCAAACAGGGTGATGTAATCGGCTACGTAGGCAGTACAGGCCGCTCGACAGGCCCACATCTGCATTTCGAGGTTCTGGAGAACGGCAAGCGAATTAATCCCATGGCCATTGGGGATTTTGGCCCGATTCACAGTCTTGCGGGAGCAGATCTGGCGCGGTTCAAGGCGGGAATTGCCAAGATTTCACTCGTCCTCGCCGAATTGCGCCCCAAAGCTCTGGTAGCAACGATCGAGTAACACAATTGGTGTCTATCGGCAGACACATACGCGCGGTCCCGCCTGAGTTCAGGCGGGCAGGGAGTTGCTCTGCGTTCGCGTATTGATGTACGGAACTTGCTTTACTCAATATGCCTTTGTTGAAATGGTTGCACCCTGAAAGGGAGTGCACTCCACAGTCCCGTCGGCGGCACACGGGCACGCTCAGAGAACGCAGAACCACGGATTCTGTAATCGAGTTGCGAAATGGCAAGGCAGTTAGAAGCTTCACTGCCACCCGCCCGCACGCACGAAACTACGCAGACATGACAACGAACGTCAGGAGCCGATATGACAGGCAACGCCTTCAGCGATGTATTCGGGCGCATCGCCATGCTTGAAATAAGTGATGAACTCAGCGTCTTTACCAAGCAGGTAAATATACGCGGAATGATCCATGGAATACCCGTCGGGAAAATCAGCATCCGGGCGCTCGGCGTAGTAGACGCGGTATTTTTTTGCCGCCGCCGCAATGGCATCCTGTGAGCCGGTAAGACCAATCATTGAATCGTGGAAATACGGAACATATTCGCCAAGGGCTTCAACGGTATCCCGCTTGGGGTCGATCGTGACAAAGACAGGGTTCACGGACATACCAATCTTTTCGGCAACAATATCCGCTGCCGCCGCCACATCAGCAAGATCGGTGGGGCAAACATCGGGGCACGTGGCGTAGCCGAAATAGAGCAGGCTGGGCGAGCCAGCGAGGTCCCGATCCGTCATCGCCTCGCCCTTGTGACTCGTAAGAGCGAAAGAACCGCCAATGTCGGCACCGGTCAGGCCACCGGGACATGCGCGCGCGCCAGGCGCCTTGCCGCCAATAGCAAAGAAGGACGAAGCGCCGATAACTGCAACAGCGATGGATGCGCCAATGGCAAGAAGCGCGCGGGTGGCCAGAGCCATGGGAATCTCCGGGACGGTTGAACTCCCTTCATGCGCTATCGCAAATACCGGATAAGTGGCAACGGGGCATCTCGTCACTTTCGCGGGACGACAGGACATGGAAGGTTATCTTTGACAGGATCAAGGAGATGCCAATGCCCTACACGCCCCAGAGCGCAGAGGATGCGGCCCTCGGTGAACATTTCGCCCTTGGGATGCGCCAGCGGCATTGGCTGCGGGCGCGCACGTTACAGAATTTGCGCTGGATCGCGATTACCGGACAATTATTGACGATTCTGGTGGCGCGCTATGGGCTGGGATATGACTTGCCAATGGTCGCCTGCCTCGTGGTGATCCTGATCTCGGTATGGTTCAATATCATTTCACGAATGACCATGGCCCCGAATGCCCGGCTATCCGAACGCAGGGCACTGCTGTGGATGCTGTTTGATCTGGGACAACTTGGCGTATTGCTGGCGCTTACCGGGGGCTTGGGAAATCCTTTCGCACTGTTGTTCATCGCCCCCGCAACCGTTGCGGCAGCGGCACTGAACCGGAGCAATGCGCGGATCGTGGTGGGTATTGCCCTGATGTCGATCTTCATCCTCGAATTCGCACATCTGCCATTGCATCACCATGTCAACGGGCCGTTGAAACTGCCGTATGATTATCTGCTGGGGATCGGCTGTGCGCTCATCATCGGGGTAGGATTCATCGCGATCTATGTGCGGCGGGTAGCGGATGAAGCCTTCGGGATGTCCCAGGCACTGGCGGCGACACAGCTTGCACTGGCACGGGAACAGCGGCTCTCGGCGCTTGGTACCATGGCTGCGGCTGCCGCCCATGAGCTAGGCTCGCCACTGGCCACCATCGCCCTTACCGCGCGGGAAATGGAACGCGATCTGGAGAAAGGGGCACTGGATGCGGAGGATCTGGCGCTGATCCGGGACCAAACGACACGTTGCCGCGATATTCTCTCGCAGCTTGGGAGAATCCGGCGGGAAGACATGGAGCATATTCGCACCGCTCCCCTGTTGTCAGTGCTGGAAGAAGCAGCAGGGCCACATGAGGACAGCGGCAAACGGATCGAGTATTTTATCGACGGAGAGATCGTGTCGGGGAAGAATACCCCCTCTCCTGACTTTCCGCGTAGACCAGAGATTATCCATGCCCTGCGCAATGTGATCCAGAATGCGGTCGATTTCGCCCTTACAACGGTGTGGATCGAAATCATGGAGACGGAAGAGCATCTCACGATCAGGATTCAGGATGATGGACCGGGCTTTCCAACGGATGTCCTGAACCGGGCAGGTGATCCTTTTGTGACTTCCCGACGCGGAAAGCGGGGGCGCGAGGGCGGCTATGAAGGGATGGGACTGGGGCTGTTTATCGCCAAGACCCTTTTGGAGCGGCGGGAGGCAACGATAACCCTGATGAACCAGCGCCCCAGTCAGGAAGCACTGCCCGGAGCAATGGTCGAAATCCGCTGGAAACAAGCCTCTCTGATGCCGCCGGGTGACGCTACGGCAGCCCTGCACCCCTGAGCCATCCGGACAGTTTTGACTGGTAATGGATCGTTTCAGTGATTATCCTGACGCTGAACATTTTTCAACACTTGGACCTCATGGCACGCAGACGCGCATCCCTCTGGACAGCACTTTGTTCTGTTCCCGCCCTGCTGTGCGCATCACCGGCACATGCCGCCGGAATAGCCGACATCAGTAGCTCGTACTGGGGCGCAATCTGCCTTTTTCTGGCCGTAGCCGGAACTGGTGGCATTCTTTATGCGGTGCGCGCTATTGGTGCAAATCAGAAACTCGAAACCACTTTGATCCGGGCAGACGAAGCACGACTGAGTTCCGAAGAAGCCCTCAGTGCCCTGCTGCTCGACCGGGCAGACGGGGCGGCAATCTGGTCTGGCACAGCGTTGCAGGTAACAGCAGGCAACGCGCGGGTACTCGACACGCTGGAAGACCCTTGCGATCCCTATGCCGTCGCCAACGCCCTTGTGAATGCCAAGAACTCTGCGGATCTTGGTACGAAACTAAAAGCCCTAATCGAAGAAGGCAAACCTTTCGAGAGCAGTTTCACAGGGCAGGAAGACCAACGGCGTGTGATCTCTGGCGTGACCCTGGGCGCGCGGGCGTTGCTGACGCTGATTGATGCAAAGGGATCACATGAACATCTGCCCCGCCTCAGCGACAGGTTGTTCGCCGCCGAGACGCATGCACGGACGCTGGAAGACGGCTTTGCCAATGCACCGTTCTATGCCTGGCAACGCGATGCCTTCGGGCGGATCGAATGGGTAAATCGTCGCTACGTAGAAGGCGTCGAAGCCCCCAGCCTCGATACGGTACTGACCTGTCAGATTGAACTCCTCAGCGGTGACGGAGCCGATGTTACCAGGGCGCTGGCCGAGAAAGTGCGGACGTCGGGAAAAGAGGAACAAACCCGCCACGCCACGATTATTGACGGAACACGAAGCACGCTCCAGATTATCGAAACTCCCTATAATGACGGCACGTTTGGCTATGCCATCGATGTCAGCGCACAGGTTGGAGCCACCGAAGCTCTCGTCCGACAGATGCGCGCGAACGAGGAAACCCTTGATCGCCTGCATCGCGGGGTAGCGGTCTTCAATGCCGATATGCGCCTGAGCTTTGCCAATGAAGCGTTCATCCAGACCTGGTCGCTGGATGCAGCATGGCTGGAAGGGCATCCCACCTTACGCGAAATTCTTGATATGCTGCGTGAGAAGAACCGTCTGCCCCATGCGCGGGATTTCAGGGGATGGCGTGATGATTTTATTGCCGAGTGCAAGGATGTTAATGATCCGCTGGAGCGACAATGGCACTTGCCTGACGGGCGAACCCTGCATGTATTGGCACAGCCGCATCCAATGGGCGGCACTATGGTGATTTTCGAGGACGTATCCGATACCTATGCCATGCGCCGCGATGCCGCGACAGTCTCGGCAGTATATCACGCCACGTTCTCACGGTTGGCCGAAGGGGTTGTCGTCTTTGGTTTGGACGGGCGATGCCGCATCGCAAACCGTGCTTTTCGTGAGCTTTGGGAGATTCCAAAGGACGACATCAAGGATCTGCACATCACCGAACTTAGCCGTAAATGTGTGCATCTTTACAGCAATCGTGCGGTCTGGGCAAAAGCCATCAGCCATGTTTCAGCGGCGGGAGAAGATCGCGAAGTCTGGACCGAAACACTGGAGCGCACGGACGGGACGGTCATCCAGATGGCCTCGGCCCCCCTGCCCGACGGGGCGACAATGTTCGCCTTTCAGGACACGACAGATTCCTTCCATAAGGAACGCCTGCTGACCGAAAAGAACGAAAAGCTGAACGAAATTTCTGATCTCAAGGGCCAATTCCTCGAAAGCATCCATGGCGCATCACACGAGTTGAAGATTCCGCTGAATACGATCATCGGCTTCTCGGATTTGTTGCGGCAGGAGATGCGGGGCAAGCTGAACGATCGTCAGCACGAATTCGTGGATAATATCTCGCAAGCCTCGAACGAGCTGCGGGGGCTCATCGGCGGGATCATCGATCTGGCGATGCTGGAATCGGATTATTTCGAATTCTGCATCGAAGCCATCGACATCAACCCCACGCTGTCCTCTGTCACCGAGTTCATCCGGCGTCATTCAGGGAACGGGGCACGGGTGGTTCTTGATTGCCCGAACGGGATCGGGACCATGCCCGGCGATGTACCGCGATTCCGTGAGGTGATCCATACATTGACCAATGCCCTGCGCAACGAAGCCGAGCCGGGCGATACAGTGGAAATCGGAGTGCGGCGACGGGGCGATTCCATCGTCATCTGGATCGGGTGTCGCGAGTCGATCATCCCATTGTCTATTCGCGACATATTTGGCCGTAACGATCTGAGCAATGCGATCCCACAACTGCGCAGGGTAGAATTGGGTATCACACTGGTGCGGCAGTTCGTTGAACGGCAAGGCGGGCGGATAGCCATCGAAACCGGGGAAGGCGAAACACGCGAGGCAATTGTCTGCCGGTTTCTCTGCGATGCGGACGCAGTTCGCGCCGCAATAAATCAGGAGCGCGAGTCGGCCCCGCCCCATGCCGCCGAATAACATGACGGCCTTGCCCCCAGCCCTGATGCTGCATTTGCCGGATGCCCGCGCAACCGACGCCCTGGGAATGCGGCTTTCAACGCTGCTGACAACAGGGGATTGTGTGCTGCTGGAAGGCGATCTTGGAGCAGGAAAATCGACGCTGGCGCGAGCGATTATCCAGACAGCACTGAAATCGAACGAGCCGGTTCCCAGCCCAACCTTTACCCTTACCGCACATTACGAAACGGAAAGTACATTCTACGTCCATGCCGATTTGTACCGTATGTCGGGGCCGGAAGAATTGGAGGAGACGGGGCTGGATGAAGCGTTTCAGGAGGCGGTGACGCTGGTGGAATGGCCGGATCGTCTGGGCGATTCACGGCCCGTGGATGCGCTGATGATCGAGATGGCAATTGATGGCGAGGGGCGAAAGGCGCAGGTATCAGCATCGGGAGAACGCAGCGCAGCAATTCTGTCGGCGCTGGGGCAATCGCGGGAGAAGCAACTTTCGGATTTTCTCGCGAAAGCAGGATTCGACGAGGCGACGGCGGTGCCGGGGGATGCCTCCAACCGACGCTACTTTCATACCGGGCCACATATCGCGATGGATGCACCTTACGCAAAAGGCGAAGACGTACGGCCTTTTGTGGCCGTGACAGAGATGCTGCGG
Source organism: uncultured Neomegalonema sp. (assembly GCA_937957975.1). Classification (GTDB taxonomy): domain Bacteria; phylum Pseudomonadota; class Alphaproteobacteria; order Rhodobacterales; family Rhodobacteraceae; genus JAHDDY01. Next base: position 7,944 of record CALFFK010000057.1, read on the forward strand.
CAGCGGGGATTGAGTGCGCCGGACATCCTTGCAGCGAATGAGGCGAATGGTTTCCTGCTGCTGGAAAATCTCGGCGAAGGGTTGTTTGCGCGGTTGTGTGAGGCTGATCCGGGGCAAGAGTCGGCGCTTTATACAGCGGCGGTTGACCTGCTGCACGGGCTGGGTACGCAAGAAACAGATCGAGTGCCAAACTACGATATGGCAGTTCTCGAACGCGAGGTAATGCTGCTGACGGATTGGTGGTGTCCAGCGGCGGGGATGACGGTTTCCGATGATATGCGCGCGGAATGGGCCGGCGTGGTGCATGAGGCAATGGCTGGGGTAGCGGAGGATCGCTCGGCGCTGGTCCTGCGTGACTACCATGCAGAGAATTTATTGTGGCTACCGGAAAGACAAGGCAACGCACGGGTCGGGCTGCTGGATTATCAGGACGCGCTGATCGGGCATCCGGCCTATGATCTGGTGTCGTTGCTGGAAGATGCGCGGCGGGACGTATCGCCGGGGCTGGCCGAAGCGATGATCGCGCGGTTTCTGGAACGGCGCGGCGATCTGGACGGATCAACATTCCGGCGGGAGTATGATCTCCTGGGCGCACAGCGGAATGCGAAGATCGTTGGAATTTTTGCGCGGTTATGCGTGCGGGACAGCAAACCCCGCTACCTGTCGATGATCCCAAGAGTCTGGGCGCATCTGATGCGCGATATTCGCGACTTATCCGGTTTGCGCGGGTTCATTGAGCGGCATGTACCTGCCCCGGATGATGATGTACTGGCGCGGATGAAAGCGGAGTACGCGCGATGAAAGCGATGGTGCTGGCGGCGGGGATGGGAACGCGGATGCGGCATCTGACGGCGGATCGTCCAAAACCCATGGTGCCAGTGCTGGGACGCCCCCTGATCGATCGGACACTGGATCGATTGACGGAGATCGGGGTCGAAGAGGCGGTGGTGAACCTGCATTACCGACCAGAAATCCTGCGGGAACATCTGGTGGAGCGAAAGGCTCCGGAGGTGGTGTTTTCAGACGAAATCGAGCTGTTGCTGGAGACAGGGGGCGGGGTGAACAAGGCACTGCCATTGCTTGGGCCTGAGCCATTCATGGTGGTGAACAGTGATAATATCTGGATCGGGGATGATGCGTTTGCGCCTTTGCTGAAGGCCTGGGATGCGCGGGCTATGGATGCATTGTTGATGCTGGTGCCGGTGGAGCGCGCGGTGGGATATTCGCGGGCGGGAGATTTTTCGCTACAGCATCCAACGCAAGACCCCGGCTTCGGATCTTTGATACGGCGAGGCGATGCACCCGCCGCCCCCTATGTTTTCACCGGGGCGCAAATCCTCTCCCCAGCCCTTTTCAAAGATGTACCCGAAGGGCCGTTTTCGTTGAACCTGGTTTGGGACCGGGCCATTGCAGCAGGTCGGGCTTTCGGAATTTTACATCCGGGGGCATGGTGTGATGTGGGAACGCCGGAAGGCCTGACCGAAGCCGAGGAGGCGCTGGGGTAATGTTCGAGCCGAAAACCGGGCCGCGCGTTTTCAACATTCCGATGGGTACGGGATTCGGCATCGCGCTGGCGCAAGGGCTTTTCAAGCGGCTGGATGCAAACGATCCGCTGGCAATGGCGCGGGTGACAATCTATGCGCCGAACCGGCGCGGGGCGCGAACGATCTCGGATGCGCTGGTGGATGAAGCGGAGGGCAAGCCCATCCTCGCGCCGCGCGTTTTGACGCTGGGTGATATTGATTCGCTGGACGGAGTTGGAGCGGATCTACCACCCGCGATTCATCCAACCGAGCGGTTGCTGGCGCTGACGCGACTGGTGCGGGGAATGGCCGAGGTTGCACCGCAATTGGTGCAGGAAGCGACAGCGGTGGCGCTGGCTGGCGACCTGACACAATTACTGGATCAGACCCATGAGGAACGGTTGTCGCTGGACGATTTGCGCCAGCTTGCGCCAGAGGATCATGCGGAACATTGGTCAAAGACGCTTACTTTCCTGAATATCCTGCGCGAGGCTTGGCCCGCGCATCTTGAGGCGAGAGGGTTGATGGACCCGGTCGCGCGGCGGGCGGCAGTGATCGAACGACAGATTGCGTTATGGCAGAAGAATCCACCGAAAGACCCGATAATCGTGGCCGGGTCCACGGGCAGCAAGGGCATCAGTGCGGAACTGATGGTGGCCGTCGCAAACCTGCCGCAAGGGGCCGTGATCCTGCCGGGAGTGGATCGACACAGTGATTTCACGACATTCAAAAGCCTGCGCGACGGGATCGAACAGAAGGGCGAACCGGATCATCCACAGGCAGGGCTATCGAGGCTGCTGGAGCGGCTGGGTGGGCGCGAAGGAGCATTGTCACGGGACGATGTGCCGGATTGGGCAGGGCAAGCCGGACGGCGCGCGCGATTCCTGAGCGTGGCAATGCGCCCTGCCCCGGTGACAGATAGCTGGCTGGCGGAGCGGGAAAAGATCGCGGCGGAAGCATCAGATGCCCTAGATGGCGTGGCGCTGATCGAAACGGAGACGCCGCAGGAGGAAGCACTGGCGATTGCCGTGGCAATGCGCGAGACGCTGGAAACTCCAGGGCGGAATGTCGCGCTGGTAACAACAGACAGGAACCTGTCGCGGCGGGTTTCATCGGCGCTGCAACGCTGGGGCATTCGGGCGGATGATTCAGGCGGTGTACCACTGGGCCTGACGCCACCGGGGTTGTTCCTGTCATTGTTGGCTGATGAGGTGTTCTGCGGTGAGCAGGTCTTGTCCGGTGATCCGGTACGGTTTTTGGCGTTACTGAAAAACCCCCTTTGCAAGCTGGGCTATGGGGCAGCAGAGCATCTGCGCCATGTGCGGTGGATCGAACGGTGGGCGCTACGCGCTGATGGGCGAAAGCACCAACCGACCGGAGCCGATCTTGATGCCATCGAGGTGATTCTGAAGGATTACGAAGCGACAGCAACCCTTGAATGGCTGGGGCGGTTGCGGGCAGTGCTGGAGCCGTTCCACGCGCTGCGCGGCAAGAACGTCGATTTTGGCGAGGCCATAGGGCTGCTACGCAGGGCCGCAGAAGCGATGGCCGCAACAGGCAAAGGCGACGAGGCACTGTGGGCGCAAGCCAATGGCGAAGCCGCACGGGCCTTTATGGACGATCTGGCCGAACACGCCCACGCATTGGGCGACGTGGATTCAGGCGCAATCCCGATGCTGTTAGGCGGCTTGATGGCAGGCAAAAGCGCGCGCGCACCCTATGGCCAGCATCCGCGCGTGGCGATCTACGGGACGTTGGAAGCACGGACACAGCGGGCCGACCGCATGATCCTCGGCGGGCTGAACGAAAATAGCTGGCCGCGCTTGCCCGACCCCGACCCATGGATGAGCCGGGCAATGCGGCAAGCCTTTGGGCTGCCCTCACTGGAGCGGCGGTTGGGGCTGTCAGCCCATGATTTTCAACAGGCATTCTCTGCGGATGACGTAATCCTGACCCGTGCGCGCAAGGCCGATGGTGCGCCAACCGTGCCGTCACGGTGGTTACAGCGGATGATAACGCTGTTGGGGGCCGAAGAAGGCAAGGGCTACGCGCCGGAGGCACTTGCGCGAATGAAGGCGGAAGGGACGCGGGTTTACCGGATGACGCTGGGGATGGACGAGCCGGATGGCGCGGCAAAACCCTGCGAGCGCCCTCGTGCTGCGCCACCCGTGGCTACACGCCCCACACGCCTGTCAGTAACGGAAGTGGAGACGCTGATCCGCGATCCTTATGCGATCTATGCCAGGCATGTGCTGAAGTTGAAGCCAGTCGCCTCGCTGGTGCCGGAGCCGGACACCAGAACGCGAGGGCAGATCATGCATTCCATCGTGGAAGAGTTCGTGAAAGCGACGCAGCATTCCTGGCCCGTGGAAGACCCGCACGCATTGTTTGATGAAATCGCCGGGGAGGCTTTGAAAACCATCGACGGCTGGCCAAGCTATCAGGCGTTCTATCGTGCCCGCGCCGAGCGGGTGGGGCCGTGGTTCGTGGATAGCGAAACGGCGCGGCGGGAGGCGTTGCAAACGCCAATCCTGTTGGAAGCTGATGGGGAGATTGTATTCGACGTGCCGGGGTTGGGGCCGTTCACCCTACGCGCGCGGGTGGACCGGATCGACCTGACGGAAGCGGCAACCTACACGGTCTATGATTACAAGGGGGCGAGCGGGCCGACGAACGAGCAGGTGCAGGTCGGGTATGCACAGCAATTGCCACTACAAGGGGCGATGGTGGCCAAAGGGGCTTTCGATGTACCTGCACGGCCCGTGGGCGGCCTTGAATATATCAGGCTGATGGGCGGGGCGACGCCGGGGGCAGAGGTATCCATTGAGGAACCGGAAGCACTGGTAGACAAGGCGCTGGAACGGCTGACAATGTTGCTGGCCTCCTATGCCATTGAGGAACAGGAATATGTATCGCAGGCGATGCCCGAAACCGTGATCTGGGAGGGGGATTACGATCATCTCGCGCGGGTTGGGGAATGGGAGGAGCAACGATGAGCGCCGATGCAGCCCTCGATCCCGGCATCCCGCAGGGCGAAGCATCAGACCCGCAAGCGTCTGCATGGGTGACGGCCAATGCAGGGTCGGGCAAGACAAAAGTGCTGATCGACCGGGTAGCCCGGCTGCTGTTGGGATATGAAGGGGCCGCACCGGACCCGTCGCGCATCCTGTGCCTGACCTTCACGAAAGCCGCCGCCGCGAATATGCAAAACAAGCTGTTCGCGCAGCTTGGAAGCTGGGCATTGATGGAGGATGACGCCCTTCAAGGGGAGTTACATAAACTTGGTGCAGGCAAAACGGCGGATTTGAAAGGCGCGCGGCGGTTATTTGCCCAGGCGCTGGAAACACCCGGTGGGCTGAAAATCCAGACGATCCATGCATTCTGCGAGAGTCTGTTACGGCGCTTTCCGCTGGAGGCGGGGCTATCACCCCACTTCGCGCAAATTGATGATACCGAAGTCGAAGCCCTGCATAGCGAAGCACTCGATCATGTTCTGACGCGGGCCAATGAGGGAGATGATCCGGTACTGGCCGAAGCGGTGGACCGGGTGGTCCATGAAGGGCAGGAATTCGGCATCCGCAAGCTGGTCCCGGAAGTCGTAAAAAAGCGGACAGTGTTTGAAGGACCGGCAGCAGACCTGATCGCAGCGATGCAGGCGGCACTGGGCGTCGAGGTCGGGGACACCGAGGATAAGGCACTTGCGGAGTTCTTCACCGGGACGCCGATTGCCGATGTGAAAGCGTTGGCCGGGGCATTCCGCAATGGCGGAGCGCGGGAGCAGAAGGCGGCCACCGATATGGCCCCGTTGCTGCAAAGCGATCTCATGCGGGACTGGATGCAAGCGCTCGCGTTGGCGGTCTTTACCCAAAAGGGCGAGCCGAAGAAAATCGGGAAAGGGTTTCCAACCAAAGCACTTGTCGAAGCGCATCCCGACCTTGCCGACAGGATCGCGCGATTTCAGGAACGACTGACATTGCTACAGGCACGACTGACGGCGCTGGGCGCAGCGGATCGGTCGCAGCATATGATCGTCTTCGCCAAAGCGATTCTCGAAGAAGTGGATACACTGAAAAGCGCGACCGATGGGCTGGATTTCGATGATCTGATCCGGCGGGCCGGAGCATTGCTGGGCGACAGCGAAGCAAGCGCATGGGTACGCTACAAGCTGGATGGCGGGGTCGATCATATTCTTGTCGATGAGGCGCAAGACACCTCGCCCGAACAATGGAAGGTGATCTCGGCTATTGCCGAAGAGTTTTTCGTGGGCAGCGGCGCACGGGAAGTGAATCGGACGCTGTTCGTCGTGGGGGACGAGAAACAGTCAATCTTCAGTTTTCAGGGCGCGGTACCAGAGGAACTGGAACGGGTGAGAGAACGATTCCGGGAGTTGGTAGGTGGCACGGATAAGCCGCTGCGTGAACCAGAACTCTTGCATTCATTCCGCTCGGCGCCTGCGATTTTGACGCTGGTGGACAAGGTTTTTGCGAACCCACTGGCGGCGAAGGGGCTGAACGCAGAAAACGCATCACCTGAGCATCTACCCTTCCGGTCGAACGCACCGGGGCGGGTGGAGTTCTGGCCCCCCATCGGAAAGCTGGAAGCCGAGGAACCACCAGATTGGTGGGAACCTGTGGATATGCCGTCGCAGGAAGCTCCTGAATTGCGGTTGGCACGGGGAATCGTGGAGCGGATCGCGGAATGGCTGGACCCTGAAAGCAAAACACGGCTACGCGGGCGGCGCATCCGGGCTGGCGACATTCTCGTACTGGTGCGCACGCGCGGCACGTTTGCCGAGGCGTTGATTCGGCTGCTGAAAGGTCGTGGGCTGCCGGTGGCGGGCAAGGACCGGATGCGACTGAACGAGCAATTGGTCGTGCGCGACTTGCTGGCGCTGGCGCGGTTTGCGCTGCTGACCGACGATGACCTGACGCTGGCGACTGTGCTGCGCTCGCCGCTGGTCGGTCTGTCAGAGGACGCACTGTTCACACTGGCCCATGAACGCAAGGGGCGGCTGTGGGCGGCGCTTCATGCGCGGCGGGAAGAAGCGGCATATGCCGACGCCTGGGCATTGCTTGATGATATGCAGGGTCGGGCGGATTTTCTGCGGCCCTATGATTTTCTGGAGCGCGTCCTGACCCATCACGGCGGGCGCCGGCGATTGCTCGACCGGCTGGGGGTGCAGGCGGCAGACCCTATCGACGAATTGCTGTCGCAAGCCCTCGATTTCGAAACACGGGGGATTCCGACCTTACAGGGCTTCATCGCACGGATTGAGGAATCAACCGTCGAGATCAAGCGAGAGATGGAGCAGGGGCGCGACGAAATCCGGGTAATGACCGTGCATGGCTCAAAAGGTCTGGAAGCGAATGTGGTGTTCATGCCCGATATTTGCGGCTTGCCGAGGGCTGGGGCGGATGACCGGGTTTATACGGTAGAAGGCGGGCCGGTCTGGGCGCCGGGGGCAGGAACGGCCCCTGCACCCGTGAAGGCAATGCGCGAGGCAAAGCGGGAACGCGATCTGGAGGAGTATCGGCGGCTTCTTTATGTTGGCATGACACGCGCAAAAGACCATCTGGTGCTGTGCGGCTGGCACGGCAAGGATGCCGACAAGGAAGACCGGGTCAGTGCCGATAGCTGGGCGGCGCTGGTACGCGAAGCGTTCGGGGAGGGCGCAACCGAAGGGCCGACACCGCTGCGCAATGCTGCGAACGAGCCGGTAATCGCACAGATTTTCGAGACAGATGGCGATGAAATGCTGGAGGAGGATGGCCCCGGCGAGGATATTCTTGCACCATTGGCGATGGACGAGGCGCTGTTACGGCCCCCGCCGATCGAGGGGAGTGCGCCAGTTCCGGTCGCGCCCTCACGGGTCGGGGCGGGGGATGCCGAACCGTTCGTACCAAAACCCCAGCCAAGCGAGAACGAGGATGCGGACCCTCCTCTCTCCTCTGCCGAACGGGGGACGGCATTGCACCTGTTGCTGGAACGGCTGGCCGGGGTCGCACCGGAAGAACGCGAAGCCGTGGCGCAGGGAATGCCGGAGGCGGTGGAACCAGAACTGATCGCCCCTGCGCTTACGGTGCTGGAAAACCCTGATTTCGCGTGGATGTTTGGCCCCGGCTCAATGGCGGAAGTGCCGGTGCAAGGGCCAGTTTCGGCGCTTGGTGGACGTGCGATCCTTGGAACCATCGACCGGCTGGTTGTGGCCGATGACGCCGTGCATGTGGTGGACTTCAAAAGTGGCAGGCCACCCAAGGACGTGCCGATGCCGTATCGGCGGCAATTGGCGCTATACCGCGCGGCCCTTGCCGATATTTTTCCGGGGCGGGAAATCCATGCACACCTGGTGTGGATCGACGCAAACCGGGCGGAGCGGGTGGCAGATAACTTGCTGGATGAAGCATTGGCCGGGATGCTGGCGGATGGATCGCTGGAGGTCCCAGTGGAGCGGGGATGAAATGCAAAATAAGCGCGTGGTTGATTTTCGCCTCCCGCATCCCTAGCTTCCGATCTCCCAATAAGGCCAGCAAGGAGAACACCGATGGCGCTCAAAGAGGTATCCGACGCGAGTTTCGAAGCCGATGTCCTGAAGTCGGACAAGCCGGTCGTCGTGGATTTCTGGGCCGAATGGTGCGGACCCTGCAAACAGATCGCTCCGGCGCTGGAGGAGATTGAGGCAGAAATGGGCGATAAAGTCACCATCGCGAAGGTGAATATCGACGACAGCCCGAATACGCCCTCGCAATATGGCGTGCGGGGTATCCCAACGCTGATGATGTTCAAAAACGGCGAGTTAATCGATTCTCGCACTGGCGCGCTGCCCAAGGGCCGCATCGTTGAGTGGATCAACGAGAACTCCTGACAACGATTGATTAATCAGTAAAAACTCCGCTTCCAGGCGGGGTTTTTACCTGTGGATCATCCAGCCATTGCCGCGATCTCGGTCTGAATACTCTCTGCCGCCGCTTTTGGGTCGTTAGCTTGCCAGATCGGTCTGCCGACGACGATATGATCGGCCCCGGCGAGGATGGCAGCTTTCGGTGTCTCAACACGTTTTTGATCGCCAAGGGCCGCTCCAGCGGGGCGCACGCCGGGGGTGACGATCAGGCGGCCCGACGCTTCTGGCAATGCACGGATCGCTGCCGCTTCCTTCGGGGAGGCAATGATACCGTCGGCTCCGGCTATAAAAGCACGTCGCGCGCGCTCCACACCGAGCACACCAACCTCGCCTTCAACAATCATACCGTCATCCAGATCACTACGGTCTAATGAGGTGAGGATTGTCACGGCAAGGATTTTCAAGCTCGCTTCCCCCCTGCCCCGCACCGCCGCACGCACCACATGGGGATCACCATGGACGGTGAGGAAATCATGGCCAAATTCAGCGATGCCCCGCACCGCTGCCTCAACAGTCGCGCCAATATCGAACAGCTTGAGGTCGATGAAGGTGCGATTGCCCTTTTCCTTCAACTCGTTCGCGAGGGCAAACCCACCACCGGTCAGCATTCCAAGACCGATCTTATAGAACCCGACCGCGTCGCCCAGTCGCTCCGCCATATCCAGGCCGGCGACAGCATGGGGCAAGTCGAGCGCCACGATCAAACGGTCGCGGGTCGCAATGGAGTTGGCGGCATCGGTCATAGTGGGTTCCCTGAGAAAAAGCCGGTTTCCCTTTGGAATCCGCGCATAAACCGATATGTAGCCCCCCAAGACCACACCACGCAAAAGGAAAGACCGATGTCCTTCTTCCGAGTTCTGCTCGCCCTCCTGATCTCCGGGGGCATCGCTTATGGTTTATATCGTGCCGTCGATGGCCAGGGCGTCGAACGCGTCGTCGAGGCCGTTCGCACCGAAATCGAGGAACCCAAGGGAACTTCATCCGAAGCTGAAACTGCCACATTGGCAGAGCCGGATACTCAGGCTGGAAATTCCTCCGGTACGGATACGGACGATAGCGCAGAAACGTCGGGCGAAACCGGAGAATCCGAAACCGCCGCGGCCCCGGTAGTAGAAACCGAACAACCCGCCGAGCCAAGCGAGTCGGATGTTGCCGCATCAGAGGCCGAAACGCCCGATGAAACCAACAACGGTCAGAGCGAAAACGGAGGCGAGGGCGCAACTCCCTCCGATGACAAACAGGTCGCAGCCCTTGCGAGCGAGAGCGAGAGCGAGAGCGAGAGCGAGAATAAATCAGTATCGGAGAACAACTGGGCCGCCAAGGTCGAGAGTTCAGTGAAAGCCGAGGCTGATTTGGACAAGCCCATGGTTGAAAAGACAGACCCGGATGACGGGGGCGAAAGCGAGGGTGCGGGAGCTGAAATTGCCGCCCTGCCCGCCGTACAGATCGCTGGTGCAACGTCCGATTCGGTCGATGCGCTAAAGATCGTCACAGGTGGTATGAAATATCGTGAGGCGCTGGCGACCCTGACCAATGCAGGATGGCAGCAACGCGTAGTGACTGACCGTGAAGGCGAGCCAAACGCTGCCGAAACCGCATTGCTGGAAGCGGGTTATGCAGAGCTTGAAGGCTGTCAGGGCAATGACCGCCCGATCTGTCGTTTCGAGTTCATTGATGGCCAGAAACGGATTGCCGCTGTTATTACTGCCGGAACCGGTACTGATCCAAACGTCATCGACGCTTTTCTCATGGATATTGCAGTAGAGTAACCACCATGACCGACCCAATCGTCATCGTTGCAGCGTCACGCACGCCGATGGGCGGGTTTCAAGGGGCGCTGTCGGATGCCACCGCCGCCGAGTTGGGGGCCACAGCCATTCGCGCGGCCCTTGCAGCCTCGGCCCTCCGGGCGGAGGAGATCGACGAAGTTCTGATGGGGTGCGTCCTGCCTGCCGGACAAGGACAGGCACCAGCACGACAGGCCGCGCTGGGGGCCGGATTGCCGCTATCAGTGCCATGCTCGACGCTCAACAAGATGTGCGGGTCGGGCATGAAAACCGCCATGGTCGCAATGGACCAATTGCGCGCCGGAAACGGTCGGGTTGTCGTTGCGGGGGGCATGGAAAGTATGACCAACGCGCCATACCTGCTGCCCACAATGCGGGGCGGGGCGCGGCTGGGTCATGCGCAGGTAGTCGATCATATGTTCCTCGACGGGCTGGAGGATGCCTATGACCGGGGGCGTCTGATGGGAACATTCGCAGAGGATTGCGCATCACATTACCAATTCACGCGCGAGGAACAGGATAGCTATGCGCTATCGTCCCTAAGCCGCGCGTTGAAAGCGCAGGGCGAAGGGCGTTTGACGGATGAAATCGCGCCAGTGACGATCACGACCCGCAAGGGCGAGAGCATCGTGGCAGAAGACGAACAGCCAAAAACCGCGCGCCCGGACAAGATTCCAACCCTGAAACCAGCATTCCGCAAGGACGGGACAGTAACACCGGCCAATGCCTCCTCGATTTCGGATGGGGCAGCGGCACTGATCCTGATGCGGGAGTCTGACGCCAAAGCTGCGGGCGCTCCGATCCGGGCGCGGTTGCTGGCCCATGCAAGCCATGCGCAGGAGCCGGGCTGGTTCACCACAGCGCCCGTTCCGGCAATGCGGAATGTGCTGAAAACGGTCGGATGGCAGATTGGGGATGTTGATCTGTGGGAAATCAACGAGGCTTTCGCCGTTGTCCCGATGGCAGCAGAACGTGAGTTGGGAATCGACCGTGAGCGGCTAAACGTCAATGGCGGTGCCTGTGCGCTCGGCCATCCCATCGGGGCCAGCGGAACGCGCATCATCGTGACGCTGCTGCACGCGCTGGAAAAGGCGGGCAAAACCAAGGGCATTGCATCACTGTGTATCGGCGGGGGCGAAGGAACAGCGGTGGCGTTGGAAGTGGTGGGTTAAGCCCCATCACCCTATTACAACAAAACCATCGCTGCGAGGCCGAGGAAGGCCATGAAGCCGACAACATCGGTGACGGTCGTGACGAAGACAGCAGAGGCAAGTGCCGGGTCTGCGCCGAGTTTTTCAAGCCCGATGGGGATGAGAATACCCGCGAGCGCCGCCACAAGCATATTGATGACCATAGCCACGCCCAGGACGCCACCCAACGCCGGATCGCCATACCAGGCCCAGGTTAGGCCTCCCATGACAATGGCAAAGAAGATGCCGTTGAAAAGGCCGACCAGACCCTCGCGTGAGATAATGCGCATGGCGTTGGTTGCAGTCAGGTCTTTCGTCGCCAGGGCGCGCACGGCGACGGTAAGGGTCTGGGTTCCCGCATTGCCACCCATGGATGCCACGATGGTCATCAGGATTGCCAGCGCCACGACGCTCTCGATAACCGCATCGAATTGGGCAATGACTAGCGAGGCAAGGATGGCCGTTGCCAGATTGACCGTCAACCACGGCAACCGTTGACGCGCGATCTCAAAAACCGAGTCGGTCAGTTCCTCATCGCCGACACCCGCGAGAAGAAGCATGTCTTCCTCGGCTTCCTCATCCAGCACTTCAAGCGCGTCATCAATGGTAATAACCCCGGCAAGTCGCCCGTCGGCATCCACGACCGGGGCCGAGACAAGGTGATACTGATTAAAGGCGTAGGCAATGTCTTCGGGCGGGTCTTCGACTCCCAACGAACAAAAATCGTCCTGCATGATCGCCTCGATCATCACCGGGCGGCGCGATCCCATGATACGTGAGAGGGAAACAGTGCCGACGGGCTTATAGGACGGATCGATGACAATAATTTCGTAGAATGCTTCAGGCAAATCTTCGCGTGAACGCAGGCTGTCGATAGTCTGGCCGACATTCCAAAAGGGCGGCACGGCGATCACATCGCGCTGCATCATGCGCCCGGCGGAATTCTCCGGGTATTCGAGCGAACGCTCAATACCAATACGATCAGCGATGGGCAAACCATCAAGGACTTCGCGGCGAAGGTCTGCGTCAAGGTTTTCGACGAGATAGACGGCATCGTCGCTTTCCATCTCACCTACGGCTTCGGCAAGGTATTCAGGATCAACCAGCGTAACGATGTCGTCGCGTAACCCCTCCTCCAGTTCAGGAAGAACATCAGCAGGGAAATCCCCGGCGGCAAGGCGAACAAAGCCTTCACGGGCAGCAGGATTGATTTGTTCGAGGACGTCGGCGACATCCGCCGGGTGTGCACCTTCGATGGCGGAGAGGAGTGCAATGCGGTTATCGTCATCCAGGGCGTTGGAGACTTGTTCCGCAAGAGTCAAATCAGGTTTTTCGGGAGATAGTTCAACCATGCCCGTCCCCCCACTATTACGCCCTTTCCCCTAAAACGGGGGCACAACGATAGCAAGAGGCGGGATCAGGCGAATCGCGTCAGCGCGTCCTCTATTTCGATCGCAAGGCTGGCGCGTTCCTCCGGGGTGAGAAAAGCGCCGATGGCAACGATCCTGCCGGAAGAAGAGAGAAGAAGCTGATTCTCGATATGACGGGTCGTGCGGGTACGAACCTTGGTCCAATAGGGGCGAAACTCCCACCGTTTCACTGGTTTTCTTGGGTGGAAGGCTTCGATGACCAGCATATTCCGCTCAATGGCGATGCGCTCATGGTAACGGGCGTCGCGATAGTTGCGCAGGAACAGCGCCCAGACCAACGCAAAGACGCCGCCCATGAATCCGATGACGATGGCAACAACGCCCAGATGGCGGCCCCATTCGATTTCGTAAGGGGTGGGCGCAAGGAATGTCATCGCTGCAAAAAAGGCAAAAAGCCCCCCAAGCACAGTCAGAAAGATGCGCAATCCGCGCAGCGAGAGAGAGCGATGCGGCCAGAGCATAACCTGCCATGCGGGCCTGTCATCTTCCGAGACGTCGATGGCCGGAGGTTCCCCCCCGGCCATCGGATTATTTCTACGCAAGGGCAACGCGCGCTTTCCTCAGTGATGCCCGCTGTCGCGAACGACTGGCAGCACCTCAAAGGTATGCGCCGGCGGGGGCGATGGCAGGGTCCATTCCAGCGTATCCGCGCCTTCACCCCATGGGTTATCGCCAACTTTCTGGCCCCGCAAAATGGTCCAGAAAACGATGCCAATGAAGAGGGCAAAAGACAGACCTGAGATAAACGCACCAATGGAAGACCACCAGTTCCAGCCTGCAAAAGCCTCGTTATAGTCCATGTACCGGCGGGGCATTCCGGCAAAGCCGAGGAAATGCTGCGGGAAGAAGGTGATGTTCACACCGACAAAGAACATCCAGAAATGCACCCTGCCCCAGAATTCCGGGTACTGACGGCCCGACATCTTGCCGATCCAGTAATACATGCCAGCGAAGACACCCATCGCAGCGCCGATTGACATGACATAGTGGAAATGCGCGACAACGTAATAGGTGTCATGCAGCGCCCGGTCCACACCCGCCTGTGACAGCACGATGCCAGTCACACCACCAAGGGTGAAGAGGAAGATGAAGCCAATTGCGAACAGCATCGGGGTCTCAAAGCGGATCGAACCACCCCACATCGTCGCAATCCAGGAGAAGATCTTGATCCCAGTGGGTACCGCGATCACCATGGTTGCCAGCATGAAATACGCCTGCGTATCAGCATTGATACCAGAGGTGTACATATGGTGCGCCCAGACGACGAAGCCGAGCAGACCAATACCAATCAACGCCCAGACCATACCGAGATAGCCAAAGATAGGCTTGTTCGAGAAGGTCGAGATGACATGGCTGATGATGCCAAAGGCGGGCATGATGATGATGTAGACTTCAGGATGCCCAAAGAACCACAGCAGGTGCTGATAGAGAATCGGATCGCCGCCCCCTGCGGGATCGAAGAACGATGTGCCGAAATTACGGTCGGTCAGGAGCATCGTGATCGCACCCGCCAGAACTGGCAGAGCCAGAAGAATCAGGATGGCCGTGATGAAGATCGACCATGCAAACAGTGGCACGCGGAACATGGTCATGCCCGGCGCACGCATATTCAGGAAGGTCGTGATGATGTTGATCGCCCCAAGGATCGAGGATGCGCCCGACAGGTGCACCGCAAAGATCGCAAGATCGACCGACATATTATCAGCGGTATTCGTGGTCGAAAGCGGCGCGTAAAGCACCCACCCGACCCCGGCTCCGTCCCCGACGAAGACCGACATGACCGCAAGCGTACCACCAGCGGTGAACAGCCAGAGCGACAGGTTGTTCAGTCGCGGAAACGCCATGTCCGGCGCCCCGATCTGGAGCGGCATAAAGAAGTTGCCAAAGCCCCCGAACAGACCGGGGATCAGGACGAAAAACATCATCAGGATGCCGTGCGCCGTGATCGCAACGTTCCAAAGCTGACCATTTGGAGCGCCGCCCTCGTCGGTCATAAATTGTACGCCGGGATACATCAGCTCCATCCGCATAATCATCGAGAAGATGATCGCGATCAGGCCGAAGAAACCAGCAATCCAGAGATACATGATCCCGATGTCTTTGTGGTTCGTCGAACAGAACCAGCGAGTGAAGAAACTCGGCTGTCCGTGTCCGTCGTCATGGGCATGGTCTTGCCCGGTGGTGACTTCCGTCATGCAGAACGCTCCCTGGTTCGCGCGGCGCTGGCCGGGAGGGGCCAGTGCCGGAATGCTCACATATGAGTGACACCTAGCCCAGCTTGATAGCGGGGGCAATGCGGCGATGTGGCAGAGGGGGATGATTCCATAATACGAGGCGGGTTATCTCAAAACCTGCTCAGGAGTCCTGGGCGCGCCAAAGCCCCTGTCGAAGATAAAACCGCATCCACCCAATCACTGGTATCTCTATGTGACGCGCAATTCCGAAAGACAGCACCAGCGAAAGCCCAATGGCCACCAGCATTCCGATGATGAAGCCCGGTATACCGTAGGGGTCAACATGGGCCGCAATGCCCTGAAACACCAGATACAAAACGGAAGACAGCGCAAGCCCTCCAATCATCAGTACATAGGGCAGCCCCGGCCAACGCCCGACCGCCGCACGGATGTGATCGAGATAATAAGCAATGCCAATCCCAAGAAAGAACGTGCTGCCCGCCAGCCCTTTCAACAAGTATTCGATGGCATCCGCACGCCAAGACAGGATGCCGACAATCCCAATACAGACAAGAAGTCCAGCGAAGCGGATACGGCTCAACGTAAGTGCGACGATGCCAAAAACGAAAAACGAAAATGCGAACTCAATCGGCATGGTCCACAAATTGATGTTGATGGTCTCAGCTTCACTATAGCCAAAAAAAACCTGTGTAAGCAGGAACTGCGCTGTACGGACAAAGCTCCAACCCTCAACATCCCAGCGTTCTATCCACCCCGGTGAGCTGAACGGCGCGAGTTGTACGCCCCCGGTAATTTCGTCAGAAAATGCCTGAATCCCATAACACAGCATCCCGGTAATAAAGACGGGAATCATAAGCCGGGGCATACGGTTTAGGGCATCAAGAGCGAGATCATGTCCGGTCTTTCCACCGACAAAATAGGGATAGGAAAGCACGAAACCACTGATCGTAAAGAAAATCAGCACAGCGAAATGACCGTTCGCAGCGAACTCCCAGAGCACCACGCCAGGATGGGCCAGCGGATCGATCATTCCTGCGGGGCTGTAGTTCAGAACATGCGCCATTACGACGGATAAGGCGGCAAGACCCCGTAATGCATCGAACTCGTGTAATCGCCTCATAAGCCACGACTAACGCGCCAATCTTTCGGAGGGATTACCGGGGATGTGGTGGGCAGCACAGGCACCCATAGTCTATTGGGATTTGGGCATGGCGCGTTTCACACTACGTCGGCACAACGCATCGAAACCAACCGGGTAAAACTGTGGCCAAACCAACGATCCTGTGGATACGCAAGGAATTCCGCCTTGCCGATAATCCCGCACTAACAGAGGCGCTGGCGCATGGCGGGCCAGTGATTGTGGTTTTTATCCTTGATTCGGTTACACACGGAACTGGCGGTGCGGCGGCGCAATGGCGACTGGGGCAGGCTATCGCAGCCTTCGCACAAGTGCTGGAGAATAAAGGCCAGCGTTTGATACTGCGCCGGGGCGAATCATTGACCACGTTACGCACGCTGATCGCGGAGACCGGCGCAAAACGCGTGGTTTGGGGACGACATTACGACAAGGCATCCCGCGAGAGGGATACGCGCATAAAAACCGCGCTCAGGGAAGACGGGATCGAGGCAAAAAGCGTCTGCACCCACCTGTTATTCGAGCCATGGAGCATCCAAACGAAGACCGGCGGACCCTATCGCGTCTACTCGCCCTTCAAGCGCGCGTGTTTCGAGCGCGAAGACAGGATTGGGGAGCCTCTGCCTGCGCCAACCAATCTTGCCGCGCCGGATGACTGGCCAAACAGCGAGTCGCTGAACGATTGGGCATTGGGGACGGCGATGAACCGGGGCGGAGCCATCGTCGGTCAGTATGCGAATATAGGCGAAGGAGCGGCGCTGGAACGACTGGAGGGATTCGTCCCCATCGCATCGGACTATAACGAGGGCCGCGACGCATTGGGTTATACCGGCACTTCACGCCTGTCAGAGAACTACGCATGGGGCGAGATCAGCGCGCGCACGGCGTGGCATCGTATTCGGGCATCCATCATGCGCTCGGCCAAGCCCGATAAAGGGTTTGTCGTTTACCTTCAGGAATTGCTGTGGCGGGAATTCGCTTATCACCTGTTGTTCCACTACCCCGACCTTGCGACCGATAACTGGCGCGAGGAATGGAATGCCTTTCCGTGGCGCGCAGACAATGACGACGCCGAACGCTGGCGGCGGGGCGAAACCGGCATTCCCGGCGTCGATGCCGCCATGCGTGAACTGTATGCGACCGGGTATATGCACAACCGGATGCGGATGCTGACAGCAAGCTTTCTGACCAAACATCTAATGACCGATTGGCGTGTGGGCGAAGCCTGGTTTCGCGAATGCCTGACCGATTATGACCCCGCCTCCAACGCGATGGGGTGGCAATGGGTTGCCGGGTCAGGGCCGGATGCAACGCCCTTCTTCCGCATCTTCAATCCCGAAACACAGATCGGGAAATTCGACAAGCAAGGCCGCTACATCTCGCGTTGGCTGGATGCTGACTCAGTGGATGCACAAAACTTCTTCGCCGCGATTCCCCGTTCATGGGGGATGACGGCGGCAGACACTCGCCCGGAGCCGCTCATCAGCCTGAAGCAAGGGCGTGAGCGGGCGCTTGCGGCCTACAAGGACATGAGAGACTAAAATTAATGATGAAAAAACTACCCACACTCAATCCCCGCCCGCGCATTGCTATCATCGGCTCCGGCATCTCCGGCATTGGCGCAGCCCTCGCCCTTGCACCACATTACGATGTCACCCTGTTCGAAAAGGACGGACGGCTGGGGGGTCACGCGAACACAGCGCGGATTGACTATCCGATGCCGGGGGGTGCAGTGCCAATAGACGTGGATACGGGCTTCATCGTTTATAATGAAAAGACCTATCCGAATTTAACCGCCTTTTTCGCGCATTATGACGTGCCGACCGAATGGTCGGATATGTCACTGAGTTTCACGGTGGATGACGGGCGGATAGAATGGGCCGCCGATAATCTCGACAAAATTTTCGCACAACGGCGCAATATTCTGCGCCCATCTTTCATCGGGGCCATGCGTTCGGTGTTGCGGTTCAACCGTGAAGCACAGGCAGTGCTGGCCTCGGATGAGGCGCATGACACCCCTATTTCAGAATGGCTGGATGCGCGGGGTTATTCGGACGCTTTCAAACGCCTCTATCTCTATCCAATGGCAGGGGCAATCTGGTCCACGCGCAGCGCAGATATTGCGGCATTCCCGGCGCGCAGCCTGTTTGCGTTCTATGAAAACCATGATCTTTTTGCGGGCCTTGGCGATGCCGTACAATGGCGCACGGTCACAGGCGGTTCGCGCAGTTATGTCGAATGCGCGGCGGCGATTTTAGGCGAAAGGGTGCGAATGAATGCGCCGGTAACAAGTGTTACCTCACGCGGCGGTGGCGTCACAGTCACCCTTAACAGCGGCGAGCAGCAGGTTTTCGACCAAGCCATCCTTGCCACCCATTCCGACGAAGCCCTGGCCTTGCGCCCCGATGCCGACGAAGAAACCCGCACACTGCTGGGGCAGGTGAAATTCACCCCCAACCGCGCAGTTCTTCACCGCGATGCGTCATTGATGCCCAAAACGCGCAAGGCGTGGTCAAGCTGGAATACACGGGTCGGGGGCGTTGCCGATGCAAGCGCAAGCCTCACCTACTGGATGAACCGCTTGCAAAATATCGACACCGCAATGCCCTTGTTTGTTACCCTCAACCCGCCCCGCGATCCGGCCCCCGGAACCATCTTTGGCGAATATGAATACGCGCATCCATTCTTTGATAATAACGCTTTCGATGCACAGGCACGGTTCGACCGTGTACAGGGGCGTGGCGGCATCTGGCACGCCGGAGCATGGCTCGGATATGGATTCCACGAAGACGGTTTGCGCTCGGCATTGCGGGTGGTCGAAGCGTTGGGCGTGCAACCTGATTGGGCGCGGGATACGGGGCAACCGATCCTTCCGGGGCAGGTGGCGGCTTGACCGAAAAAAGCTCGATACGCTTTTCCACCCCTCGCAGACAAAAGCTGGGGGAAGAAGCCCTTTATCGCGCCCGTGTCATGCATCTGCGACGAATGCCCGATGGCAAGCGCATCCATCGCTTCGTTTATAATGTCTTTCGCATCTGGCTCGATGTGGACCGCATGGGATGGGACGATCTGCGCTGGCTTTCTCACAATCGCGCCAATCTTCTCAGCATCCGGGACCGGGATCACGGCCCACGCGACGGTTCGGCGCTGCGCCCGTGGGCTGATGGATTACTCGCGCGCCATGGCATCGCGCCGCCCGCACGATTGATGCTCTACACCTTTCCACGCCTGTTCGGTTATGCGTTCAACCCGCTCTCGATGTATCTTGGCCTTGATACGGACGGCACACCTATTATCGTAATCTACGAGGTTCGTAATACCGATACGGATATGAGCCATTACGTCTTTCCACTCACCGGCCCTGCGCCCTGGCGTCACGGAACGGCGAAGGATTTCTACGTTTCGCCTTTCATATCCCCGGAGCAAACATACGCCTTCATGCTCGACCAGACAGAAGAGACCCTTGCCATGCGCATCCGGGTCGATGGCGAAGATGGGCTGACAATGATCGCGACCGAGAATGCAAACGACGAAGCGTTGACCGATCGGGCGATGCTTGCCTGCTGTGCGGCCATGCCGCTGATGACATTCAAGGTCATTGCGGGAATCTATTGGGAGGCTTTGCGCCTGCGCCTGAAGGGCGCGCGGTTCTTTCGCCATCCAGGCAATGCAGGGCGATACCAGCATGATGCGTAACGCTCTGCGGCGGATCGTCCTTCGCCGCATCTCTGCCTGAAACCTGCACTACATCACAAACTACCGCAATGAAACGACCGCCAAGGACCGCACCATATGGCCACCCCTCCACTTACCAACCTGACTGGTGCAGGCAACCTGCCCCGCTGGTTCGCCACTGTCTTCGATACCGTCAACTGCCTTGCACGGGGACGGATTGACATCCAGTTACCCGATGGTCGCTGGTTTCGTGCCGAAGGGCCAGAGGCAGGGCCACATGGTATCGTGGTGGTGCATGACAATCGTGTATGGGGCCGCACGGTCAAGGACGGGGCCGATATTGGCTTCGCGGAGGCATATGTGGATGGCTGGTGGTCCTCACCCGATTTACAGGCAGTGCTCGACGTATCGCTCCTGAATAACGAAGAGATGGTGCGTAATCTGTCACTCTCGACCTTCGCACGATTGATCGAACGCACGCGCCACTGGCTGCACCGCAATTCACGCAGCGGCTCAAAACGCAATATTATGGCGCATTACGATCTGGGGAATGCCTTCTATGAGACGTGGCTGGATGGATCGATGACCTATTCCTCCGCCCTCTTCCACCAACCGGGGGAATCCCTGGAAGTTGGGCAAGAAAACAAGTACAGTGCGCTTTGTGATGCATTGACCATCAAACCCGATGACACCGTGCTCGAAGTCGGGTGTGGTTGGGGCGGTTTTGCCGAGTATGCGGCGCGCGAGCGCGGCGCAAAAGTGAACGGCATCACCATCTCTCCCGCACAACTTGATTATGCGCAAAAACGCATCTTTGAGGCCGGTTTGGCCGAGCGGGTTACGCTGGAATTGCGCGATTACCGCGCCCAGGAAGGGCAATTCGATCACATTGCCAGCATCGAAATGTTCGAGGCTGTGGGCGAGAAATACTGGCCTGTCTATTTCGATACCCTGCGCGAGCGCCTCAAACCCGGTGGCATTGCAAATCTGCAAATCATTACCATCGCCGACCGCCTGTTCGACAATTACCGCCGCAATGTCGATTTCGTGCAGAAGCACATCTTCCCCGGTGGAATGCTGCCTTCCCGTGCCGCCCTCGCGCAGCAGACCGAACGCGCGGGCCTGCAATGGCGCGATTCCATCGAGTTCGGGGATAGCTACTCCGAAACATTGCGCCGCTGGTCCACGGTTTTCAACGACCGCTGGGATGAGATTGCACCCCTTGGTTTCGACGACCGTTTTCGCCGCCTGTGGAACTTCTATCTTGCCAGTTGCGCGGCCTGCTTTATGGCCGGAACGACGGATGTGACGCAAGTGAGCCTTATTCGGAGTTGAGATTACGCTAAAAACGTACGCCGCACCTAATTAACCAGAAACATACCGGGTTTATTATTTCCTCAACCAGGGGAAAAAAATGACCTATTACGACGAACCACTGCTTGATCGGGAAATTTTAAACGAAAATACGATGAGCAGCGAAGCTCTACAGGCAGAGTTGTTTACTTTGTTCTTCGAGCAAGGAGTTTTGTACATTAAACAGCTTCAGGATGCTTTGCACGATGGAGATAGCAATGCATGGCGTATGACAGCGCATGGGGTTAAGGGCGCATCGCGCTCGCTTGGGATGACCCGTCTCGCCTCTGTCGCACTGGAAGCCGAGAAATCGACTCCTGACGCAGCCAACCTTACCGCGATCATCTCGACCATAGAAGAAACGCGCAGCACCATCTGGCCGCAGGAAAACGCGGCTTAAAGTAAAGTCATTCCCGCCCAATACGCGCCCGCCTTGCGCGCAACCCTGGCAAAAAAACGAGAGCCACAGCCAGGATCAGCAGGCCCATGGTCATGGGCCGTTCCCAGATGAAAGACGGGCCGTCATAGAGCTGCATCGAACGAGCAAAGTTATTTTCCAGCATCGACCCAAGAATGAAGCCGATCAACAACGGTGGCAGCGGAAAATCAGCGAGCCGCAGGATCGTCGCCACCACGCCCAACCCCACAAGGATCAACAGCTCCGTGGCATTGTTCTGGCCGATATACGCCCCCATCAGCGTAAAAAAGAGAATAAAGGGGATCAGGTAATTACGCGGCACGGCGAGGATTTTCGCAATATATGGGATCAGCGGCAAATTCAGGATCAGCAAGACCAGATTGCCCAGATACATTGAGATGATGACGGACCAGAATATCTGCGGCTCATCAATCATCAGGCGCGGCCCCGGCGTGACATTGAGCGCGACCAACGCACCGAGCAGAATCGCGGTGGTCCCGGACCCCGGTATCCCAAGCGTCAACAACGGCACGAACGACCCCGTACAAGCCGCATTATTTGCCGTCTCCGGGGCTGAAAGCCCTTTGATAGAGCCTTTGCCAAACATTTTCTTATCATCATCGGTAGCAATGTTGCGCTCGACAGCGTAGCCGAGAAAAGACGCGATGGTGGCCCCGGCACCGGGTAGAACGCCGATAAGAAACCCTTGTATTGATTGACGCCCTATCACGGGGGCAATGGCACGCGCTTCATCACAGGTGATCCGCAAATCCTTGATTTCACCCGATCCTCCGTCACCCGTATTCGAGCGTTTGGGATCAAGGACGAGGAAGATCGCTTCAGGCAGCGCGAACATGGCCATGGCCAGCGTGATAAAGCTGAACCCCGATTGCAGGTCCATGACCCCGCCGGTAAAGCGCGGCGCGTTGAAAAGGGCGGCTTCGCCCACGGTTGCCAGCATCAACCCGGCGACAGTCATCATAATGGCCTTGGCCACCTGCCCCGTCCCCGCGAAGGTGGCGATGGCAGACAGACCCACGACCATCAGCGCAAAATACTCCGCCGAATGAAACGATAGCGCAACCGACGCCAGCACCGGGGCAAAGATCATCAGCAGGATCGCCCCAATCGTACCACCGCAAAAGGATGAGATGGCGGCGATGGTCAGCGCCTTGCCCGCTTTGCCCTGCCGCGCCATCGGATAGCCATCGAAGCTGGTCGCCACTGTCGAGGCGACACCGGGGGCGTTGATGAGGATAGAAGAGGTCGAGCCGCCAAAGATGGCTCCATAATAGACCCCCGCCAACAGGATCAGGGCGGCGGAAGGATCGCCAATGGTGATAGCCACAGGGATCATAATCGCGATGATTGACATGGGGCCAAGACCGGGCAGCATCCCGATGAATGTACCGATCAGACATCCCCCGATAACCATCAGAAGGTTCTTGATCGAAAAGGCCGTGGTAAGGCCCATCAGGATGCCTTCAAGCATAACTTCGCATCCTTTCGCCTATGTCGTCGCAAAAAATCGCATCAGGTATTCATCAGAATAATCCGTCTCCAACTCGACCCAGATCGGCAGGTGATCCGACATCTCTTCGGTATTCCAACGCTTGTAGGAGCGCCGAAAATCAGCGTAAGCGGCCTTGCCGACAGCCGCACGATGCGCCGTAACCACCGGCTCATAATAAGCAAGGGTTTCATCAAAATCAGCACGCGCAACATTCGGCGGGTCGCCATCGGTCACGATCCGTGTTTCCGGGTAGGGATAGATTGCCCCACGCCAGTCAAAGACGCCATGGCGCAGAAGCCGTGTCTTGCGCTCGCTTTTGCCATCCACTGTGTAGGCGATCTGGTCATAGAATCTGTCGCCCCCCATATTCGTTGCCGGAAATTCCGGTACTTCCAGCCCGCTGTCGAGCAACGCCTGCATCACAACGCCATCGCGGGTGTCTATATTCATGTCACCGAGGAACAGGTAGACCTGATCCTCCACTTCCGCCCGCTTCAGGATTGAGTCTGCAATTGCCGCAACCTCCTCAGCACGCATCGCCAGGCCAGCGGCATTGGTCTCACCGAAAACGATATGCGAAGAAACCAGCGTAAAACGGAACCACCCCGCCTGAAAGGCCGCAAAAAATGGCGAACGGGCGATCTGATTGCCGGTCGATAGCGTATCACTGCGCACAACAATCTCACCGACCAGATTGCGAAAGACGACCTTGTCCCTGTTGTAGACAAACGCCATGCGCTCGGCATTGCCCCCTTCGTGGTCCGAAATGTCAGTGACAAAGAAATCCCAGTTCGGCCCCAGCAATCGAAGTAGCCGCCGCAGCGGTGCCAGGTCTGACTTCACCTCCTGAATCGCGCAGATGTCGAAGGCCGAAACAATTTCGGCTATGAAGTGAAAACTGTCAGCAAGGCGTGGCACGCCCCAGTCGAAGGAGCGGATGTTCCATGACCCAACGATCAGAGAGTTAGGGCGCCGCCCCCCCGTTATCGTGCGATACAGATCTGCCCGTAACGCCACGAGACGGCGGGCGATCCAATCGGCTTTGGTGTCCGAATAATGTTTCAGCTCATGGTAATAAGGCATGCTCCCCCCTTACGTCACGAACCACGGCCAGGGCCAGGGCCGCAGGAAGATACCCAGCACGTTGTTAACCAGAAACCAGATGAACAATGCTGTCATCAGCGCAACGGGGATCAGGATGTGTAGCTTTCGCTCACCCAATGCGATGCCCGAAACCATCAGGAACAACACTGTGGAAGCAACAAACCCGATGGGGCGTAGCGCAAAGGCGTAGGCGATCATCAAGACGACGAGAATGGCGGCCTGTCCGATCCTGTAATCACCAAGACGGCGATAATCGATTTCATCCTCTTTGATGGAGCGCGGTTTGGTATTCACGATCACCAGTAACGCACAAACAATGCCCAACCCCGCCAACACTTTTGGAAAAGTGCTGGGCCATATCGGATTGCGCTTCATAAAGGGGGGCAGACCCGCATCCATGGTAAAGAAAGCGGTGTAACCATAAACAAGGCACACCACGAGAAAGACAGAGGCGATCCAGCGGTCAAGTGTCATGGTCAAACCATTTTCAATGCGGCAGCCCCGGACAAAAAGCCAGGGCTGCGGTATTGGGCCTCACAGAAACCCAAGCTTCTTCATCAGATCTCCGATTACCGTTTCCTGCTTCACAAGGAACGCTTCAAAATCGTCGCCCGGATTGAATATATCGACCCAGCCATTCCGGTCGCGCACATCGGCCCATTCGTCAGTCTCGTACATCGCGGTCAGGGCGGCGATGTATTTTTCCTTCTGTTCATCGGGCAGGCCGGGTGCTGCGAAAAAGCCGCGCCAGTTGACGAACTCGGTGTCGATGCCCTGCTCTTTCATGGTCCTGGCGTCTTCATAGGCCGCAACGCGCTCCGGCGCGGTGACGCCGATAATCTTGACCTCACCCGCCTCGGCCAGTGCAACCGCTTCCGAGAAACCCGTCGAAAGTGCAGATATTTCACCCGACAACAAACCCGCCATCGCCTTGCCGCCCGCGTCATAGGCAATGTATTTCAGGTCCAGCGGGTCTTCACCTGCCGCCTCCATCACCATTGCCGCAACGAGGTGATCCATACCCCCCGGAACCGACCCACCCCCCACTGCGACCTTGCGGGGATTCTTTTTATAGGCCGCGATCAGATCATCCATCGAACCAATATCGCTGTCCTTACCAACCACGATGGCGGCATAGTCACCAATGGTCCCGGCGATCAGGGTCAGGTCACGGAAATTCTGCGGAAATACCTTGGTCAGGGAGCGAATCACGATGGGGGTCGAATTGACCATCATCGTTCCATGATTACTGTCTGCATTCTCGATCAGGTAGCCAATGGCCTTGCCGCCACCACCGCCCGACATATTTTCGTAGCTTGCCTTGCCAACGATGCCCGATTTCGTGAGCGCCTCACCCGTACCGCGCGCTGTGCCATCCCAGCCACCACCCGCCCCACCGGGAATCAGGAAATGGATGCTGTCGAGTTTTTCCTGTGAGTCAGCAAAAGCAGGGACCGTAAAACCTGCGGCAAGCGTCGCGGCAAGAGCAAGGCGGCGGGTGATGGTAAAGGTCATTGTTCTCTCCCCAAATCAGTTGCCTCAACCTTGGCCTATACGGGGGATACGTCAACCATCAACGGTTCAGGTCTTAGCCGCCGCCTGTAGCCAATTCATGTAAAGCCGTTCGGCCAACCGCGACATTTCCGGCAGAGCATCAGCGGTTCTGGCGCGTAGGGTTTCGACCCCGCCTTCGCCCATCGCGTCGATCAGGGCATTACGATATTCGGGAATTTCAGCCCAGATATCCACTGTGTCTGCCTCCACCTCGATATGGAACTGGCAGGAAAATGCCCGCGTTCCCCAACTCATCGCCTGTACCGGGCAGTCGGGCGAGGTGGCGTGGACGCGAAAGCCTTCGGGGAGCGTTTTGATCTCGGCACTGTGCCATTGCAGCGTATCAAAGCTGTCCGGGAAATCATCGAGAAAGATCGATTGCGCCCCCACTTCGGTCATCTGCACTGGCAACACGCCAATCTCCGGGGTGTCAGACGGCCCAACCGTCCCGCCCAACGCCTCCGCCAGCAGTTGATGCCCAAGGCACAGGCCCAGAAACGGCATCCCCCGTTCAGCCACGGCCTCGCGGATGAGCGCCTTCTCGGCAACCAACCACGGATGCGCATCTTCCTGCCATACATCCATCGGTCCACCCATGACCCACAGGGCATCAAACCCGTCAAGAGGCGGGGCCGTCTCGCCCTCGTCCAGTTCGACCGCCTGCCATGTATGGCCATCCTCCTCCAGAAAACTGCGGAAGATACCGGGATGTTCGCATTGGGCGTGTTGCAGGACGAGGATTTTCATGGATCAGCTTTTCGTCAGTGTTTCGTTGAGTGCGGCCAGAATCTCGCGCCGCTTGCCATCGTTCGCACCATCTTCCATCGCATTGCCAAGCGCCAGCATAAAGGCGGCGTAATCATTGTACCAATCGGTCCTGAGGGTCTGCGGCTCGATACGGGGGGCAGCGCGGCCTTTGGATTTCGGCGTTCCGGCGCTCAGATCAAAACTCTCATCGAATTGGGGCATCAGGATTTTCGCCGTATCCATGCCCTTCTCTCCCAACAAACGGCGCAGTTCCAGCCGCGCATCATCGTCGCCGTGATTCAGGAACAAGCCTCCGGCCACGGGTGCGCGCTCCATGATCCAATCGATCAACTCGCCTTGATCAGCATGGGCAGAGTAGTTACCGATACCCCGAATGTCGGCTTCAACCTTGAATTCCTTGCCATGAATGCGAACGTCGCGTTTGCCGGAACGGATGATGCTGCCCAGCGTTCCGGGAGCCTGATAACCGACAAAGAGGATCGTACATTCGGGCCGCCATATATTGTTCTTCAGGTGGTGCAGGATGCGGCCTGCATCGGCCATGCCACTGGCCGAAATAATGATCGCACCGCCCTTGATACGGTTGATCGCCTTACTCTCCTCCACACTTTGGGTGATGCGGAAATTCTTGTCACGAAAGAGCTGCGCAGTCGGCATCGCCACGTCTTCAAGATGATCAGCATGCTCTACAAAGACCTGAGTAACCTTGCTCGCCAACGGACTGTCGAGAAAAACCGTGGCTTTCGGGATCGATCCATCAGCGAGCAGCGCGCCAATGTCATGGAGCAGTTCCTGACTGCGCTCGACCGCAAAGCTGGGGATGACGATATTGCCCCCGCGTTCCAACCCCGCGACCAACTCCTTGCGCAACGCCTCTCGCCGCCCTTCAAGGGTATAATCGGCGCGGGTACGATCACCATAGGTGCTTTCTGAGATGATGTAATCGAAGCCTTGTTCTCCGCCCGGTTCGGGGTGGAACACCTTTTCATCCGGCCCCAGATCACCGGAGAAGAGCAAGCGCATTGTGTTACCGCTGCCCTCTTCCTGAAACTTTACCTCGATAGAGGCAGAGCCAAGAATATGGCCCGCATTCCAATAGCGGACATGGAATCCGGGGGCCGGCTCGATCCATTCGCCATAGTCCACTGGGACCATCCGTTTAAGTGCCGCCCTGGCGTCATCCTGCGAATAAAGCGGCACAATCGGTTCCTTGCCACGCCGTTCGCGCCAACGGTTCGTGCGCTCGGTATCGGATTCCTGAATACGGGCAGAATCAAGCAGCATGAATTCAAGCAAGTCGATAGTGGCGCGCGTGGCGTAGATAGGTTTGTCGAAACCGTTCGCCATCAGCTTTGGCACCAGACCCGTATGATCCGTGTGGGCATGGGTCAGCAGCAGGAACGCCGCCGCCTTGGGGTCAAAAGGAAATGGCTGGCGGTTCAGCTCCCGTACCGTCTTGTTGCCCTGAAACAGGCCACAATCGATCAGGCACACAACCCCGCCGGTATCGAGCATCGAGCAGGAGCCTGTGACAGTCCCCGCTGCACCATAGAAGGACAGTGTCGTCATAATGCGCCTCGCTTGCTTGCTTATGGTCCTATAGACGCGAAGCGGATGGGCAAAAGCAAGACCGACTGACGATCGCGTTCAGGATGAAGTTATTGGCCCAAAAGCACGCAGCGACGACATAAACTGTAACACATTCCGGGTTTCACTGGAGAATCACCCGAAAATATAGTAAGTTGCTCTCGCTGAGTTACTCAAGAATCGCTGTCTGTTACCTTCTTCGAGGGTCAGTTGTACGATTTTGCTCTGACTGCGCCAAAGCTGCCGCACCCTCGCGGGCAGTATACTTGAAGGAGTGTATCACGATGGCCAAAGGCACCGTGAAATGGTTCAACCCAACCAAGGGTTTCGGCTTCATTCAGCCTGATGGCGGCTCGCGCGATGTATTCGTGCACATCTCTGCCGTCGAACGCGCTGGTTTGCGTGGTCTCGATGAAGGCCAGAAGATCGAATTCGAAGTCGAAGCAGGCCGTGATGGTCGCGAGTCGGCAACAGATCTTGTTGTGGTCGATTGATCTCGCAAAATTGAACGATTTAAGGAAAAGGCCCTGCCCCCCGGCGGGGCCTTTTTTATATCCGAGACCTAAAATTCGCCACATGGCCCCGCTCTTGCTTCCTGACAGCGCAATGATCTGCGCCGCGACGATCCGGCGCGTTGAAACGAGGGCCGTTCCAATGATGAAACCTCTTCCCGTTCTGACCTTCGCCCTCGCGCTCGCGATGGCGGCTCCGCTTTCGGCAATCGCACAGGACGATGATACTTTCGTACGTGGTGTTGCCGCCTATGAAGATGGTGACTACGAAGCCGCTGCCGAATTCTGGACCCCATTGGCCGAAGACGGCAGCCCCGAAGCCCAGCGCAACCTTGCCCAGCTCTATCGGCTGGGCCTT
Source organism: uncultured Neomegalonema sp. (assembly GCA_937957975.1). Classification (GTDB taxonomy): domain Bacteria; phylum Pseudomonadota; class Alphaproteobacteria; order Rhodobacterales; family Rhodobacteraceae; genus JAHDDY01. The sequence goes on from CALFFK010000057.1 coordinate 36,944, forward strand.
GGCGTCGAACGCGACAATGTACGGGCCTATGAACTCTACACCGCCGCCGCCGAGCAAAACTCGGTTGAGGCACAGGTCAATGCCGCCTTCCTTTTGCTGACCGGCGAAGGCGTGGATAAAAACCCTGAGCAAGCCGCGCTCTGGTTCGCCAGGGCCGCCGATCAGGGGGATGCTCTCGCACAGTTCAATCTTGGCCTGATGTACGAGAAGGGCGTCGGTGTCTCACAAGACCGCGACATCGCCCGCGAACTCTATCAGCTTTCTGCCAACCAGGGCCAAAAACGCGCCCTCGCACGTCTCGATGAAATAGAGAATGACCTGCCCCCTGATGGTGGCGAAACAGCCCGACGTGAACGCAATGAGCAAAGGGCCGAGAATGACGCCCGCAAAGCCGATGCAGAACGCGAACGCAAACGACAGGACGAAGATGTCAAGCGCGTGACAGGCCGCGCGCAGGCCGAAAGGGATACCGAAGAAAAAGAAAGGGTCGAGAGGGCAAGAGCCGAGGCAAGGACCGGACCAATCCTCATTATCGAGAAAGTCGAAGACGATCCCGAAACGGAAGAAGACATCGAAAAAGCCGATGCCATGGTTGATGCAATGGCCAAGGAGGAAGCCGGGGGCGAGGATGAAAAAGAATCCATGAAAGCTTCTCTCGCCGCTGCATCGAAAGCCCCGGAAGACACTCCTGCCGTGCGACGCAAACCCGATAATCGTCGCGCCACAGGCGTCAAAGGCAATAACGATTCAATGGCTAAAGCGCCAAAGGCCACCCCGACCGATCGCTCGCGCCTGGTTCGTATTCGTCAGATCAAGGACGCCGAAACCGCTTATAAACGCGGCGATTTCCGCACCAGTGTGCGTCTGTTGATACCCCTTGCGCAGGAGGGAATGCCAGTCGCCCAGTTCTGGCTGGGTCGCATGTTCAACCGGGGCGAAGGCGTACAGCTTAATCGTTACGAAGCCTACAGCCTGTGGCGCAGTGCGGCAGCAAGTGGAAGCGTACAGGCCGCAACGGCGCTGGCCAACCTCTCCAACCGCATTGGTTTGGAAGAGATGAATCGCGCAGAATCCTACTATCAATCCCGGCTACAACGCAGAAACTGACTTTGACGGCATTAATCAGAGCCACCCGAAGTATCCGTGGAACGACTATCCCTCCCCTGCCCCGTCAGGCGGGGGATTTTCCCACTCCCGTCACAGGAAAGACGCTGCCGTTCCTTTCGCTTTGACAGGGTGCCATTCGCTCCCGAAATATGGCATGGAAATCCCATATTTTCTTAACGCGGAGCAAACGGCAATGAGCAATGATACCCCCCTCGGCTTCGAAACCCGCATGATTCACGCTGGCGCGGCTCCCGATACGGCCACCGGCGCGCGGCAGACGCCAATCTACCAGACAACCAGCTTCGTGTTTCAGGATGCCGCCCATGCGGCGCGGTTGTTCAGCCTTCAGGAAGTCGGCTTTATCTATTCACGCCTGACAAACCCCACTGTATCTGCGCTACAGGAACGTGTCGCCTCGCTGGAGGGCGGTGTTGGGGCGGTCGCCGCTGCTTCGGGCCATGCAGCGCAGCTTTTGGCGCTCTTCCCACTGATGGCACCGGGGCGTAACATCGTCGCGGCCGACAAGTTGTATGGCGGCACGGTCAACCAGTTTGGGCAAGCGATCAAGCGGTTCGGTTGGTCAGTAAAATTCGTGGACATGGACGACGAGGATGCCGTGCGCGCGGCCATTGATGAGGATACCCGCGTCATCTGGTGCGAATCCCTGGCCAATCCGGGCGGCGTTGTCACAGATGTCGAAGCGATTTCGGCCATCGCGAAGGACGCGGGCCTCCCGCTGATCGTGGATAACACCATGGCCACCGCCGCCCTGTGGCGCCCTATCGAGCATGGCGCGGATATCGTCGTCGGCTCGACCACAAAATTTATGAGCGGCAATGGAACGTCGGTCGGTGGGATCGTGGTCGATTCCGGGAATTTCGACTGGACGAAAAGCGACAAATTCCCCTCCCTGACGGAACCTGCCCCTGAGTATCACGGCCTGAAATTCGCCGAGGCGCTCGGCCCCATGGCCTTTACATTCCACTCCATCGCCATCGGTCTGCGCGATCTCGGCGGCTGTCAACAACCACAGAACGCATTCTACACCCTGCTGGGACTGGAAACCCTGTCCCTGCGGATGGAGCGGCATTGCCAAAACGCACAAAAGATCGCGGAGTTTCTGGAAGGCCACGCAAAAGTGGACTGGGTGTCCTATCCCGGCCTGAAATCCTCAAAATACCACGAGCGGGCGCAGAAATACCTGCCAAATGGCGCAGGGTCGGTCTTCACTATCGGCGTGAAAGGGGGGTATGAAGCCGGGATTAAACTGGTTGATTCATTGAAGCTGTTCAGCAATGTCGCCAATATCGGGGATAGTCGGTCACTGGTGATCCATTCAGCATCGACAACGCACAGCCAGCTTTCCGACGAGGGCAAAACAGCGGCAGGCGCAGGGCCGGAAGTCGTGCGCCTCTCCATCGGTCTGGAAACGGCAAACGACCTGATCGCCGATCTTGACCAGGCGCTTGGCACAATCTGATTGGCCCGCAGCCGCAGGGATGCATCCGGCGTCCTTGCGGCCACCAGGAGGCCCAAAATGATCTTCGGGAGCCTTTCTCACAGCCCCCAACATGTTCAACACGCCCTATGCAAAAGAAACTCCACGAAAAATGTTACGTACGATCTGCATATAGATTTGAACGAACAGCAATTCAGGGACGTATGGGTTGGTCTACCCTCTATTCCTGTCACGAAATCAAAGCGTGACCCATTTGGATGTAGAGGAGAGAAAAATGCGAGCGAAAATCATTTCCGGCTGCGTAGCGATTGCCTTGGCAGCCACCGGCTACTTTGCAACACAAAGCGGTCCTTCCCAGGCCCAGTCCCAGGCATGGGGACCGCTATGGACCGCTGATGGACAGCTGTACTGCCAACCGGATACCGGGAATGGGTCTTTCTTGGTGCACCTCTCACGCCAATTGCCAAATCTACTTCCCACCCGATCAACCACCGCATACAGGAATCGACGGGGCGAAAGCGGCGTTTGCAGATCTCATCCAAATCCGTCCTAAAATCAAAAGCGAGATCATCAGCGAAGTGATCGTCGGCGATATTGCCCTGTTGCGCGCAAGGTGGAGCGCCGTGGCCCCCGATGGCACCGTTATTGGTGAAGGCGAATCCACCGAAGTTGCCAGAAAACTGGAAAACGGGGGATGGGGGTATCTGATCGATTGTCCCCTGGGACCACCTGAAATCGCTTCCTAAAGCAATCACCCGGAGGACACCATGACCAGGGAAAATTTCCACGCAGGCGAAGTGCAGTTACAAACTGCAGTTGGCGTGCATGAGCGGATGGTTGTTGCGGCCCAGCACATGCTGCACGATTTCATGCCTGACCAGCATCGGGATTTCTTTGCGGAGCTGGAATATATCTTCCTTGGCACCGCCGGGCCGGATGGGCGGCCTCACGCCTCGCTTCTGACGGGGCCGCCGGGGTTTGCAACCTCGCCAGATCCGAAAATCCTGACGATTACCGCGCACCAGATTGGTGAATTACCGGGCCTCGACAATCTGGGCGTCGGTGATGCTATCGGTGTTCTCGGCATTGACCTGTCCAATCGCCGTCGAAACCGGATGCATGGCCGCGTAACGGCCATCACAGCGCAAGAGATCGAGATCATCGTCACCCAAAGCTATGGGAACTGCCCCAAATACATCAACCTTCGCGAAATCTCGCAACGCCTCAACCCGGTGGCCATGTCTCCAGCTCGACAGGGACGCACACTCGAACAGGACGATCTGACCCTGATAAAAAACGCTGATACCTGCTTTATCGCATCCTATATCCGCGATGGAACAGGCGCGCCCTATGAAGGAGCGGACATTAATCACCGGGGTGGACGGGCAGGCTTTGTAACCGTGGAGCGAGACAATACGCTCATCATTCCTGATTACAGGGGCAATAATCTGTTCAACACCTTTGGCAATCTGATCCTCAATCCATCAGCCGCATTGTTGTTTCCTGACTTTGAAACGGGCGATCAACTCCACCTGACCGGACACGCATCCCTTTCGGATGATCCCGACACGGTTGCCCGTTTTCCCGGTGCTTTACGGTTATTGCGGATCAATGTGGAAACCGTCGAGCGCAGGGCCGCCGCAACATCCCTGCGGTGGTCATATGTTGGCGCGTCACTGAATAATTCCTGAATTATGGCATGTGGCCGCTTTCCCTGAAAAGCACCCTCCCGTTTTCAACCATGCCGCCGGCACCATACGATTCTGGAAAAAGGAATAAATCTCCGGTGGGTGCGTCGGAATTTCACAATTTAATTTATAAAGCAAAAACAATACACTGGAAGAATTCCAACTAAATATCACTTAAATGTCAGAACGCGTTTTTTGCAATCCGTTCTGCGCTGAATATGTACGTAGTCACCATATGAAACTACAACGCTCCTAGGAGAATATGATGCAAGGAATCGATCAAATGCGGAAAACTTTTGGTAAGGTTTCAATCTCGGCAGCTATCGCAGCAACGCTCGCTCTCGGCTCCGTCTCCGCAATGGCGGATGGTTTCGGTAGCAGCACGGGCAGCTACACCAACAGCTACGGTAGCGCTGGCAGCGCCGGTTACGCAGGTAGCAGCACTGGCAGTTATGGCACCACGACAGGTAGCTATGGTGCCAATACAGGCAGTTATGGTGTCACGACAGGCAGCTATGGCGCCAACAAAGCCTATGATGCCAATAAAGCAACCGGCAGCAGCACGGGCAGCTATGGTGTCACGACAGGCAGCTATGGCGCTAATAAAGCCTATGACGCCAATAAAGCATACGGCAGCAGCACGGGCAGCTACACTGGCCAGACCGCAGGAAGCAGCATTTACAACAATCAGGCTGTGGGCAACACAGGCGTCTACACCGGGACCACGGCAGCCACGAGTGCAGGCTCCTACACAGGTGCCACAACTTATTCTGGCTCTACTACGGGCACCGTGGCGGGTGGCTCTGCACCAGCCGGTAACTACGTCAGTGTTGGCACACTTGATTGATGGCTCCACCCATTAGCGATATGGGTACCGGAAGTTGACTTAAGCTAAATCAACTCCTCATCAGTTTGACCTTACAACGGGGAACGCCAGTATATGGCGTTCCCTATTTTTTATTCGGCGCACACCATGTATCTTCCCTTACCAATCATCTGCTTTGCGGTTCTTGGTTCCAGCGTTCTGCTTTCCATTCTTTCGCAAAACGCAAACATGGCGGCTTCGCCGACAGGGTTGACACTTGGCATCGCGGGACTTGCCTGGTTAAGTTTGCCCAGATCGCTGAGAATGGGGGAGGTATCCCTTATGCTCGCGCTTGGCATTGGCCTGGCCATGCGACTGATCTACTTCGCATCCGATCCGATCCGTGAAATCGACTTTCTGCGCTACCTCTGGGATGCCGGAGCGGTTCAGGCAGGATTGAACCCGTTCGCGGTTGGGCCAGCCGATGCTATCCTGGGTCACGCCGGTCCAGAATGGGCAACATTGGCTGCACGGTCCGGGGGGATTGCCGAAGCCATCAGCTATGGAAAACTCGCCACGATCTATCCGCCTGTGGCACAGCTTGCTTTCTGGATTGCCTATCAGTTTGATCCGTGGGGGATAACCGGGCTGAGAGTGGTGTTTCTCGCGGCGGAACTGGCGGGCATCTGGTTGCTTGTCCTGTTGCTGAAAGAGCTGGGCCGCTCACCAAGCTGGATCGCAATCTATTGGTGGAATCCACTGATCGCGAAGGAAATCATCAATTCCGCGCATATGGATGCCTTGCTGCTGCCAGCGCTTGCAGGGGCGTTGTTGCTGGCTGTGCGCGCGAGACCGATTATGTCGGGCGCCGCGCTTGCGGTTGCCGCCGGGGTCAAGGTCTGGCCACTGATCCTTGCGCCAATTCTGATTTGGCAGGGAAAATGGCGTGCCTGGATGACCGCTGGAATCGTTCTGGTGCTTCTTACCGCACTTATTGCCACACCGATGATTCTGGGGCGGCTCGATAACCAATCCGGCTTGGTTGCCTATGCGGGCGGGTGGGAGCGCAATCACGCTCTCTTTGGCGCATTGCGGGAAGTGCTCGCCTTTTCGTTTTACAAAATGAACATGCTCTATATTGACCCTAACCGGCTCGCGCGGATCGTAGTTGTGGGCGGCATCGGGATCACCGCAATCGTGCTCGGCTGGCGATTGAAAGATCGCACAAAAATTCCTGCGGCGGCATTGACCATCGCTGCCCTTCTGCTGTTGCTAAGTCCAACTGCGTATCCATGGTATTATGTCTGGGTCTTGCCGTTTCTGTGTATCGTACCAAACAGGGGATTGTTGCTACTCGGTGTGCTGATGTCTTTTTATTACCTACGTTTCGATATGGTGGGGTGGGGGAATGCACATCTGTTCGATCAATGGATCGTCTGGTTGGAGTTCGGCCCGGTTTTCGCATTGCTGGCTTATGACTGGTTTACCGGGCACAAATCCCTATGAGAAATACACATCACTGCACGGTCATCATCCCCGCGCTGAATGAAGAGGATTCAATTACCGGAGTGATCGCTGAAATCCCGGATTGGATTGATCGCATCCTCGTTGCCGATAATGGATCAACCGACAGCACAGCACAGCGGGCGCAAGATGCGGGCGCCGAAGTCGTCAATGCCCCACAGCGCGGGTATGGCAGCGCATGTCTCGCCGGCATCGCCGCCGCTGGTGAGACAGATATTCTGATTTTTGTAGATGGCGACCTTGCCGATTATCCCGCGCAAATGGATACGCTCGTTGATCCGATTGCGGAGGGAAACGTTGAATTCGTGATTGGTTCGCGGGTTCTCGGTGGTGCCGAGGCTGGATCACTGACGGCGGCACAACGGTTCGGGAATTGGTTGGCCTGTCGCCTGATCCGACTCTTCTGGGGCGTGCATCACACTGACCTTGGCCCGTTTCGAGCAATAGCGCGCGTGGCCCTTGAGCGGCTGGATATGCGCGATACGGATTTCGGTTGGACAGTGGAAATGCAGGTAAAGGCCGCGCAACAGGGGATGCGAGTCATTGAAGTCCCGGTACCTTACCGGAAACGGATTGGGCGCTCGAAAATCTCCGGCACGATCAGGGGAACCTTCGCGGCGGGAACGAAAATCCTCTGGGTGATCTTCAGAAGTGCGATCAGGCGAGATCGTGCCAGTTGATGACGCAAAGCCATAGAAATAGCGCGATAAAATGTATCAGACTTTGGGCATCTGCTGTGTCGCGCAATGAATGCCGCCCCCCATTTCACCCAAGGGATCGACGTCAAGTGTGACAATCTCGCGCCCCGGATAATGGCGCGCGAGGGCATCGCGGGCAATTGTATCGGCTTCAGGATCACCGAACTGCGCGGCGATAACCCCACCGTTGCAGACATAGTAATTCGCATAGGATGCCACGAAATCCACGCTCTTGACCCGTCGTTCCTCTGGTTCGGGGATTACCTCTACCGCCAACCCGGCGGCGACCAACGTGTCATGGGTATCAAGCGCAGCGTTGTGGAACGGATCATCCGGGTCAGGATCGTCAGGCAGATTTATCAGCACCCGTCCAGGGCCACTAAATCGCGCGAGGCTGTCGATATGGTAATCCGTAATGTCCTCGCCCCGCACACCTTCGCTCCATATCATACGTTCCGCACCATAGGCGGCGAGTAACCGGGCTTCGATTTCGGCGCGGGTCAGGCCGGGATTGCGATTGTCGATGACCCATGAGCTTTCATGCGCCAACAGCAAACCGTGGCCGTCCTGCTCCACACCACCTGCCTCACCATACAGGCCAGACGGCAAAAGGGGCAGGCCCAGGCGCGCGGCAATCTTTTCAGCGACCTTTGCATCACGGTCGTGAACCTGCTTGCGGCCCCAGCCGTTAAACTGGATGTGACGCACGGCAAGCCCTCCCTTGCCGTCGATAACAAATATCGGCCCGGCATCGCGGCACCACAAATCCTCGGTCGGAAGATCCCACAGATCGACAGCATCAGACAGCTTACGTCGTGCCTTGGCATGATCGGCTGCCGCCGCGAGCATGACGACCGGCTCGAATTCTGCAATCGCATTGGCAATGTCGGCGATGGTCTGCTGCGCTATACCCAAAAAGACCGGATCGGGATGAACCCGGCGGCTTACTGGCCATTGCATGAAGGTTTGCTCATGCGGGGATTCTTCCGGGGGTACGAAAAAGCCATCGTCTTGCTCCGCAAACGCCGTACGCGACCCAATCAACGTCATCGCGCCACTCCCCGCTAAAAACCCGCGCCTACCTTGTCTCATGCCGCTTCAAAATCCTCGGTACCAACTTGTGCCTGCATCTTTGCGGTATAACGCCCCCCGATGACCGTGTTCTGGTTGATGAGGTTGTCAAGACGCTCAACGATTTCAGGGGTAAGGGTAATCCGTCCGGCTTCGAAATTCTCTTTCATATGCTCGGCTTTTGAAGTGCCGGGAATAGGCAGGACATGCTCACCCTGCGCCAGCAACCAGGCGAGGGCGAGTTGGGCCAGACTGCAATCGGCTTCCTCGGCAATCCGGCTGTATTCGCTTAGGAGCGCGCGATTCCTTTGCCATGCCTCACCCTCAAAGCGGGGCATCCCGCAGCGAATATCATTGTCAGGAAATTCCACCGTCTCGCCCATCACGCCAGTTAGATATTGCCGTGCCAGAGGGCTGAAAGCGACGAAAGTAACGCCAAGTTCCTTGCAGGCATCCAGAATCGCGATTTCCGGGTTTCGGGTCCAGAGCGAGTATTCGGATTGGACGGCGGCGCAGGGATACTCGGCATGGGCCGCGCGCAAGGTATCCGTCGCACATTCCGAGAGACCATAAGACCGGATTTTCCCTTCCTCGATCAGTCGCCCAAACGTCCCTGCCACGTCTTCGATAGGGGTCACGCGATCCCAGCGGTGTAGGTAATAAAGGTCGATCACGTCGGTCTTGAGTTTATCCAGACTAGCTTCACAGGCCTTGCGGATCGAGTCAGGGCGGCTGTCAATTCCGCCTTGCCCGGTCTCAGGGTCGCGGAAAAACCCGTATTTGCTGGCCAGCAGGTATTCATGGCGGCGATGCGGGATATGGGTACCGATCATCGTTTCGTTATGACCGAAACCATAGATCGCCGCAGTATCAAGATGCGTATGGCCCATGTCGAGCGCGCGGTTCAGCAACTTTCCGCAATCTGCATCAGCAAGGGCAGGGCCATAGCCGTGAGACATGTTCATCGCGCCAAAGCCGATGGCGTAGACGTCGCGATCAACTATTCTTCGTGTGGTCATGGCTGCTTCCCCCTGCTGTACGATGGCAAAGCGATAGCATGAACACCAGAAACGAAAAACCCTCCCCCGTTACCGGGAGAGGGATGACATCGCGAAATACAGTCGCCTTCAGCCTTCGAGAGCGCCTGATGTGCGGAGCAGTTCCATGATACCGTCCCGCGCGCCTTGGGCGGCGTAGAAGGCATCTTCACCCCAGTTCGAGTCGAGCGCCCCGGTAGGAACATCATTTTCCTGAACGACCTGCCCTACGCGCTTGCCGCCTGCATCTTCGACATGCCAGGTGATCTTGATTCGATCCGAGGAGTCACCACGGGTACGCGAGACATCAGCCGTCAGGTAGAGCGCACCGGGAGTACCATTCGGAGCGAGCTGTGCGCCAGACTGGGCCAGAAGACGACTGACTTCACGCCCCAAAGCCTGATCGCCATTACCGGGCGCACCACGCACACCCCGGAAAACGAGGGACCGGGGGCCATCCGGAGCCTGATCGGCAGCGGCACGCAACGTATCAAAGCTGGGCGCTGGGACCGGCGGCGCACTCACAAGCGGGGCCGCCGGAAGTGGCGTGCCAAGCGGTGCGAGGGGCTGCGGCGCGGGGGTCGGAACGATAGGCTGCGGCGCTACGGCAGCCGGTCGATTTTGACGCGGCGCTGGCGCAATCGGCGCAAGGGCAGCAGTACGGATACCTTCCGGGCGACGACGCGGAACCGCGTTGGCAAGAGGGTCAGCAGCAAGCAACGGCGCAGTGTTTACAACGAATTGCTGCGGCGTGACTTGCGGAGCCGCCTGTGGCGCTGTCACCCGCAAGGGACGTGGGCGAGGCGTCGGCGCAAGACTCGGCGCACCGCCCGGCAGGACAGTGGAATAGCTCGTGATGGAAGGCGCAGATGCGAGACTTGTAAGGGTAGCACGACGTATGTCGGCATTACGGCGCAAGCGATCAGCGACACGCCGCCCAATCGAGCGTATGGCATCGTCGCCCATGGTTGACCACGTTCCGCTCGACTGCGATTCAGGGAAGACACCGACGAGAGCACCACTAGCGGTGAACAGCTTCCACTCGGCCTCGGCACGGCCACCATCCCGCGAAGCAGACGCGCGCAAATCAAAGACTGCCGGAGCACGGGCCACAGCACTTTGTTCCACCGGCGCGCCGAGTTCGGATGAGATAGTACGAGCAAGCAATATCGAGGCGGCTCCGGGCGCACCAACTACAGGGTGCACATTGAGAACTGCCCCATTGTCGAGACGGGTATGCAAGACCGTGATTGGGGATGGCGCTGAAGAATTGAATTGCTGCGGTGCAGGTTCGTTCGTCACGGTGAACGTGCCACCTGTAGCAATATCTGTGGGCGCCTCAAAGGGTAATGGCTCGGCGAGAGGTGTCGGGCTGTAGAGAACCGTTGAGGTCTGGGGTTGGAAAGTTTGGGGTTGGAAAGTCTGGGCTTCAAAAGATTGGGCCTGAAAGGGCTGGGCCTCAAACGACTGAGGTTCAAAGGATTGAGGTTCAAACGACTGGGCGTCGAAGGATTGGGGTTCGAAAGACTGGGACTCAAACGACTGGGTTCCAAAAGCGGGTGGTTCGTAGACCGAGGGTTCATAAGTCGTCGGCGAGAAGTTTTGGCCCTCATAGGTTGGAGAATCGTAAGGGACCGTCTCATAAGCCGATTGTGGTTGAAGGGCGGCAACGTCATACTGTTCAGGTGCACTCGACCCGGAATCGAAGGGGATCGGCGCATATTCTGGAAATTGCGCATCCGAACTTACAGAAAATTCGGTCGGAGGCGGCGTGTAGCCATCAAAGTCCTGTGCTTGAGGCGTACCGACCGTACTGATTCGCCCAAGGCCGGTTTCTGGCGCGCCCACGCTGACCGGGTTAACCGACACAGTGGCTTGCGGCACAGGAAGCTGTGGCGTCGGCGGCAAGGCGAGCGACTGGCGAGGGGCTTCAAACCCATTACTGGATACGCGCAATGCCTGCGTATCCAAATTCGTTTCGAGTTGCGGTGCTTCGAGCCGCGCAAGCTCGGTCGGCTCAGGCACCGGCGGGATATTCAGGGCGGGCGGCGCAGGGGGGGCAGCCGGATTGCCCTGCGGGGCGGTCACACTGGGCGGTTTGCGGGTCTGAAGCTCATAACCGAGCGTCGTTGGTGCATCCGGTAATTTACTGGCATAGTCGCAACCGGCCAACAGACCAACCGCGACGGGGAGAGCCAGAATGCGTGCAAGGGCAGTGGAGGTCGGCTTCAGCGATTTCATGTCTTCACCAGCTATGTCGTTATCAGGTCGAGGGTTGACCGTGACAGGCTTTCGCACCCGCTCGCAGTCACGAGCGATGTGCGGCCGAGGCATTGTGCTGCCCCGGTTTCGCTGTCCATCAGAATCATGTGCAAAAAGAACGTCATGTTCTCTTCAATCCTTGTCTCGGCACCCTCGAAAAACATCTGCGAATCCATCCAGCAGGGATTGAACCGCGCGCCGACGCTATAACCACAAGCGTTAAGCCTTTCTTGCTGATAACCATATTCGTCAAGAATCCTTACGTGTTCGTTGAAAATATCTCCCATCGCGTTTCCGGGCTTCAACGCGGCCTCACAGGCAAGCAGGGCTTCGCGCGCCGCCTCACGCATTCGTTCATGTTCAGGGCGCGGAGTGCCGACGATCAGGGTGTTCATCATCGGCGCATGATAACGTCGCCATGCACCAGACCATTCCAATGTGAGTTGGTCATTGGTATCGAGCCGCCGCCGCCCAGAGAAATAGCGGCACAGCAAAGCCCCCTCCCCCGAACCAATGATGAATTCATTACCCGCGTAATCGCCGCCCCGTGCGAAGATCTCGCCCTGCATCGCAGCAAGGATCGCCCCTTCATGCGCTCCGGCATGGGTCATCTCGATCGCAGCATCGAGAGCCTGATCAGACAATTCCCCCGCCTTGCGGGCAAAGGCAATCTCGGCAGGGCTTTTGACGAGGCGCAACAACGGGATCAATTTGGACGCATCGACAAGTTCAGGACGCTTTAAAACCGATTCGATCAGACGCCAATTATGGGCGGTCAGCCCTTGCGTATCGAATTCGACACCAAGGCGTTTGCGTTTATAGAGGCCCATATCCTTGAGCAAAGCCTTGAGGTCATTGGCCGGATTTACGCCCTCGCCGTCCACCCAGATGCGAATATCGGAAAGAATCGAGGTGTGCCTCGCCTGGCGCAAATCGGCAGAGCGGGTCAGCAGGACCGGCTCGCCATGGCGGGGGACAACCATGCACTGAAAGAAGACAAAACCGAAAGTGTCGTAACCGGTCAGCCAGTAATGACTCTCTGGCGAGAACAGCAGCATTCCGTCGAGACCCTGCTCATCCATGGAAGCACGGGTGCGGGCGATGCGGGTGGCGAATTCGATGGCGGTGAAATGCGGCATTGGTTTGTCTCCCTGCGATGCGACTGCGGGGAGACGGTATGCGGGTAGCGGGGGGGAGTCACGAGGGTAGATGGCAAGATTTTAATCTGTGCCGAACCAGAGATCGTGTCTGTTTCACCCTCTTGTTTCTGCCCGAAAACCCTGGTTCAGGGCCGGACAGAAAAATCTCAAACCCGGCTAAAACATAATGTCGCGTTGGTTCCGCCAAAACCGAAACTGTTGCTCATCACTGTGTCGATTTTGGCGTTATCAATTCGCTCACGGATGATGGGCATATCGGCAAAATCAGGATCGAGTTCTTCGATATGCGCCGAGGCGGCCATAAAGTTGTCCTGCATCATCAAAAGGCAATAGATTGCTTCCTGCACACCCGTTGCGCCCAGCGAATGACCCGTGAGCGATTTTGTGCTGCTCAGATGCGGGATGTCGTTGCCAAAGGTATCACGCAAGGCCTGTATCTCGCGCGCATCGCCCACAGGAGTCGATGTACCATGAGTGTTGACGTAATCGACCCGGCGTCCATCAAGCGTAGCACGCGCAAGGTTCATGCAGCGCACGGCCCCCTCGCCCGAAGGCTGAACCATATCAAAGCCGTCGGAATTCGCGCCGTACCCGGTCAATTCACCATAAATCTTCGCCCCGCGCGCCTTGGCGCGTTCGTATTCCTCCAGAACCACCGTTCCCGCACCACCGGCAATGACGAAGCCATCACGGTTCTTGTCATAGGCACGACTGGCGACTTCGGGCGTTTCATTATAGCCAGATGACAGCGCGCCCATCGCATCGAACAGGCAGGTAAGGGTCCAGTCGAGTTCTTCGCCCCCCCCTGCAAAGACAATATCCTGCTTGCCGAACTGGATCAGCTCTGCCCCGTGCCCGATACAATGGGCTGAGGTCGAGCAAGCCGATGAGATGGAATAATTGACGCCCTTGATCTCAAAGGGCGTGGCCAGTGTCGCAGAATTGGTGCTCGACATGGCACGCGGCACGAAGAACGGGCCAATGCGCTTTGGTGCGCCCTTTTCCCGGACGATATCAGCGGCGGCAACGACGTTATGGGTGGATGGCCCCCCTGATCCCATGACAAGACCAGAGCGCACATTGCTCACCTCCTCCGGCGACAGGCCCGAATCCTCGATGGCCTGTTTCATGGCGATGTAATTCCACGCGGCCCCTTCCCCCATGAAACGTAGCGCACGTTTGGGAACAAGCGCAGGAATATCAACATTCGGCGCACCGGCGGCGTGGCTGCGGAATCCGTGTTCAGCCTGCTCTTCCGAGAAGGAAATCCCCGATTTCCCCTGATGCAACGATGCTTTCACACTGGCCGCATCTTCCCCGATGGACGACACGATCCCGATACCCGTCACCACAACACGCCGCATGAGATAATTCCCTCGATTTTCTTGCGTCAGGATGATTCCGCTCCGAAAAGCCCGACGCGCATATCCTTGACGGTGTAGGCCATTTTGCCATCGACTTCCATCATGCCGTCAGCAACACCCATTTTCAATTTCCGATCGATAACCCGCTTTATATCAACCGTATAACGAACCAGTTTCGCTTCTGGTGTGACCATTTCCGCAAATTTCACTTCGCCCGCACCGAATGCCCGGCCCCGGCCCTGCATTCCGCGCCAGCCGAGGAAAAAGCCGGTCAATTGCCAAAGGGCATCAAGGCCAAGACAACCGGGCATGACCGGGTCGCCGATAAAGTGACACCCAAAAAACCAAAGATCAGGCTTTACGTCGAGTTCCGCGATCACCTGTCCCTTGTCATGCTCGCCGCCCTCTTCCGAGATATGCGTGATGCGATCAAACATCAGCATGGGGGGCGCGGGAAGCTGGGCATTGCCAGCCCCGAAAAGTTCGGCACGGCCACAAGCGAGGAGGCCTTCGTAATCGTAGGAATTCGCGCGGTCTGTCATGTCTGGATCGTTCCTTACCCAATCGGTTCCCCTGCGTAACCGTTCACCGCGCAGGGTGCAATCGTTCGCTCTCGCCCCGCGAAAGCGCAATCCACAGGACATACCGTATTGTCGGTTTACTTCAACTCCACCACGAGTTGATCATAGGCGAAGGGATCATTATCATCGGCTGTTGCGGCTCCAACGGCGGCCCCTATCGCAAGACCGAGCAAACCAGCACTCGCCGCCGTGTTCGCCAGGTTCCGCTGGTATTCATTATATACCTTTGTGCTGCCAGAGCCTTTGAGGTCGCCTTTCGTACATTGCGCCCCAACCAGCGGAGACGCTGAGCCATAATTAGGTACCGAAATAATCCGGGGTGGAGAAATCTCCGCCGTGTAGAGACCACCCCCATCAATGGTGCAGGTCGCGCCATCGATTTCCTTCCGATCACCACTTTGGTCACTGTCGAAAAATGTCCTGACCTCGATCTGGCTGACACCGCGATAAGGCGGCAATCCTGGATTATTCGCCCGCGATGCGGCGTAAACGTCCAGACCGTTCGCCTGCTCCGCATCTGTTGGTGTCACCGAAACAACGCTTGCAGGCATGTCAATTGAGCTAGCGCATCCGCTCACAGCAAATGCGAGAGCAATAATTGGTAATGTTTTTTTGCATGATCTTCCCCTCTTCAGCCCCCGGACGATCATATCTGATCACAAAATCGAAAGGTAGAGAAACATCGTACATGAAAGCTATCTTTTCCCCGACCATGTAGATGCGGGAATGGCCCTTCACTTTATCATCGCTGGATCACCATGGATTTTCCCTTCACCCCGCATAAAGCCGGGGATGTATGCGGTGCGAGAGGGTTCAGTAGCGGGGGCATCCGCTACACGCTGGGCCAGTTCGGAAATCAGCTTGCGGCGGATGGCGCGGGGATAGTCGGCATAGCCATCAGCAACTTCCAGAAAAGCGTTCGGGCCATGGATTACGCGCTCGCGGAAATAAGTAACAATGTTCGGCTCTGATCCCCGGATGGCCAGGCCGTTGACAGTGATGTTTTCCTGATCGAGGCGCGCACGCAGATGCACGGGGCGCTTCCCTTCATTGCTTTCGCCATCCCCGGACAGATCAATCACCCGGCGATCACAGGCGTGAGGGGCTTCCTGAAACAACTCGACAGAGCGTTCCAGCACTTCACCGATGGCGGTGGCGTAATTACGATAGGCACGCTCGACACCCAACACACGCGACCGGAGCGCGGTCACGTCCCGGCGTATTGTGATACTTGTCCACGGAATCGAAACCTGCTGGCGCGACCGACCGCTCCATTGCACGAGCGCGACGAGGGCTTTTGCATTCACCAATGCCTCACTGACAAGCGGATCACCGAGCGCGTCGGACAAGCCATTCATCTGGAGGGTATATTCCTTCGGGTCCACACTGCCAGAGACATCCATGGCAAGGACGAGGGCAACGGAGCAAGCCCGTGCCGGGAAAGGCGCAAGAAGCAGACAGGCAAGAAAGAACGCACGCATAAATCAAGATTTCGCGCATAAAGGCGAGAGGTCAAGGGTTTGCATCAAAAGACCCTGAGCAAATAATCCACCCTGATTCCGGCAATCGCTGCAATCCCGCCCTTGTTCACCGTATGGTAATCCTGTTGACGCACCCCGGAGGGGTACAGGAAAGGATCGATCATGCAGGAAACAGATGTGCGAAGCTGGTCAGAGTCCTTTGCGACCCTGCTGCATCCGCGTGTGATCGCGATGCTGTTTCTGGGGTTGTCGGCGGGATTACCGATCCTGTTGATCTTTTCATCGCTGGGGTTGTGGTTGCGGGAGGCCGGGTTGAGCCGGTCATCCGTGACGATGTTCTCCTGGGCGGCACTGGGATATTCGTTCAAATTCGTCTGGGCGCCCCTGATCGACCGGCTGCCAGTGCCGGGACTGACCGCATTGATGGGGCGACGGCGGGCGTGGATACTGGTCTCACAAACGTTCATTATCGCCGCGATCTGCTGGATGGCGATGACAAACCCGGCTTCGGGCGGCTCAAGCCTGACCATGATGGCCATGGCTGCGGTGTTGCTGGGGTTTTCCTCGGCGACGCAGGATATTGTGATTGATGCGTACCGGATTGAATCCGCCTCAGCAGAATTACAGGCAATGCTCTCGGCCACATATATCGCCGGATACCGGATCGGGATGTTGATCGCGGGCGCAGGGGCGATCTGGCTGGCAGAGCGATTCGGGTCTAGCGCGGACGCCTATGACTACGGGGCGTGGCGGCAGGCATATCTGTGGATGGCCGCCGCAATGCTGATCGGGGTTGCTGCAACGCTCGTTGTACCAGAGCCAGAGCATAAACAGAATGACCGGCATGAGCATGACACAGGGCATTATTTGCGCTTCGTAGGACTGTTTGTTCTGGCGGTAGGTGGATTTATCGTCACCTTCATGCTGACCGCTAACATCGTGGATACTGCACGGGTAGCATTGGCAGAAGCATTGGAGAACAAGGCGCTGGCGGGCTTTTTGGTGGAGCTGGTGCGTCTGGTCGCCGGGATCGGAATGGCCGGAGCAGTGGCCTTTGCCGGAGTACGCCTTGGATTGGCGGATCGGGCAATGGTGGTGGATGCCTATGTTGATCCGGTGCGCGATTTCTTTCGCCGCTATGGCACAAGCCTCGCGCTGCTACTGCTTGCATTGATAGGGCTATATCGGATTTCGGATATTGTTCTGGGGGTGATCTCGAACGTCTTTTATCAGGATATTGGCTTCACGAAGTCAGAGATTGCCACAACAGTGAAGACTTTCGGCCTGTTTATGACCATCGCGGGCGGCTTCATCGGCGGCATTTTGGCGGCGCGCTATGGAGTCATACGTATTCTATTCGCCGGGGCGCTGCTGACGGTACTGACGAACCTGTTGTTCATTCTGCTTGCCGAGACAGGGCGGAACCTGCCGCTGTTATATCTGGTGATTTCGGCAGATAACCTGACGGCGGGGTTGGCCAGTGCGGCCTTCGTCGCGTTTTTGTCGAGCTTAACCAATGTCAGCTTCACGGCTGTGCAATACGCGATCTTCAGCTCACTGATGACGTTGTTTCCAAAGATCATTGGTGGGTATTCCGGGACCATTGTGGACAGCGTAGGGTATTCCCAATTCTTCCTGATCGCGGCGGCATTGGGGGTTCCCGTGCTACTGTTGATCGTGGTGGCAGCACGGCGGTTGAAGGTGGCGGAGGACGCTCAGGAAGAAGTATCTGCCTTGGCGGACGCATGAAGCCGATAAATTTATCCGGGGCCGGGAAGTTCGACCTTCCCTGCACCATACGCACCGCATCAACCAGTCGTTACGTTACCGATTAGCCCCCGGAACCCACAAAACATCCGCTTTCCCATCATCATTCGCGATGCGGGAGGCGACAAAAAGCCAATCGCTTAGGCGGTTTGTATAATGAAGCGCGTGGGGATTCACATCCTCAACGGTGGCCAGTTCGACCATCACCCGCTCGGCACGGCGGGAGGTGGTGCGGCTGAGGTGGAGCGCGGCGGCGAGCGCCGATCCTCCGGGCAGGACAAAGGACCGCAAGGGTTCAAGCCGTTCGTTCATGGCGTCGATCTCGGCCTCCAGGCGTTCAGTCTGGGCGGCAGTCATGCGTAGTGGCGGGTATTCGCTCTCGGCATCCTTTTCACGATCAGGACGGCAGAGATCTGCGCCGAGATCAAACAGATCGTTCTGTATGCGCGACAGGGCGACATCCATGTCGCCGGTCGCGTGCTGTCGGGCGAGGCCAATGGTGGCGTTGGTTTCATCCGAACCGCCATAGGCCTCAACGCGCAAGGCGTATTTCGGAACGCGAGAGCCATTGCCAAGCGCCGTCTCACCCTTATCGCCGGTCTTGGTATAGATTTTCGAGAGGACAACCATGGGTAGCTCCGGGTTGGGGGCGTGGGGGTTTCCGCGTTCGCTGGAATGACATTTACGTCGGGACGGCCATCCATGTCACCAGCACAATAAGAGCGACGGCAAGGAATTGCAGACCAATCCGCCAGCGCATCATACGGTTGGAAAGCCGCGAATTTTCGATGTCGGATTTACCGATCGTGCCCATGCCGCGCGCCAGAACAACGACCACGGCGGCCATCACGAGGACCGCGAGTGCGAGAATTACCTTTGTCATGGAACACTACCTAGATCATCAGAGGCGAAGCTCAAATGCTTATGCACTACGCCTCAGTACCGCGTCGAGCCAGCGGGTCGGAAGCAGGCGTTTCAGGGTTCCAGCCATATATGTGGGGGTCGTGACGTAATAGCGGGGCTTCGGGCGTCCACTCTCGATGGCATGGACCAGCTTTCGCAAGACGGCCTCAGGGCCAAGCTCGAAACGGTCTTTCCCGGTATCTTCATAAAGGCGCTGCTTCAGGGTCGTCTCGTAGAAATCCGCCCATGGCGAATGGTCGGCAATCGGGGCGATCCATTTCTCGAACTGGCCGCGCGCGTTCTCGCGGATTTTGCTGGTGACGGGGCCAGGTTCAATGAGGATGACATCGATACCCGTGCCGTGGAGTTCGAGACGGAGGGTATCGGACAAACCCTCCAATGCGAATTTTGTGGCGTTATAAGCCCCACGCGTACGCAGCGCCGCAAAACCGAGGACAGAGGAGTTCTGGACGATCCGCCCTGCTCCGGCCTCGCGCATTATGGGGATCGCGCGGCAGGCAAGGGTGTGCCAGCCGAAGAAATTGGCCTCGAATATCTGGCGCAAGGCGTCGGTGGGGATGTCTTCAGTCATGGCGGGGATGCCATAAGCACCGTTATTGAAAAGGACGTCGAGCCGACCATCCGTAAGGGTCAGGGCTTCCTCAAACCCCGCATGGATGCTCGGTTCATCCTCGTAATCAATAAGGACGCATTGCAACCCCTCCTCCTTGAGGCGCTCAACATCAGCGGGGCGACGACAGGAGGCGACGACGTTCCAGCCACGCACCTTGAGGCCATGGGCGCAAGTATAGCCAATGCCGCTGGAACAGCCAGTGATGAGGATAGTGCGGGGGATGCTCATAGGGTTTCTCTGCCTGTCATGCCTGAAAAAGCGGGCATCTCGCCGGGCGGGGGGAGGCTCCCGCTTTCGCGGGAATAACATGGGAGGGCGGTACCCCTGTCACTCCGGTTTCGCATTGGGGAAGAAGAGTTGTTGGCCATCACGGCGATAGGCAGCAATAGCGGATTGGCCTCCATCAGACAGCAGCCAATCAATAAAGGTTTGGGCCGGAGTGGCCTTCACGGCAGGGCATCTAACCGGATTGATGGCGATAATGCCATATTGGTTGAAAAGGTCTTCATCGCCCTCTGCCAGAATACGCAGATCGCCCTTGTTGGCAAAAGCGATCCATGTGGCACGGTCGGTAAGAGTGTAGGCGTTCATGCCGCTGGCAATATTGAGAGTCGCACCCATGCCTGAGCCAGTTTCGCGATACCATGTACCACTGTCTCCTGAAGGATCGACCTCTGCTCCGGCCCAGAGGCTGCGTTCTTTCTTGTGCGTGCCGCTGTCATCACCCCGCGACGCAAAGGGGGCGCGGCTGTCGGCAATGGCGGAAAGGGCCGCATTGATGCTGGTGGTATCAGCGACACGCGCGGGATCATCTGATGGACCAACGAGGACGAAATCATTATACATCAGGTCAGTGCGGGAGAGGCCGTAACCGTCTTCCACGAATTCTTCCTCTGCCGCTGTGGCATGGACGAGCAACACGTCACCATCGCAATTGCGGGCATTGCGCAGCGCCTGTCCGGTCCCAACAGCAACGACGCGGATTTGAATGCCAGTAGTCTCCGTGAACTGAGGCAGGATCGCATCGTAGAGGCCGGAATTGCGGGTTGAGGTGGTCGATTGCACGACGATAAAGCCGCCATCAGCGCCGGCATCGCCATCAGCATAGGCAGGCAAAGCGAGGGCCACGAGAGCGAGAAGGAGCAGAAGGCGCATCGGATATCCGTCTTTAGAGTAGAAGCTTGCCATCGAAATAAGCCTGTGCTTCGGGCGATTTCGGGGCAAGGAAAAATTGATCGGCAGGGGCGGCCTCGGCCAGCATCCCTTTATGCAAAAAGCGGATATGATCGGCGAGGCGGGTGGCCTGTCCCCGGTCATGGGTGACAAGAACGACCGTCGCGCCGGAATGGGCCGCACCGCGAATCAAGGCCTCGATTGCGGCAGTGGCCTGGGGGTCAAGACTGGCAGTCGGCTCATCAAGCAGCAAGAGGCGGGGACGAGCCGCAAGAGCGCGAACCATGGCAACACGCTGTTGCTCGCCCCCGGAGAGTGCGCGCGCGGGGCTGTCAGCGATGGCAGCAAGGCGTCCGAAATCAAGCAGCTCGCCAAGACGTTCGCGCCGTTCGCGTCTTGGCACGCCATAAATGGCAAGGGCGTGGCGCAGGTTGGCACGCACGGTACGGCGCAAAAGAACAGGCTTCTGGAAAACAAGGGCGATGTCCTGCGGGTCGGTCAGGCCATGGATCACTGCGCCGGTATCCGGGCGCACGAGGTTCGCCATGACGCGCAAGGCGAGGCTTTTGCCCGCGCCATTCGGTCCCATGATCGCGGTGATGCCATGTCGGGGGATGGACAGATCAAGGCCGTCAAGGACATCGCGCCCTCCCCGGCGCAGGCTGATCCGCTCCAGCCGAATTGTGGAATCGGGGGCGGCGCTGGAGGTAACAAGCCTAAGCATGGGCAAGTCGCGCTCCACTAAGACGTGCGCCCATAACAAGGGCATTAAGCGCCAGCGACAAGGCCATCAGGACGATACCAAGCCCCAGCGCCAGCGCCAGTTCTCCGCGTGACGTCTCAAGGGCAATAGCGGTGGTCATCACGCGGGTGACATGATCGATATTGCCACCAACGATCATCACAGCGCCGACCTCGGCCAATGCCCGGCCCATTCCGGCCAGCGCCGCGGTCATCAGAGCGAAACGACCATCCCAGAGAAGCGTGCGCATCCGCGCGCCAGCCCGTGCGCCCATCGAATGCAGGGTCTCGTAATATTCGGCATCCAGATCCGCGACGGTCTGTCGGGCAAGGGCCGCAACGATGGGGGTAACGAGGATCGTCTGCGCGATGATCATGGCGGTGGGGGTGTATAAAAGGCCCAATGTTCCGAATGGCCCTGTCCGCGAAAGCATCATGTAAACGATAAGCCCAACAACCACGGGGGGCAAACCCATGAGGGCATTCACAAAAACCGTCAATGCTCCCCGCCCCCGAAAGCGGCCCACGGCGAGAACTGCACCAAGAGGAAAGCCAAGAAGGCAAGCGAAAAGGGTCGCCGACAACGTGACACGCAGGGAGAGCCCGACAATCTCAACCAGATCAGCGTCAAATCCCACGATCAGGGCGAAAGCAGCGGCGAAGGCATCGCCGAATCCGTTCATCAGCCTAGGGTCCGTTTCATAAGAACAGGCGTAGCATTTGCGATGTGCCATGCCAACGCCCTGCCAGCGAAGTCAGGCGCAGCGCCCTTCACCTGGTGAATTTACTCTGGCGAAACGCACCCGCTGGATGTTGTTTGGTGGATCAACCGCAGCAAAGACGGCGGGGTTGTGCACGAGTATCCACGACTTCCGCCGCACCGAAGAAATTGCCCTGCAAGCAATCGACGCCCATACTATGCAACAGCGCGGCGGCATCATGGTTCTCGACCATCTCCGCGACAACGGTAATACGATAATGCTTCGCAAGTTGCGTCAAACTGCGGACGAAAAGCTGGTTGTCGGGGCTTTCAAGAACGCCCCGGACATAAGAGCCGTCTATTTTGACGATGTCAAAACCAAGGGTCTTGAAATATTTGAACGACGTATAACCTGCCCCGAAATCATCAAGGGCGATGGCGCAGCCCCGATCACTGAACTCGGTCAAACGCTCAATCGCGCGTCCTGTATCGTGAATTGCGTAGGATTCGGTGATTTCGATGATGAGCCGCTTCGCCGCCGCCGGGTCAGCACTGGTCAGGCGATCAAAGCTGCGTCCCCAGCCAGCATCGTTCATGGTTTGGGGGGACAGGTTAATCGACAAACGCAGAGAGGGATCGGCTGTCAAAACTTCAAAAGCAAGTTCCAGAACACGCTGGTCAATCAGACGAACGAACCCAAGTTGCTCGGCGATCGGCATAAATTCTGCCGCCGGGACCAGATCACCATTCCGGTCCATCAAACGAGCAAGGCATTCGTAGAATACCACCTTGTCGGTTTCATCTGATTTGACAATAGGCTGGAAAGCAAGACAGAGCCGGTTTTCGCGCAAGGCCGCTGACAATTCGTCAGCCATCGCGATATTGGTACGCCGGTTTTCAGCTTCTGTATCGTCGGGTTTGTGAATTGCAAAACCACCGGGTGCGCTCTGTTTGGCAACTGTAAGGGCATCCTCGGCGCAAGCGAAGGCGTCCTGGGTCGTGCGCGCCTGAAAAGGAAGGCTCACCAAACCAATGGAAACGGTGACGGCAACCGGGCCAGAGCCAGTGAGGATCAGCTCATCGCGGATGGCCGTCTGGATCGATTCCAAACGTGTGACATGCTGCTGCGAAGTGCCCGCATCCAGAATTACCCCGAATTTGGAACTGGCGACTCGTCCAATCGCCTCCCCGTCGTGCAAACGGTCATGGATACGATGCCCGACCCCGGTTAGTACCTCATCGGCAATATCATAACCAAAAGCATGATTGACCCCGGCCATATTATCGAGACCTATCAAGGCAAAGCAGAAACTACTCTTCTCGGCGAAGGATGAAACGAGCGACTGGGCAAGAACGGTGCGAAGTCGGGCCCGCGTAAAATGTCCAGTGAGTTCATCGAAGCAGGCGAGATAAGTCAGCCGTTCCTGATAAGCCTGAAGTTCGGTGACATTGCGAAGAAAGCCGAGACAAAGGGCAGAATTGCCCTGACCCGAAACACGCACGAGGCGCTCCTCAACCCAATGATCAATGCCTCCATCGTCGATTCGGTGTGTCGCGATAAAACCGCCAACAGCACGGGGCCGGTCGAGCCAGTGGCGACGACGCTTCGCATGATCGTCACCATATCGGGAAGTCAGCGCCTCCCCCATAGTGCATTCACCCAGCGAGGCGAGGGTTCGGTCCAGCACACTGCGGTCCAGCCACTCGATTCGGTCGTCTTCCCGACTCCATAGGAATACCGCATCGCCTGCCCGTGCGAGGGCGTCGATCAATTGCGGTATCGTGAGGCTGTCGCTGGACGTCATGTATGTCACCGCACAATCACTCGAAAATTAGGGCTCGCGTTCCCCGTTCTCTCTCATCGATCTTAGTTTTCCCTTACCACATCAATCTATCGTGCGGATGTCAGTCAATGGAGCGCGCAATAACCTTCTGGACGGTCAATCCCTGCACAATGATCGAAAACACAACAACGCCATAGGTCATCGCCAATACCATTTGTTTACCCTCGAACTCTGGCAAGGAGAGGGCGAGAGCGACCGAGATGCCACCCCGCAATCCCCCCCATATCAGCACAGGAATCGATCCCTTTTCGACCACACCGCCCCGCCAACGAATCAACCAGGTCGGGATGCTGACCGCCAGCGTCCTGCCCAGCAAAACAACCGGGATGATGAGGGCGATGAGCAGACCGAGACTTGGAGAGAAGGGGATGACGAGAATTTCAAAGCCAATCAGAAGGAAAAGAACAGCGTTCAGCACTTCATCAATCAGCTCCCAGAATTTGACAAGATGCTCTTGCGTCGCTTCTGACATCGCATAACGGCTGCCATGATTACCGATAAAGAGGCCCGCGATAACAACACCGAGAGGACCAGAGGCATGAACAAAGGAGCATAGCGCATAAATGCTCATTACCAATGCGAGGCTGATGATAACCTCAACGACATAATCATCAATTTTACGCATGGCGAAAAAGGCAATATACCCCAGAACAAGACCGATCAGAACACCGATCACAACTTCCTCGAACAGCAAAACCCCAATCTCGCCAACATCGACATGGCCGGTATCGGAGGTCGCAATACCCAGCATGGCGAGGAAGACAACAACGCCGACACCATCATTGAACAGACTCTCGCCCGCAATCTTGACCTGAAGGGTTTTCGGCACCGTGAGGGTGCGGATGATGGAAAGGACGGCAACCGGATCAGTCGGAGAAATCAGCGAACCAAATACGAGACACCAGATTAGCGACACAGGCCAGCCAAGCGCAGCAAGAAGGAAGTAGGTCGCGAACCCGATAAAGAAGGTCGAGATGACCACCCCCAACGTTGCCATTAAAAGGATGTGCCATTTATGGCGCAACAACGCATCGAGATCCGTATGCAAGGCGCCCGCGAAGAGCAGCAGATGCAGCATCCCGATCATCAGGCTGTCATGGAAATCGATCTGCGCCAGTGCCGTACGTGCATGTTCCGCATAACCAAGCTCAAAAGCGGCATCAATGCCAGTCACGGCAATGGAGGCCATCAGTGCGATGAGCATCAGGCCGATAGTCAACGGCAACTTCAGATACATCGTGTTCAGCCAGCCGAACAGGGCGGCAAAGGCAAGGAGAATTGCGGAGATATTCAGCAGGATGGTCGCGTCCATGGGGGTAGCGGCTCCGCTTCTGGAAATAGTCCCAACCAACTCTCTAGACTAAACTCTCATATATTGAAACGAATGAGGTGGAACGGATTCCGATTTATTGGAAGGTGCACACAAATGATCGACGGACGTTGCGACTGGTGCGGAACAGACCCCCTCTACGTGGAATATCACGACACCGAATGGGGGGTGCCTGAATATGATGATCGGGCATTGTTCGAGAAACTGATGCTGGACGGGTTTCAGGCGGGGTTGGCCTGGATCACGATCCTGCGCAAACGAGACAATTTTCGCACAGCTTTCGACGGCTTTGAGCCATCGATCATCGCACATTATGATGAGAAAGACGTGGTACGTTTGCTGACCGATGCGGGAATCGTGCGCCACCGTGGGAAAATCGAGGCCACGATAGGAAATGCACAGGCGTGGCTGACGCTGATGGA
>CALFFK010000058.1 GCA_937957975.1 uncultured Neomegalonema sp.
CGTGGTGTGTGGCGGGCTGTGCTGGCGCGGTTATTGCCGATGGAATCGGCGTTGCGGCGGCTGATCTTTGTCATGGCGCGTGATCTGGGGATTGCTGTGTCGTCGATGCGGGTTGCGCCGGGTGAGATTCCGCAAAGCAGGGATGGGGAGCGAAAGCCGGTCTTTCGGTTGACCGACCCGCTGCGGAATCCCGATCCAAAGCCATGCTCCACGCCGGGCCGCGGGCCGCGTATCCTGTTTTTTGATGAGTGGAATCCGGGGCCGGAAAACCCTACGCGATCCGATGATGATTTGCTGGATGCCGCCGCCTTGCGGAATCGATTGGCGGCGATGAAGGCTGCGCTTGATGATCTGCCCGGACAGGCCCGGAGGCTGGCGCGATGGTATGCGCGGCGGGACCGGATGCGGGCGGCAACAGGGTTCTCGCGGCATTATCCGCTGCGTTCGGGCCGCCCGCCCGGCCATCGGGACAAGGGCAAACGCGAGGTGGATGAGGCGCTTGCCACCTGCCACGATCTCGCACTGCGATGCCGGGCTATGGTCGAGGCGGACGGGTAGGATTGCGGGTTATTCGTCCGTATGCGGATTTTATTTTTGCCAACCATTTTGGAATGAGGAGCATTTCGTGATGATGAAATGCTCCTCATACATATCAGGCGACCGATTATTCGATCACATAGCGGCGGCTAATATCGAGGATCGGCTCGCCATTTCGTTCGATCTGATAGCGACCATGATATTCGCCCGCAGGAAGCGGCCCATCCTTTGTAGGCCGTCCGACAAAGCGCATGATCTGGGCCTTGTCATGCTCCAGAGGCTGACCAACGCTACCGACTGGTTCGAATCCTTCAGGACCGCTCAGTTCGATCTTTTCGATGTCACCCTTTTGCAAGGCCACAGCGCGGGCATAGAAGACGAGAGCGGGCGCATCCTTGACCGGATCGGCGGGGGCGCGCTCGATGGTGGCAAGGGTTACGGGCGCGCTGGTAAAGCCGCTTTTGAAGATGAACGGGCCTGCCGAGGGCTGCCAGTGATCGGGGATCGCCCCGGCCCACAGGCTATCGGCACTGCCGCCACACGTGGCCTCATCGCTGATGCTGCGCCCGGTGAACGGGTCGATACGGGCTTCATCCTTGCGGACGGAGAGGTGAACATGCGGGAACTCGGCCCGGCCTGACATGCCAACGCTGGCGATATGCTGGCCCTGCGTGACGGTATCACCCTCTTTCACAAGCACCGATCCACGGCGCAGATGGCAGAGTTGCGTCACGAAACCATCATCATGTTTCAGCGCGATGCCGTTGCCGCAATCGCGATCTCCCACGGCTTCCCGGCCCCTTGCGAGCCACGCACCATCATACTCACCATCGCGGACGCCCATCACCTCGCCATCAGCAACCGCAACGACCGGAACGCCCTTGAGCATTGTGGGCAGGTCAAGAATTCTGAAATCAACGCCCTGATGTTCGTCATAGGTCCGCCCACCGCACGCGGGGTCGGAGATACCGGGGCCAGCCTTGAGATCAACGTGATTTTGCACCACACAGGCGCGCGGATCGGTACAATCCACAGGGGCAACAAAACGCACCCCTTCAACGATTCCTTCCGCGACTGTGTCGGGCAAAGCCGCCGCAGTCTCGGATTTACCGCCAGTCAATACCCACATCGCACCAACAGCCAAAGGCACGACGACGAGCGCAGGCATCACGAGTTTCTTCATGGCTGACCCTTTCTCGAAAATTACGATCCAGAGCATTATCGTGAACTCTTAAAAAAGGACTGAACACGATGACAATAGCTGTACTCGGAACAGGATTGGCCGGACTTGCCTGTGCGGCAGTGCTGCGCGAGGCAGGCAAGGATGTCGTCCTTTTCGACAAAAGCCGGGGATATGGGGGCCGTGTAGCCAGCCGACGCCGGGACAGCTTTGCCTTCGATCACGGTCTTCCCGCATTCGATCCGATTACCACCGGGATGCCCCCTGCCCTCACCAGCCTGCCGCAATGGAGTGATTACGGACGGGTCGCGGCCCCCCGGATGAATGCCCTGCCGCGCAGTTTGGGCGAAAGTTTTGAAAGCCGTATGAATACCCGCATCACCGCCATTGATGCCGGGACACTCGACCTGACCGACGAGGCTGGCGCGCTCCATACCGGCTTTTCCCGTATCGTCGTGGCCATTCCCGCCCCACAGGCGCAAGCACTTTTGGCAACGCATGGTGAAGCCTTCGCCCCGCTTGATGAGGCGACATACTCGCCTTGCTGGACCCTGATGCTCGGTGGCACCGGGGAGCAGACATCTATACCGAATCGCATTGAACCACCGGATGGTCCCCTCGCCCTGTTGATCCGCGATGATGCAAAGCCGGACCATCCGGCCCCCTCGCCCTGCTGGGTTGCCCATGCACGCAAGGACTGGTCTATAACCAATCTGGAGCGTGATGCCGGAAACGTGGCGCAAGACCTCGGCGCAGCTTTTGCTTCCCTTACCGGCATTGATCCCTCCGCCGCGCCCTATCGCGCAGCCCATCGCTGGCGCTTCTGCCGCCCGGAGCGCGTCGTCCGGCACCCCTTCCTGCTATCGGACGATACGCGAATCGGAGCGTGCGGAGACTGGTGTGGGGCCGACCGCAATGGCGGCGATGCCCTCGCCGCCTGGCGCAGTGGTGAGGCATTGGCGCGGATTATGCTGTAAGGGAGGAGGAGGCAGCTTTCGCTACCGCTCCGCGCTCAATAACGGAGCATCCGCATAGCCAACCCTGCCTCGCCCTGAGATGGACGGATATTTCATAAAGAACTCGTGGCAATCGAACCCTTCGCCATCGTCATGGACATAGCTGCCATCCCCGTTCATCACCCAGCTATTGGATTCATCCCGCAGGTTCGCGGCCATGACCTGTTGCAGGATTTGCCGCTTTACGGTTGGATTTTCGATGGGACAGAGTGCCTCCACCCGGCGATTGAGGTTGCGTTCCATCCAGTCGGCAGAGGAGATGAATACGCTGGCATTTTCGCCCGGCAATCCCTCGCCCCGCCCGAAACAGACGATGCGCGAATGCTCCAGATACCGCCCGATGATGCTCTTGACGCGGATATTCTCGGACAATCCCTTCACGCCGGGGCGTACACCACAGATGCCGCGAATGACCAGATCAATCCGTACTCCGGCCTGGGATGCCTTGTAGAGGGCATCAATTACTTCCGTTTCCATCAGTGAATTGAGCTTGGCCCAAACCTGTGCGGGGCGTCCGGCGCGGGCGTATTGGGCTTCTTCTTCCAGCAACTGAAGAATACGCGCTTTCATGCCCATGGGCGAGATTGATACCTTCGCCAGATCACGCGGTTCGGCGTAGCCCGTGACGTAGTTGAACACCCGGCCCGCATCGCGCCCCAAGACCGGATCGGCGGTGAAATATGACAGATCTGTATAGAATTTCGCCGTGATAGGGTGGTAGTTGCCGGTTCCGTAATGGGTGTAGGTGACGAGTTTCCCTTTTTCGCGCCGCACGACGGATGACATCTTGGCGTGGGTCTTCCATTCAATGAATCCATAGACCACTTGTGCGCCCGCGCGTTCCAGCTGTCGCGCCTGTACGATATTGGCGGCCTCATCAAAGCGCGCTTTCAGTTCCACCAGCGCCGTAACCTGCTTGCCCAGTTCCGCCGCCTCGCATAGCGCCTCAACAATGGGGCTTTGCGCCGAGGTCCGATACAGCGTCTGCTTGATGGCCAGTACATCGGGGTCGCGCGCGGCCTGACGCAGGAATTCCACCACCACATCGAAAGTCTCGTAAGGATGATGCAGCAGGAAATCCTTGTGCCGGATCGCCGCGAAGCAATCATTGCCGAAATCGTTCAGCCGTTCCGGGCGACGGGGCGTGTAATTGCGCCAGCGCAGGTCGGGCCGGTCATCCACGATCAGTTTTTCGAGGTCAGAGACACCCACGATTCCGGCCACGTCGATCACTTCCGCAGGGCTGACCCCCAACTCGCGGCAGATCCAGACCCGCAGGGAATCGGGTGTATCGGACGCCATCTTGAGCCGGATTACCTCGCCCCGCCGACGCCGCTTGAGCGCGATCTCGAATTCGCGAACGAGGTCTTCGGCTTCCTCCTCAATCTCCATGTCCGAATCGCGCAGCACCCGGAACAGGCCACAGCCGCGCACATCATAGCCGGGGAAAATGCGGTCCAGCGACAGCGCGATCATATCCTCCAGCGCCACAAAACGAATGACGGTGGAATCCCCCGTTTCAGGCAGCCGTGTAAACCGCTCCAGTTGCGCGGGGATAATAAGCAGCGCGTCGATCTCTGAATCCCCGTCCTGCTGTACCAGTTGCAGGGCCATCGACAATGCCTTGCTCGGCACGAAGGGAAAGGGATGCGCGGGATCAATGGCCAGGGGCGACAGGACCGGGAACACCTCGTCCATGAATGTTGCATCCAGCCAGAGGCGATCATCCTCGGTCAGTTCATGCTTTTCGACGAGGGTGATCCCCTCATCCTCCATTTCCTCGCGCAGGCCCGCCCAGCGTTCCTGTTGCCCATGCATCAGCGCGCGACAATCGTCATCTATCCTTGATAATTGCTGCGCAGGGGTCAGCCCATCGACGCTCGTGCGCGTCACACCGGCATTGACCAGCTCGCGCAGACCCGCAACGCGCACGGTATAGAATTCATCGAGATTCGAGCCGGAGATTGCAACAAAGCGCAGTCGTTCCAACAGTGGGTGGCGTCGGTCATCAGCCTCGCGCAGCACACGGTTATTGAAAGACAGCCACGACAGCTCCCGATTGATGAACCGTTCGGGTTGATCAAGCGTGAACCGCAGATCACCACCCGGTGGTCCGCCCTGCGTATTCAGGAAATCAGCACAGGATGCAGGGGTGTGCGCTTCCGATTCCAGATCGCCCAGCTTTTCCGCCGCAATGGTCTGTTGTCCTGAATCGAGTGTCACCATCCGAAAACCTCTTTGGCCAATCCTGTCGTAACCGGACGCTTCGTTCCCGCACTATAGCGGTCGAGCGCCTCCACCATTTCCTGCACTGCACGAAAGTTGCGTTCGGCACGTAAAGCGAGAAAATTGGCGACGCGCGGATCGAGAGCAAGATCGCGGTCGGAGAACAGTTTAAGGAACAAGTGCGACAGAAGCGTGACATCAGGTCGCCCAACCTGAAAAACCGGTGGCAGAGCAAGGCGGGATGCAAGATCGGGCAGGTTCACCTTCCAACGAACCGGAGGTTCGCGGCCACTAAAGAGCAGTCGCCCGCCCCGCTCTCCCAACAGGTTGAACAAATGCATCAGCCCCTCTTCGGCGCGCGGAAGATCAGGGGCCATCAGAAGACGACGATCCACATCCTCGATCACGACATCCCCCAAGATAGCAACATCGCGGATATTGTGCGGGTTGAGTGCCGCCGCATCAATGAAATGCGCGCCAACCCGCTCGGCCCAGATGACGGCCAGATGGCTTTTCCCGCACCCTTCATCACCACAGAGCACCAGCCGGCCATCGCGCCAGCCATGCCAGCCCTCCACCGCCGCCAACGCTTCGCTGTTACACTCGCCCTCGATGAAATCGGCGCGGGTCAACGCTTGCTTGCGGGGCCAGTCAAGATCGAGGGGAAGCTGGCGGAGCAGGGGCGCAGGGGGCATTACATCTCATCCTCCAGATAGAGTCGGCTATTGCGATAATGCGCAATGCAATGGCGTGTCAAAACACCCACCATCGCCGCCGCCGGAACCGCCACCAGCAACCCCGCAAACCCGAACAGCGAGCCAAAAGCGGCGAGGGCGAAAATCAACCAGACAGGATGCAGACATACGCTGCTGCCCACCAGATAAGGTGTCAGGAAATTCCCCTCGATTACCTGTCCTGCGATGAAGACGCCCAGCACGGCAAGGATCGCTCCCCAATCACCCCAGAATTGCGTAAAGGCCAATCCCATCGACAAAACCAGCCCAAGGATAGCCCCGACATAGGGGATGAAACTTGCCATCCCCGAAATCATTCCGACCACCAGCGCAAATTCCAACCCGATCAGCGACAAACCCACAGCATAGAATGTTCCCTGAATAACGCAGACGAGGAATTGCCCTCGCATGAACCCGGCCAGGACCGCGTCAATATCGCTGGCGATTTCGCGTACTTCCAAAAGGCGACGGCGCGGGATCAGATCATCAATCCGCGCAATCATTCGGTCCCAGTCCAGCAACAAATAAAAGGCAACGACCGGCGTGACCACAATGGCGGCAAGCGCGCCAAAAAAGGCGAGGCTGCCTGACCAGATGCCTTGCAACAACGAGCCGCTCAGGTTCTGCGCCGCGTCGCGCAACCGATTCGCAGCGGAGTTTTCCCCCGGATTTTCCGTAGACGTCGTCGCATCAATCTTGCCGATCAATCCTTCGATCCGACCATATAGCGCACTGACATAATCGGGCAGGTTTCTTGCCAGCGCAGTGAATTGCTCGACCAGAAGAGGCAGCACCGCAATCGCCAGAAGCGCAAACAACAAAATGGCGATGATGAGTACCACGACGGTCGAGAAAAGCCGCGACAGGCCGCGACTTTCAAGCCGATCGGCAATGGGATCACAAAAATACGCAATGGCCGCGCCGAAAATGAACGGGGGTAGAATTTCCGAAAATACAAATAGAAACAACAAGACCAGCAGCAGCACCCCGCCCCAGATCATCACTTTTTGTCGTTGTGTCATCACTGGCCCCGCCACATCACTCCATTTGCCTTTCTAACGCGAAATGCTGCGGTGCGTACAGGGTTGCCCAATCGCTTGTGGAAACTACAGCAACGCCGCCTGAACCTCCTTCGTCCAGCCCACATGCACCGCGCCATCCATCTCGATCACAGGCCGTTTCATCAGTGTCGGATGCGCCACCATCAGCGCCACCGCCCGCTGATCGCTCAGATCGGCTTTGTCGGCCTCGTCCAATCCCTGCCATGTCGTGGAGCGTGTGTTGAGCAATCGCTCACGACCCGCCGCCGCCATCAATCGCGTGAGCGTGTCAGCATCAACGCCATCAGCCCTCACATCCACCAGTTTCAGTTCGTACCCTGCCACCTGCAAGGCCTTGATAGCCTTTCGGCAAGTATCACAGGCTTTCAGATGATACACGCGCATAGTCAACCCCCATTATCCCCACCCGCACGCACCAGCGCAGCCGAAGCTTTCTTGTAGAGCCTGCCCCCTGCCGTTGTGAAGTCCCTGACAGAGGGTGTGACAGGTAACGGACCGTACTGGTCCTGTCAGGCAATTCTGGTTGCCAGGCGAGCAGCATGGGCAAGATCAATGGCATCCGGCGCAAGAGCAGCAAGGCGGCAATAGAGGTACAGATTCGCGCTCGCAGACCCCGGCTCGCCCCCGGCTCCATGCCGAAGGCTCGCGAGATGATCCATCTGAAGGCGCTCTGTAGCCTGTTCGGCCTCCGCGACCCTTTGACGGGCGGCTTCTGCAAGGGCGGGTGGCAGAGGGCCGGGCGAATCCTTCCACGCGCGGCGCAGGGCGCGAAGCGGTTCAACCCGACCCCGCCGCCAGTCTTCGCTGAACACAAGGGCTTCGCGCATCACCGGCTCGGAAAGGCACAGGCCTTCGGCTCCACACCACAGACAGAACAACGTGAGCGGAATGTCCATGCCGTCCCTGTCCTGAAGGCGCAGGAACAGCGCCCTGTTCTCCTCCGGCAAATAGAGGGCGAGCGCAAAACGCCAGAAACGGTTTGTATCGGTTTCAGACTCTACCATCTCGCCTGTTCCTGTCGTATAAGGATCGCCCAATCGGGACTCCCAAGCCAGCGAGACCGGCCAGCATGACCGAATTCGAAGACGAAGCAGACCTGCGCGCCCGCCTTGAAGCGTTACGCGCCGAACACCGCGCGCTTGACGCCGAGATCACGGGAGGCACACTTGGCCCGATGCGCAACCAACTTCTCGTAACCCGACTGAAACGCCGCAAACTGGCTCTCAAGGACGAAATCACACAACTCATGGACCGCCTGCAACCCGATATTATCGCATGAGTGACAGTAAACTGCTTGTCGGCATCCTTATGGGTAGCCAATCGGACTGGCCGACCATGAAAAACGCCTGTGCGATGCTTGATACACTGGGCGTGGCTTATGAAACGCGCATTGTCTCGGCCCACCGCACCCCCGACCGCATGTTTGCCTACGCCGAAAGTGCCCGGCAGCGTGGCATTCAGGTGATTATCGCCGGTGCAGGTGGTGCGGCGCACCTGCCGGGGATGCTGGCGGCAAAGACATCCCTGCCCGTGCTCGGCGTACCCGTGCAGAGCCGCACCCTTTCGGGCCTCGACAGCTTGCTCTCCATCGTACAGATGCCCAAGGGAATACCCGTCGGAACACTCGCCATTGGCGAAGCGGGAGCCGCGAATGCCGGGCTGCTTGCCGCCCGTATTCTGGGGGCGACGGATACGGCATTGGCCACACGGATCGACGCCTGGATGCAGCAGCAGGCGGATGCCGTTGACGAAACACCTGTGGATGGCCCGCTATGACAACATTGGGAATTCTTGGCGGCGGTCAATTGGGCCGAATGCTTGCGATGGCCGCCGCACGGCTCGGCATCGACTGCCACATCTATTGCCCCGACGAGAACAGTCCGGCGGCACGGGTCAGCACGACGGTGACGGTCGCAAGCTATTACGATGAAACACCCCTCGCCCGTTTTGCAGGATCAGTCGATGCGGTGACAACGGAGTTCGAGAATGTCCCCGCCGCAACGGCACGTTTTCTCGCTGCGCGGGTGTCGGTGCATCCATCCGCCGAAGCATTGGAAATCGCGCAGGACCGCGTGACGGAGAAATCCTTTATCAATGGCATCGGGATCGCTACCGCGCCATGGCGGTCGGTCGATACGCTCGACGACCTGACGCGCGCTCTTGATGAAATCGGCCCTCGCGGCATCCTGAAAACCCGCCGCCTCGGCTATGACGGCAAGGGACAAGCCCGACTGAACGGGCAGGAGGGTGCGGCAGAGGCTTTCGTAGAAATGCGGGGTGCCCCTGCTGTT
Organism: uncultured Neomegalonema sp.; assembly: GCA_937957975.1. Classification (GTDB taxonomy): domain Bacteria; phylum Pseudomonadota; class Alphaproteobacteria; order Rhodobacterales; family Rhodobacteraceae; genus JAHDDY01. Next base: position 9,046 of record CALFFK010000058.1, read on the forward strand.
CTGGAAGGTTTCGCTGCTTTTGAGCGGGAAATCAGCGTGATCGCCGCGCGGGGAACCGATGGCACAGTGCGCTGTTATGACCCCGGCGAAAATCATCATTCCGAAGGCATCCTGCGCACCACAACCATCCCTGCGCGTATCGACGCGATCACCCGCGATGCTGCGCTAACGATGGCAGAGAAAATTGTCACGGCACTGGATTACGTTGGCGTCATTGGTGTCGAGATGTTCGCGATGCCGGATGGCGCGCTGCTGGTCAACGAAATCGCTCCGCGCGTCCATAATACCGGCCATTGGACTATCGAGGGCTGTGCCGTCAGTCAGTTTGAACAGCATGTGAGAGCGGTCTGCGGCCTGCCACTGGGCGACCCGGCGCGGCATTCGGATGCGGTTATGGAGAACCTGATCGGAGATGACATCAATGCCGTACCTGCCCTGCTGGCAGAACCGGGCGTGGCCCTGCATCTTTACGGTAAAGGCACGGCACGGCCCGGTCGGAAAATGGGCCATGTAACACGGCTGAGAGCAAAATAGAGCCAGAGCCTATCGACGTGTAATGCCGCGATTTCGATACCAGGGTGGCGTTCCCGTCAAACCCGCATTGGCATAACCACGTAGATTGCGGCATCATCGCCTTCTTCGCGCACCAGCGTCGGAGCGCCGGAGTCAAGAAATTCGAAGACAGCGTTCTCCCGCTCGATCTGGCTCGCAATTTCCAGCAGGTATTTCGCGTTGAAGCCGATAGTGATCGGCTCGTCTGCATAAGCGACAATCATTTCCTCATCTGCCGTGCCACTGTCAGGGGCATTGACCGAGAGGGTCAGGCGATCCTCATCCAGCGTCAGTTTCACAGCGCGCGATTTTTCGGAGCTTACCGTGGCAACGCGGTCCACGGCGCTGGCGAACATCGCGGCATCGGCCTTGAGGGTCTTGTCGTTCTTGTCGGGAATAACGCGGGTGTAATCGGGGAACTGCCCATCAATGACCTTCGAGGTCAGGATTGTGCGCCCGGTGGTCACGCGGATTTTGGTTTCCGACACAGCGACCTGCACAACCTGATCGTCGTCTTCCAGCAGCTTGACCAATTCATTCACGGTCTTGCGCGGAACGATGATTCCCGGTGCTTCTTCCGCGCCGGGCGGAACAGGCGTATCAAGGCGGGCAAGGCGGTGTCCATCGGTCGCGACCGCACGCAGGGTCTTCGTTGCCTCGCCATTGATGTGCAAATAGACGCCATTGAGATAATAGCGCGTCTCCTCGGTCGAAATCGCAAAGCGCGTCTTCTCGAACAGGCGGCGCAAGATGGCCCCGGTCATTTCGAACTGATGGTCAAAGCTGTCGGATGCCATGACCGGAAAATCCTCGGCGGGGAGCGTCGCAAGGGCAAACCGCGAGCGTCCGGCGGCAACGCTGACGCGCTGTTCTTCCGGGTCATAGGTCAGCGATACTTCGGAGCCATCGGGCAGCTTGCGAACGATTTCATAGAGCGTCTGCGCAGAGATCGTAACCGTCCCGGCACTTTCGACCTTGGCGTCCATCTTGACGATGGCCTCAATGTCCAGATCGGTCGCGGTCATCGACAGGCCATCATCATCGGCCTTGAGCAACAGATTCGCGAGAATCGGAATGGTGTTGCGGCGCTCCACGACACTCTGAACGTGGCCAAGGGCTTTGAGAAGAGCGGCGCGCTCTGCGATGACTTTCATGTCCGCGAAACCTTTCGGGGCGAATCCGGGAAAATTACCCTAGCGGTATAGCCCCCATGCTGCAATCAAGGACAGCCCCGCACGGCGTTCCGGGTAATGAGTCACTCTGAAAGCATTGTCTTTTGCACTGCACCAGATTGTTATGAGGGCAAAGAAACCGTATGAATGCACTGCAAAAACGGTACGGCTTGGCGAGAAGCGGAAGTCATGGCAGAATGTTTGAATGCGCAATAGAGTCGCGCGGTGGTCACTCGCTCATACATCATTTGCACGTCACCGCGCAGTGGGAGCACCTTGCTGTGCAGGATGCTCTCGAAGACGGGTGTGGCCGGTCGTCCGGGGTCATATTTCCACGATACATCCTTGGAAGCATGGATGGACTACTACGACATAACAGATTCCGAAACGGCATCAGAGCAGGAGCTATTGGACGCCGTATTTCGCGCGGCAATATCTGAGTGCAGCCGTGGCTCTGATATTTTTGGTCTTCGGATGCAACGACATTCCGTTGAATATTTCCTTGAAAAACTTGCGACTCTTCGTCCGGGCTATTCGAGCGACACAGGACGCATTGAAGCGTTATTCAGCGAAGTTGCCTACATCCATTTGACGAGAGAAGACAAAGTCGAACAGGCGATTTCGTATATCAAGGCTGAGCAGTCCGGCTTGTGGCACATGGCATCAGACGGAACTGAATTGGAGCGACTGTCACCGCCAAATGATACAGTCTACGACGCTGAACGCATCCGCCATCAAATCCAGCAGTTTGAGACTGATGACCGCGATTGGTTGCGTTGGTTTGACGGGCAACAGATCACGCCCTTGCGCGTCACCTATGAAGCTCTGGCAAACTTTCCCATCGAAGTGCTTTGCCAAGTTATCGAGTTTCTCGGATTTGATCGAGATGCGGCGCAGGATGTCGAACCAGATGTTGCAAAATTGGCAGACGCAACAAACCAAATATGGGCAGATCGCTTTCGCGCGGAAATAGCGGATCAACCGATGAATGAGAGCGGTAGCAACATTTGACGGATAGTCGCAAACCCACTCTTCCGTGTCGCCCCTTGCGCCGCCGCCGTGCTAGAGCGGAGATAGGACGCAAAGAACGCATATTTCGGTCGGGAGAGACGGGATGAAAACGCAAGCACGCGCGGTTGTCGTCGGGGGGGGAGTGGTCGGTTGCTCCATCGCTTATCATATGGCCAAGGCGGGGTGGACCGATACCGTCCTGCTCGAACGCGATGAGCTGACGGCGGGGTCCACATGGCATGCGGCGGGCCTGCTACCCTATTTCAACATGAGTTATGCGACGACGCATATCCATGACTACTCGATCAAGTTCTACAAAACCCTCGAAGAAGAGACCGGCCTGAACGCAGGGTTTTCTGTCGTCGGCAACCTGCGTATGGCGCAGACGAAGGCGCGGATGGACGAGTACATGACGTACGCCACCACCGCCGAAACCTGCGACGTTCCCTACGAATGGCTCTCCCCTGCACAGATAAAGGAACGCTATCCGCTGGTCCGTACCGATGATCTGGAAGGCGCGATCTTTCATCCGACCGATGGCTACATCAATCCGGCGGATGTGAGCCAGGCCATGGCCAAGGGCGCACGGATGCGTGGCGTCGAAATCGTGCGCCGGGCGCAGGTGGATGGCTACCGCCGTGAAGGCGATGAATGGGTCGTCATGGGCCGCATCATGGCCGAACGCGGCAATTCCCTGCTGCCGACCGAAGAGACGTTCGAAATCCGCTGTGAGCATGTCATCACCGCAACCGGCAACCACGCGCAGCGCACGGGTGCAATGATTGGCGCCTATATCCCCGCCATCCCGGTCGAGCATCAATACATCGTCACAGAACCTGACCCAATGCTTCAGGAATGGCGCAAGGAAAACGGCGAGCACCCGGTCCTTCGCGATGCCGATGCGAAATGGTATGTGCGCGAGGAACGGGGGGGCTGGATTCTTGGCCCCTATGAGCGCAATGCCCCCGCATGGGCGGTGCATGGCGTGCCTGAGAATTTCCGCGCCGACCTGCTGCAACTCGATCTGGAGCGGATTGAAGAGGAATATGCCAGCTTCATCCACCGCATACCCTCCACCGAAGAATGTGGCCTGAAAGACGATTTCAACGGCCCTATTTGTTACACCCCCGATGGAAACCCGCTGATTGGCCCCGCGCCAGGAGTGCGCAATTTCTGGCTCGCAGAGGGCTTTTCATTCGGCATCACAGCGGCGGGCGGCGCAGGCCATTACCTCGCACAGCTCATCACCGAGGGCGAGGCCGAGATTGATATGTGGTCGCTCGATCCCCGCCGCTTCGGCAAATGGATGAACCGCGCCTATGCGGCAAAGAAAAACGAGGAAGCCTACGAGCACGTCTATATCTTGCACCACCCCGACGAGGAGCGCCCGGCGGCGCGCCCCCTGCGCACGGCCCCCTGCTATGACCGCATGAAGGCCGAAGGTGCACAATTCGGCATGGTCAACGGATGGGAGCGGCCCAACTACTTCGCTGAAAGCGGCTTCAACGATCACGATTCGCGCAGCTTCCGGCGCGGCGGCTGGTGGGAATATGCCAAACGCGAGGCTGAAGCGGTGCGCGAAGGCCTCGGCATGTTCGACGCCACCGCCTTCACCAAGCATGTTCTCAAGGGACCGGGGGCAACCGCGTTTCTCGACTGGCTGACCTGTAACAAGCTACCCCGGATAGGGCGGATCAACCTGACCTATGCCTTGTCGGTCGCCGGAACCGTACGCACAGAATTGACCATCGTTCGGCAATCGGAAGACAGCTATTACCTCGTCACAGCGGGCGCGGCGCAGTCTTATGACAGCGATTTCCTCAACAAGATGGTCACGGACAAATCCCCCGAATTTGGGCCGATGATGTTGATGGATGTGACCACGCAATATGGCGTCTTCGCCATTGCCGGTCCGCGTTCGCGCGATCTGATGAAGAAACTTGTTTTCACAGAGAACCCCGAAGAAGCCTTCACCAACAAGGCATTCCCCTGGCTGTCAGCCAAACAGATTGATCTGGGCATGGTTCCGACGCTGGCAATCCGGGTCGCCTATACTGGCGAGTTGGGTTGGGAATTGCATCACCCCATGGAAATGCAGAACCACCTGTTCGACAAGATCATGGCCGCCGGGGAGCCGCTGGGCCTGAAACTGTGCGGTGCACGGGCGCAGAACTGGTTGCGGCAGGAAAAATCCTATCGTGCCTTCGGTACCGATCTTGGCCGCGACGCCACTCCGTTAGAGGCCGGCCTCGACCGCTTCGTCGATCTGTCAAAGGATTTCCGGGGCAAGGAAGCGATGCAAGAAACCGGCATTCGCGCAAAATGCGTCACGATGCTGATCGACGGGCCGGACGATACGGACCCATGGGGCCGCGAAGCCCTGTATCTGCAAGACGGCACCACCCGTGTTGGCCGCCTGACATCGGGCGGATATTCGGTGCATTTCAACAAGCAAATCGGCCTTGGCTATGTCAATCCGGCGAATGCGGCGGTTGGGACAAAGCTGAAGGTGCGAATTCTCACCGAACTATGGGACGCCGAGATCGTGGAAGACAGCCCCTACGATCCGAAAAACGAAACCATCCGGGTTACTGGGTAGCAGGTTTTGCGCGGTCAGGGTCGAAGGTAACGATAGCGGTCAAACCTTCGTTCGGGGCGGTCTCGATCACGAGATCGCCGCCATGCAGGGCGACGAGACGGTGCACGATGGCGAGGCCAAGACCTGCGCCCTTTGCCCGGACGGCAGCGCGAGGTTGGCCGAAAGGTTGACGCGCAATCGCCAGTTCCTCTGCCGACATGCCAAGGCCATTATCAGCAACGATCAGACGTGGGCCATCGGGATCAACGGTAACAGTGATCCGGGCATCGGTGCGACCGGCAACCGCCTTCATGGCGTTGGAGATCAGGTTGAGCAGAACCTGCTTGAGGCGGCGCGCATCTCCCGTCAGGGTGACACTGCCCTCTGGCATGATGCCTTTAACCTGGGTACCGCGTGCCTCAGGCAAATCACGACATAGCGACACGATACCGGTGGCAATGGCACAGAGATCGCAAGATTCTTCATAAAGGGTCAGGTCGCCGGTCTCCGAGCGCGACAGATCGATCAGATCATCAACGAGTTGCAGCAGCAAAACGCCACTTTCGTGAATATCTTCCGCGTATTCGACAACTTCGACAGGATCGGGCCGTCTGGCCCCGGTTTTCGACAGGATGGACGCCCCCCCGATGATGACATGCAATGGGGTGCGCAACTCGTGGCTGACATTGGCGAGAAAAGCCGTTTTCGTCCGGTCAGCTTCGCGCGCCGCATCGCGAGCCTTTACCAGTTCGGCCTGGGCCAGTGACAGGGAATTGTGGTTCTGCACAAGCTGGCGATGAATCGCACTTTCCTCGGACACATCACGGCGAAACAGCCAAAGGACGCCCGTACCCGGATCACGCCGTATATGAAGCGAGACAGGCTCATCATTATTGCGTCCGGTCTGGATTAGCGGCATGGCAATATCGACATCCTGATCGGACATCGCGTCTTCCAACCCGTAGAGTACAGGCATCGCCACGCGAATATCATCGCCGGGCAACAAACAATCAATCTTGCCATGAATTTCCACCACGGCGAAATCGTCATCAAGCTGAACGGCGACAATGCCCAGTGTCTCGGTCAGAAGGTCAGGTTGAAGATTCATCTGCGCACATCCTTACAGGCCAAGCGACAGGATGGATCGCGCGAGGGTACGAAACATCGTATTTACCGCATCGCCGGTCAGGGCGCTGGTTTCAAAAACTGAACAATCATAACGATGGGCCATACGCCTGACGGTTTCCGGGCTTTTGACAGACGCAATATCGGATTTGTTGAAAGCGAGACACAGGGGGCGACCGGGCAGCACCTCCTCAAACATATCAGCGGCTTGCCACATGGCAGAGAACGGGTCGGCACGGGTCAGGTCTCCAACCACGATGGCACCCGAAGCACCAACAATATAGCGGCGGGTCTGATCGCCCGGCAGTGGTGCCCCTTCAATATCCCAGACAACAAGACTGACCGGCAAACCATCACCTTCCAGCGTATCCCCGTACTTATAGATATGCACACCGATGGTCGCACGGTAGGTTTCCGAGAATTCATCGAGAACGTAACGGCGAATCAAGGATGTCTTGCCGACCCCAAAGTCGCCAAGAACCACAATCTTATAGGTTTTCATGGATTGAGTCGCCTTCCCGCCACAGGCATCGCGAGAGCTGTCGCAACCGGCAGCGGTTGGCGATCAAGCCCGGCGGCGATTGCATTGCGGGTTTCTTCATCAGGCACAAGCCCGGTCAGGGTTATTGTGCCACCGAGATGGATCGCATCGACGGGATAGCCGGTCATGGCAGGATGGGTATGGGCAATATCCAGAGCGGCACCGGTCCAGCGGTCAGTATTGGCCTTTTCAAGCACGAAATGGCCCAGGCCTGTCAATGCGATAATGGCGATCACAGCCGCGATCTTTCCAACGACAGCAGCACCACTCAGCCCGCCCTCTCCGGCGACAGGCACGACATCAACAGCAAGCAGGCGCGCAGGAAGGACATCCTCGCCCCCTTCCTGCAAGCGACTTATCACATGATCAAGAAGATGATCGATCTCATCCACGATCTTTGGTGGAGCAATTCCGGTGCAACGCAACGCAAGAATCTTGGTGGGACTGGCGCGCAGATAGATTGTGCCAGCAGAAAGGGTAAGCTGGCGCAGTTCATCAATACCCCCTCCCCCAAAGGCATCGCGGGCGAACGCATCCAGAGCGGCAATCATGCCGCCAAGGAGATCGTCGTCAAGGGCGACCGGATCGCTGGTATCAGCGCCAGCCGGGCGATCCTGCGCGAGCACCAGACCGGAGCCACGCTCAATCAGGAAAGCTTCGATGACGCGAAAGCCATCTTCTTCACGGATGACCCAGCCAGCACTAGAGGTGCCGGTGAGGCGCGATTTCAGGCTTGCGATCCAAAGATCAATGGGGACCGCATCATCAATCTGGCGCTGCAAACCTTCGGTCGCCTTGGCAACCGCCGCGCTGATAAGCTTTCCCATACGAGGCGACAGCGCCTCGATGATTTCAGGATGGGCGCTGGATATCTCGCCCCGTACAGTAGAGATGATATTGGGCGCAATGGCGCGGATGAGGGCTTCCCGGTCGGTGCGACCCGCATCGCGAAGGGCATCCGCCAGAACAACGGCGACCGTCTCACGCAATTCGTCTTCGGTCCAGCGCGTTTCGGCGCGTTCAACCTTGGCATCAATCTCGGCAATCGCCTTACGAGCCGCGACCGCATCACCGATGCGGGCCTCCATAAGCATATGTCGGAAAGTATCATTCGTTGGGTCGCTCAAGAGCCTATGCTCCCTCCATTAACATTTGGAAAGACCATGGCCAAGGTTACAACGCTTGGCAAGCATCGGGTCGCCGGATTTAATGGTTCATAGATTTGGGGCAAGGCGTCAAATATACGGCTACCGACCGAAAGTCAGATCAATACACTGCAAAGATAAGATTGGTGCCAGAAGAGTTTATTACCGAAGCTCTATGTATCTTCCACATAGATGGAAATTGCCCATGATTTCCAATAGGTAATTCTGTTTGGATCGGCTTTTGCGGCTCGCTTAGTAATGATTGATATTTTGTTATGTTTTGACATGGAAAAACCCCCGCATTTTGGGTGCGGGGGTTTTTTTTATGTTTGTTGTATAGAGAGCTATTTACATGCTGCTTGTTAGTCTGGCGGTGACCTACTTTCCCGCGGGGTAACCCGGAGTATCATCGGCGCAGCGGGTCTTAACGTTCGAGTTCGGGATGGGATCGAGTGTATACCTCGCG
>CALFFK010000059.1 GCA_937957975.1 uncultured Neomegalonema sp.
CCGCTCCAATGCCGCATGTTTATCGGCGCCTTTGATGAGCAGATACGTATGCCTTGCCGACCCCAGCGCATGGGCAGTCAGGGTAATGCGGGGTTCCTCTGCGCCCGGCGGTGAAACGCTTGCAATGCAATGCGCCCCATCCAGGTCGAGCAATTCCGCCAATCCCTGCGTGCCGGGGAATAATGAGGCCGTGTGCATGTCGGCTCCCATACCCAGAACACAGATGTCGAGCGGCAGGAGCGCGGCCACTGCCGTTTCGGAACCGTCGCCAAGCAGCGACACGAAAACCGCTTCGCTGGCCCCACTTTGCAAAAGATACCGCGACACAAGGGATTGATTGGAGCGGGGGTGGCCAACAGGAACCTGCCGTTCATCCGTCAACGTGACAGACACCTTGCTCCAGTCGATTGCCTCGGTGGCAAGCGCCGAGAGAAAAGGCGCAGGCGTCGTACCCCCCGGTACAGCGATGCTTGCGCGGCCCCGCTCTGAAAGAGCCGCGCGCAAATCTTCGGCGACCCGACGGGCAAGTGCGGGGCCAAGGTCATCGGCAGCATGGGTCTCGACCTTCATGTCTCGATCTCCCGCCAGCGTCGTCCATCCCTGTGAAGCAGCATCAGCGCATCCTCCGGTCCCGACGATCCGGCATCATAGAGTTTTGGCGCCGGTGCGGATTGCCATGCGGCAATAATCGGGTCGATCCATGCCCATGCGGCCTCGACTTCATCGCCGCGCATGAACAACGTCTGATCGCCCCGGATCACATCCATCACAAGCCGCTCATAGGCATCAGGCATCCGCATACCCGTCGCCGCGAGCCGCTCGGCAAAACTCATGTCGAGTTTTGTATCAGCCAATCGCATCCCGCCAGGGCCGGGGTCTTTGACCGTCATCGACAGGGTGATCCCTTCATCGGGCTGAAGCCGGATCGCCAGCACGTTTGGATGCGGCGTGGCCCCTGCACCCGGAAAGATCGAATGCGGCACGTCCCTGAACTGGATAGCAATTTCCGAGACGCGATTACGCAATCGCTTTCCCGTGCGCAAATAGAACGGCACACCGGCCCAGCGCCAGTTGGACACTTTCGCCTTGAGGGCCACAAAGCTCTCGGTCATGCTGCTGTCGTTTTCCGCTTCTTCACGATAGGATTTCGTCTCGCCATTGGCGCGATACTGCCCCCGGACGACATCCGCCGGATCGATCAGCGGCTCCAGCGCACGCAGGACTTTCAGCTTTTCGTCGCGCACGGCATCCGGTTCAAAACGGGCGGGCGGTTCCATCGCGGTCAGGCATAAAAGCTGGAGCAGATGATTCTGCACCATATCCCTCATCGCACCAACATTATCATAGTAAGGCCCACGCCCGGCGATCCCAACGCTCTCTGCGACGGTGATCTGGACGTGATCTACATGCTGCGCATTCCACAATGGTTCAAACAGGGTATTGGCGAAGCGCAGCGCCATGAGGTTCTGCACTGTCTCTTTCCCAAGATAATGGTCGATGCGGTAGACTTGGCTTTCTTCGAACCCTTCAGCGAGTTGCGCATTGAGGGCACGGGCCGAGGCAAGATCGCGGCCCAGCGGTTTCTCGACCACAATGCGCGTATTCGCGTCCACCAGCCCCGCCTTGCTGATACCTTCCGCGATCATACCGAAGAAGCGCGGCGCGACAGAGAGATAATGGGCGCAAGGGCGATCATCCGTGCCAAGCTTGCCGCGCAGATTGGTCCAGCCTTCTGGCGTGCTGACATCGAGTTTCAGGTAATCGAGGCATCCAAGGAACCGCCGCCGAATATCCGCGTCGAGATTTTCCGCCGGAACAAAGGTATCGAGAGCCTCCGATGCAAGCGCCCGAAAGCCCTCTGCGTCCATCTCGCTACGCGCCGTGCCAATGATACGCGCCCCGTCCGGCATCTGGCCATCTGCCATCCGGTGATACAGCGCAGGGATCAGTTTGCGACGCGCAAGATCGCCGGTCGCGCCAAAGACAACGAGATCAAACGGATCGACGGGAACAACGCGCGCGGCCATCAGTACCGTCCCCCCAATCGGGCAACAATGTCGTGGATTGCTTCACCGCAGATCAAGGACATGGCGGGATCATCCTTCACAGCATGTTGGAACATCACCCTTGCACTGGCATGTTAAACGCACGGTTTCAAATCCGATTTGGAATTGCCCCCGTATCACCACCCCTGCTCCCCTCTGGACAGAAGGGCGATGATCCATTACCGCGCGCCTGCCCTTCCCCTTTGCAGGAGATCAACCGTGGATCGCGGATTCGACAAGCTGTTCGTCTATGGCACCCTTCTGACCGCATCGGGGCATCCTTTGTCTGACCTGCTGCGCACCGGCGCGCGGTTTATAGGGGGCGGATCAATTCAGGCTCGACTTTATATCATCAGCGAGATCGATGAGCAGGGACCGAACAGCTATCCCGGTGCAGTGCCGTCAGCCTATCCCGAAGACCGGGTTTGGGGCGAAGTACATGAAGTGCTGACCCCCGAACCCCTTTTCACCACCTTTGACGATTATGAGGCCTGCACCCCCGGTTGGCCGGAACCTTATGAATTTCTGCTGCGCCCTGCGGATGTGACGCTGGAGAATGGCGGCACGGTTCGCGCAGGGGCGTATCTCTATACATGGGATACATCGCGCGCCGAGCCGGTCCCCTCGGGTCGGTTCACCGGGATTGCGTCGGGAACGCGCTGAACACCAGCATTTCTTTTTTTGAAAATCAGCTTGGTGGCAGGGGGTGAACCGCCCAACGAAATGCGCTAAATGCGAGCCATGCGCCCTGAAATCCTCTTTCCACTATTCGCTGATGCCAAGACCCTGCCGGGGGTCGGGCCAAAAACAGCCCCGCTGTTCGGTAAACTCGGAATCGCGAAAGTCGGCGATGCCCTGTTCGTGCCGCCCACGGGAGTGATCGACCGGCGTGTGCGCCCGTCAGTACAGGGGGTGATGGAAGGAACAACACTATGCGTGAAGGTCGAGGTCGTCTCACATTCCGCGCCCCGGCGGCCCGGCTCGCCCTATCGCATTACGGTGAAGGACGGCACGCTTGATTTCGTGCTGGTATTCTTCCGCCCGTCCCCTGAATGGCTGAACCGCATCCTGCCAATAGGCGGGACACGCTATGTATGTGGCAAGATCGAGCATTATGACGGTATCGCCCAGATGCCACACCCGGAGGTGTTCGATCCCGACAAGGAAGACGCGCCGGATGGGTTCGCGGCGGTGTACCCCGCCACAGCAGGGCTGGGCCAAAAAGTGATCGCCAAAGCCGTGCAGGCGGCGCTGGCGGAAATGCCGGACCTGCCCGAATGGCTGGACCCTGCATGGATGAAAAAGCGTGAATGGCCGGGATGGCGTGAAGCGGTGGCGGCATTGCACGCGCCAGCCTCCCCCGCCGATCTGGAGGCGAGATCGCCTGCGCGCGAGCGGCTGGCCTATGACGAATTGTTATCGCATCAACTCGCCCTTGTCCTGATACGGGCCAAGCGGCGTCGGGCGAAAGGGCGGGCCTCCACAGGGGATGGAAGACTGCGGGAGAAAGTATTGGCCAGCCTGCCTTTCGCTCTGACCGGCGCGCAGGAACGCTCGATACATGCTATCGCCAACGACATGGCCGAACCGAAACGGATGCTGCGGCTGCTGCAAGGCGATGTGGGGGCGGGAAAGACGCTGGTGGCCTTCATGGCGATGCTGATTGCCGTGGAATCCGGGGGGCAAGCTGCGCTGATGGCTCCCACTGAAATCCTTGCGCGACAACATCATGCAGGTCTTGGTGCATTGGCCGCCGCCGCCGGGGTGCGCCTTGCCATCCTGACCGGCAAAGACAAGGCGGCGGAAAGGCGAGCGACGCAAGCCGCACTGGAGGCGGGGGAAATCGACATCGTGATCGGCACCCATGCCCTGTTCCAGAAGGCAGTGGCGTTCAGGGATTTACGCATGGTGGTGGTGGATGAACAGCACCGCTTCGGCGTCGATCAACGCAACGAATTGGCCGACAAGGGACAGGGTGACGGCGTGGGCGCGGATATACTTGTGATGAGCGCCACGCCGATTCCCCGCACGCTGGCGCTGGCCAGCTATGGCGATATGGACGTCTCGATACTGGATGAAAAGCCTCCTGGCCGCCAACCCATCGACACGCGCATAGTGTCGTTGTCTCGCTATGACGATGTGGTCAAAAGCCTGCAACGCGCCATCGGAGAGGGCGCGCGAGCCTATTGGATCTGTCCATTAGTCGAGGAAAGCGACGTGCTCGACGTGGCCGCAGCAGAAGACCGGGCGCGCGTCCTGCGTCATGCGTTCGGTGAAGAAAAGGTCGCCATGGCCCATGGGCGTCAAAAACCGGGAGAGAAGGACGCGGCGATGGACGCCTTCCGCACCGGGGTCGCGCAAGTGCTTGTCGCAACCACGGTTGTGGAAGTCGGCGTCGATGTGCCGGAGGCGACCATTATGGTCATCGAACACGCCGAACGATTCGGATTGGCACAACTGCATCAATTGCGTGGGCGGGTAGGGCGCGGCGCGGCGCGCTCATCCTGCGTTCTGCTCTATCAGGGTCCATTGGGCGAAACGGCACGCGAGCGGCTGGGCGTGCTACGCGAAACCGAAGACGGGTTTCGTATCGCCGAAGAAGATTTACGCCTTCGGGGAGCGGGTGACTTGCTCGGCGTGCGTCAGGCAGGTCTACCACGCATGAAAATCGCTGACCTCGAAGTCCACGGCGACCTTCTTGCCGTTGCCCGCGACGATGCAAAATTGATTGTTACAAGGGATGAAGGACTGACAAGCGGCCGTGGACAGGCTTTGCGCGTTCTCCTGTACCTGATGGAGCGCGATGAATCAGTACGGTACCTGAGTGCCGCATAGGGGGACATAGGGATCACCCCTTATAATCTTTCAGGCGTGTGATGCACTGCGAGCGGGGGGAGATAATGGTACCGTCGCCCTGAATTGAACAGGGGACCTCTAGATCCACAATCTAGCGCTCTAACCAACTGAGCTACGACGGCACTAATGGCTGAAATACGCCGGGGCGGGATGGATTGCAAGCCCCTCTGGAGGCTGGCGTCGGCGTGGTGATTAAGTCTATTATAGACGCCTAAAGCCGGTCTGGACGGGAAATACCATGGGCATAGACAACGAATCCGACGTGACCGCCGATCTACAGATCGGGCCAACATCCCTTGGGGCTGTCCGGCTGTTCGTCGCCGCCGGTGATACGGAAATCCCGATGGATTTCACGCCCGAAGAGGCCGAGGAAATCGCCGAAGAACTGCGTCTGGCCGCAGTCGCCGCCCGTAAGGTGAAGCCCAAAAGACGAAGCTGACGCCATATTGGCCCATTCGATGCAACGACCTGATCCGGACCCTGAAAAATCCCGGATTGGAACGGCTTCGTATGTCAGCGTCAAAGAATCACGAGATCGCAGCGGCGACAAATCCAGATATTTGGGTGTGGGACCATGACCGTCGCCGCATTGTCTGGGCAAATGAAAGCGCGTTACATTTCTGGGGCGAGCGCAGTGTGCTCGATCTTATCGACCGTGATTTTCCGCCTACCGATCCGGCAACGGAACAATTCGCGCGTCTGTTACAGGCAGCGACCACTTTGGGGACCGAACGGGTCAACACATTACTGACCCTGACGCCACAGGGAAGGCCGCGACGGGTAACAGCGAATGCATCGCGCTTTACGCTCTCGGACGGACGAATCGGTCTGCGGATCAGTTCTGTCCCCCTTCCGGTCGGCACAGAGAACGAGCCGGAGCGGATGCGCGAACTCTTTGCCACTGCCCCACAAGCCATGACGCTCTTTGCGGAGGATGGCAGTCTGCTGGTTCAGAACGATGCCGCCGGGTTGATTTTCGGCAGCGAGCAACTGGCAAGCCTCGCGGAACGCTATGGCCAGCGCGAAACAGCCCGCGATGTCCTGCGCGCCCTGCTCGTGACCGGCTCTTACAGCCATACTGCAACCCTTCATACCCGCGCAGGTGCCCGCCGTCATCGTGTGACCATGCGGCGAATACTGGACCCCGTGACAGGAACCTTCACTGCGCTCACGAGTTTTTCCGACATCATCGAGCGGGACGACACGCTCATGCTAACCACCGCCACAGAATATGACGCGGAGCAAAACCTTCTTTCCGCCATCGAAGCAGGGGTTGCAGTGTATGATGACGCGCTGAAACCACTATATATGAGCGACCGGGCGCGGGATCTGCTCGGCATCCCCGCCGGGACCACCGCACCACAACTTGGGCGGCTGTTCCCGCAAGATCATAAACGGATAACTTCTGCCCTTCTGGACATCCGCGACGGACGCGCGGACATTGCCTCCATCGAACTGGCTGTGCAGGCGCAGGACGGGTTTGCACACTGGGTTCAACTGCGGATGCGAAAAGGGGGATGGCAAGGGGCCAGCGCCTGGATCGCAACGATTACCGACATAACCGGAGGATACCGCGCGGCCATCGCGGTACAGCGCGCAACGGATGACCGCGATACGGCGCTGGAAGCCATCGGCGTGGGTGTTATTGTACTACGTGCTGACGGAACGGTTCTGGAAATGAATGCAACCGCCGCCAGACTGTTGGGGCGTGAAAAAGGCGATGACCGCCCTCTCTCGGAAGCCTTCGATCAGGCCGGAAGCGCGGTATTCGACGGTGTATTTGCCGAGGAAGTCCGCAATAGCGGTTTCGAAGTCGCCTTAAAGGATAGCGAGCGCCGCCTGTTGGTCGGGGTCAGCCCGAAGGATCGCTTTAATCGCAATTACCGCATCATCACCTTGCGACCGGCGGAGAATGGTGGCCCGGCCAAACCAGGAATTTTCGAGCGACGGGAAGCTGTCGCACGCGCCAGTCACGAAATGCGTACACCGCTCAATGCCATTATTGGTTTCACGCAATTGATGCTGGCCGATCCTGATCCGATCCAATCTGATTCCTATGTCAGGTATCTTCAGGACATCAACGACAGCGGTGCTTACATGCTGCGTCTATTACAGGACCTTCTGGATATGCGTCGAATTGAGGCCGACGCCCTGCATCTGAATGCCGCGCCCATTGATCTTGGGAATCTGCTGCGCGTTATCGCGCGGGAAGTAGAATTTGCAGCACGTAAACGCGATGTCGAGCTTGTTCTTTCTATCGAGCCAACCCTGCCGCCTGTTCTTGCAGACCTGCACACGATGCGGCAGGCTTTGACCAATATCGTCAGCAATGCAGTGAAGTTCGCGGCGGCATCCGGCTGGGTCCGCCTCTCGGCCTTACAGCGTGCCTCCGGGGCTGTCGAAGTCGAGATCATCGACAATGGTGAGGGAATGACGCCAGAGGAACTGGCCATCGCGCTGGAACCTTTCGGTCAAATGGCGGGGAGTCAGCAGAATTTCGGCGGGGCCGGAATGGGCGTTCCCCTGGCGAAAGGCTTCATCGAAGCAAACCGCGCCCATTTCGATTTAAGCAGCGAGAAAGGCCTCGGCACTATCGGCCGGGTTGTTTTTCCACCAGACCGTATTGCCACATCCAAGATGTAAAGATGCGGTAATTGCAATAATTTTAAATAATACAATGTAACGCACAAATAAACAAATATTAATCATCTCCAGCAGACATTTCTTAAACACCACAGGGTAGTTTCTTCTCATCCCAACCAGACACGGCGGGGAACAAAAAATGGAGAGACACATGACCAACCTTTTCGCACGCTTCGCCAAAGAAGAAGACGGCGCAACGGCAATCGAGTATGGCCTGATCGCAGCAATCCTGTCGGTCGCCATCATCGCAGCAGTGGGCGGTGTCCGTGACGAGCTGAACGACACCTTCGAGTCGGTTTCCGGCGAGCTTGCAGCCAACAACACCCCATAATGATGGGATGGCGGTGGCCTGACCGTCATCGCCACACTGGTTTCAGGCCGCAGCATATGCTGCGGCCTGTTTTCGTTTACAGTGGAACGCGCGGCCTACAGTGTGTTTGCTGATCCAGCCTGATCGCTCCAAGGATTACACGAAGGACTTACCAGAATGGTCGCTTCCCTGCCACTCGTGCTTTTTCCGTTTTGCCTTATCGCCGCCGCTCTCAGCGACGCCCGGCGGTTCATCATCCCCAACGAATTATGTGCGGCCCTTGTGGTGGGATTCGGGATCGCCGCTCTGCTTGTTGGCATGGACCTCGCCACATTGGGCAATCATGTCCTGACGGCCATTGTCGTGCTTGCCGTGGGTTTCGGCCTCTTTTGCATAAACGTCTTCGGGGCAGGTGACGGAAAATTGCTGGCGGCCATCGCCCTGTGGTTCGGCTGGCCGGACTTTCTGCCCTGCATTATAGTGATAACCCTGTTTGGCGGGGGTCTATCGCTTGGGATCTGCTATGCGCGAGCCATGACGCGGCGCTTCCCCTCCATCTCGGCCCGCTCCAAGCCACTGGCAACACTGGCGGCAACCGAAACGCTCAAATGCCCTTATGGCATCGCCATTTGCCTTGGAACGTTGCTCACCTTCCGTAACACTCCAATCTTCGAAGCCCTGATCGCGCAGGTTCTGTAGAACCGGGCCAACAGGCTCAGGCGCTTTTTGCTTCAATGCGGAAAGCGGCAGACATGAGGGTGCGGGCATATTCGGTCTGTGGGTTGTCAAAGACCTGATCGCCTTCACCCTCCTCAACCACCACACCCTGCCGCATCACCATGACCCGATGCGCCATGGCCCTAACAACCTTCAGATCGTGGCTGATGAACATATAGGCGAGATTATAACGCTTTTGCAGATCACGCAGCAGATCGACGATCTGCACCTGAACCGACATATCCAGCGCCGAAGTCGGCTCGTCCAGAACCACCAGATCGGGTTTCAGGGCCATCGCGCGCGCGATGGAAATGCGCTGGCGCTGTCCGCCCGAAAATTCATGGGGATAGCGATCCATCATATCCGCTTCCAGCCCCACCTCCTCAAGTGCTGCGCCAATTACGGCGCGGCGATCACCGTCGGGCGAGCGAATATCGTGAACGCCCAGTCCTTCGTCGATGATCTGTGCGATAGACATACGGGGACTGAGCGATCCATAGGGGTCTTGAAACACAACCTGCATATTACGCCGAAGCGGGCGAAGCTGACGCTGGTTAAAGCCCTGAATTTCCTTGCCAAGAAAGACGATGCGCCCCTCTGACTGGATCAGGCGTAACAACGCCAGCCCAAGCGTCGTCTTGCCAGACCCCGATTCTCCAACCACGCCCACTGTCTCGCCGGGGCGGATCGACAGCGAAATATCGTCCACTGCCTTGACATGACCGACTGTCTTGCGCAGCAGACCCTTGCGGATCGGGAACCAGACCCGCACGCTCTCTCCCTGCACGATGGGGGCAGCGTCGGGCCGGGGGATCGGATCGGGAGTGCCAGTTGGCTCTGCACTCAGCAGGCGCTGTGTGTAGGGATGCTCAGGCGATGCGAAAATTCTCGCGGTCGGGCCACTCTCCACAATCTCGCCGCCCTGCATCACGCAAGTACGGTTTGCGAATTTTCGCACGATGCCGAGGTCGTGGGTAATGAACAGCATCCCCATACCCATCTCGGCCTTTAATTCGTCAAGCAGCGTGAGGATGCGCGCCTGCACCGTAACATCAAGGGCCGTGGTCGGCTCATCGGCAATCAGCAAATCAGGGCCATTGGCAAGGGCCATGGCGATCATTACGCGCTGGCGCTGGCCGCCCGATAGCTGATGCGGATAAGCACCAAGGCGGGTTTCAGGATCACGAATACCAACCTTGTGCATCAATTCGAGCACACGCTCACGCGCCGCCGCTCCCTTGACTCCGCGATGCAGCATCAGGCTTTCGGAAATCTGCCGCTCGATAGTATGCAGCGGGTTCAGGGCCGTCATCGGTTCCTGAAAAATCATCGAAATATCGTCGCCACGCACATCGCGCATGGTGCGCTTGTCCGCATTCATCAACTCGCGGCCCTGATAGCGGATTGATCCGCTTGCCTCTGCTGAATCAGCGAGGAGTTGCAAAATCGAGAGTGCCGTAACGGATTTCCCCGATCCCGACTCCCCCACCAACGCAACAGTCTCGCCCTTTTCCACATGGAGAGAGACACCCCGCACCGCCGGAGCCAATCCCTCACGACTGCGGAATCCAATATTCAGCCCTTTGATTTCGAGAAGGGGAGTCCCGTCGCTCATCGACCCATCGCTCATTGGAAAGTCTTTCTGGGGTCAAAGGCATCGCGGATACCTTCAAAGATAAAGACGAGCAGCGACAGCATGACCGCAAATGCAAGAAATCCGGTGATGCCGAGCCACGGTGCTTGCAGATTGTTCTGACCCTGCAAGGTCAACTCGCCAAGCGACGCCGAACCGGGGGGCAGGCCAAAACCAAGAAAATCAAGCATCGCCAGCGAACTGATTGCCCCGGTCAGCACAAAGGGCAGCATGGTCAGGGTGGCGACCATGGCATTGGGTAACAGATGCCGAAACATGATCTTGGCATTGGAAACGCCCAGCGCACGGGCGGCCTGCACATATTCAAAATTGCGGGCGCGCAGAAATTCAGCGCGAACCACTCCCACCAGAGATGTCCATGTCAATGCCAACAGGATACCGAGCAACATCCAGAATGACGGCGCGATGATCGACGCGATGATAAGCACGACATACAGCAACGGCGTCGCGCTCCATATCTCGATCACCCGTTGAAAGATAAGGTCGGTCCACCCCCCGAAATATCCCTGTATCGCCCCCGCCGTGATGCCGATGATGCTGGACAGGAACGTCAGGATCAAACCGAATGCCACCGATGTCCTGAAGCCATGGATCAATCGCGCAGTTACATCCCGCGCCTGATCGTCGGTTCCAAGCCAGTTACGCGTGCCAGGGGGCGAGGGGGATGGCTGTGCCTCATAAACGATAGTGTCATAGCTATAGGGAATAAGTGGCCAGATCATCCAGCCATCACCCTCTTCGCGGATCAATTCGTGGATGAAGGGGTCGGTATAATCCGCCTCGGTCTCGAAATCGCCGCCGAAGGTTGTTTCGGGATAGAACGTGAAGACCGGCGTATAGAAGTCGCCCTTATAGCGGATAAGCAGCGGCTTGTCGTTCGCGATCAGGTCAGCCATCAACGAGAGCGCGAAGAGGATAAGAAAAATCCACAGCGACCAAAAAGCCCGCTTGTTGGATTTGAAATTCTCCAGCCGCCGCCGCTGGATCGGATCGAGATTGAACATGGCTTATCCCCCCCTCGATTCAAAATCGATACGCGGATCAATCCAGACATAAACGAGGTCAGACACCAGATTGAGGATCAACCCGATCAGCGAGAACATATAGAGTGTGCCAAACACCACCGGATAATCACGTTCAACGATGGCGTTGAAAGCCAACAGCCCAAGGCCATCAAGGCTGAAAATATTCTCGATCAACAGCGAGCCGGTGAAAAACACCCCCACAAATGCCGCCGGAAAACCGGCAACAATGATGAGCATGGCATTGCGGAAGACATGGCCAAACAGCACGCCACTTTCCGACAATCCCTTTGCGCGGGCGGTCAGGACGTATTGCTTGCGGATTTCATCAAGGAACGAGTTCTTCGTCAGCAGGGTCATGGTCGCAAAGC
This sequence comes from uncultured Neomegalonema sp., assembly GCA_937957975.1. Taxonomy (GTDB): domain Bacteria; phylum Pseudomonadota; class Alphaproteobacteria; order Rhodobacterales; family Rhodobacteraceae; genus JAHDDY01. Next base: position 11,619 of record CALFFK010000059.1, read on the forward strand.
TGCCAATCACCATGGCCGCAACAGGCAGGATCAGATGCCAGAAATAATCGCCCCACCAGGCGAGTTGACTGGCCTTTTCCCAAAAGCCGATGCCCGACCATTCCTCTGATTCCAGCCCCCGTAGCGGGAACCATTGCACAAACGATCCCCCTGCAAAGAAAACGCGCAGCATAACCGCGAACAGGAAGGCCGGAATAGCATAGCCCACAATGACGATGGCGGAGGTCCATGTATCGAAGCTGGAGCCGTCACGCACAGCCTTCTTAACGCCCATCGGGATCGAAATCAGGTAAGCAATCAGTGTTGTCCAAAGGCCCAGCGAAACCGAGACCGGCATCTTTTCGAGGATCAGGTCGATGACCGAGATAGAGCGGAAATGGCTCTCCCCGAAATCGAAATGCAGATAGCTCCACACCATATTCGCGAACCGTTTGTACCACGGGATACGAACCGGCTCACATTCAGCGGCCGAAGCGGTTTGCTCGCCCGTGTAACCCGGCTCACACTGCACCCGAACGGAACATTCATCGGCGGAAACCTTGCGAGGGCCGTCATATCCCGGCGTACAGACCAGCTCGACGAAACCGAATTGCGCCTCCAGTTCGGCGACGAATTCCGGGTCAAGACCCTGTGCGCCGCGATAGCTGGAGTTATCTCCGTTCCCTTGCGATGACGCGCCTGTCTCGGCGCCCCCTCCGCTGAAGCGATCCGTTGCGTTGCTGCCCAGACCTGTAAGTTCAGCGATCTGCTGTTCCACCGGCCCACCGGGGGCAAACTGAATGATCGCAAAATTGAGCAACATAATCCCCAGAAGCGTTGGGATGATGAGCAGCAATCGCCGGAGAATATATGCGCCCATGGATCAGTCGGCCTTAGATTTCGAAGGATCAACCCACCACGTATCATAGACGCCGCGCGAGAGCAGGGGCTTGGTTTCTGGAAAACCGAACTTGTCCTTATAGGCGAGGGTATGGCTACCCTTCGACCATTGGGGAACCCAGTAATGCCGGTCGCGCAGGATACGGTCGATGGCGCGCAGGGTGGCATAAAGATCATCGCGGTTATCAGCTTCCAGCGCCTTTTCCAGCAAGGCATCAACCACCGGCTCACGGATGCCCGACAGGTTGAAGCTGCCGATTTCGTCCGCTGCGGCGCTGCTGAAATTATTGGTCAATGTCGGGCCGGGCGTCATGGTAAAGACCAATCGGGAAACGATCATATCGTAATCGAATTCCTTCACCCGGCGCTGATATTGGGGCCTATCCACCTGCCGCAAATTGGCGTCGATGCCAAGGCGCTTGAGGTTCTGGATATAGGGGCCAGTAATACGCGCAAAACTGGCGGAATCATCGAGGAACTCAATGGTCAGCGGCTCACCCCCGGCATTGACGCGCTTGCCCGCGACCAGCTTCCAGCCAGCATCATCCAGCAGTTTCTGCGCCTTGCGGATATTCCGGCGCGCACGGCCCGAACCATCGGTGACAGGCGGCTCATAGGCCTCGCCAAAAACCGTCTGGGAAACCTTGTCGCCAAAGGGTTTGAGCAACTCGAATTCCGTCTCATCCGGCTTTCCAGCCGCTTCGAACGGAGAGTTCTCAAAGAAACTGTTGGTGCGGGTATAAAGGCCGTAGAACAGCGCCTTGTTCGACCATTCGAAATCGAAGGCCAGGGCAATCGCCTCCCGAACGCGGGGGTCAGAGAATTTCTCGCGGCGTGTGTTGATCCAGTACCCCTGAGTCCCGGCGGGGCGGCTGTCGTCGATAACATCCCGGACGACGCGCCCTTCCTTGATGGCCGGGGTGTCATATTGCGTGGCCCATTGCTTTGACGAAAACTCTTCACGAAGATCAATCGCGCCCGCCATCAACGCTTCCAGAGCAGCGCCATGATCGCCAAAATATTCGAATCGAATCGTATCGAAGTTCCAGCGCCCGCGATTGACCGGCAAATCCTTGCCCCAGTAATCATCGCGCCGCTCAAAACTGATCGACTTGTTCCGAACGATCTTGCCGACCTTGTAGGGACCGGAACCAAGCGGGGGATCGAGCGAACTTTCAGTAAAATCGTTCTCTTCGTAATACGCTTTCGAAAAGATCGGCAGCGTCGCGACCATCATTGGCAACAAGCGCGCCGCCGCCCCCTCCACAAAAGTATATTTGATGCGGTGCGAGCCAAGGACTTCGGCGCTTTCCACATCACGCAGGGCAAGGCGAAAGGCAGGATGTCCCTTGTTTTTCAACAGGTCAAAGCTGGCCTTCGCATCCTCCGCCGTGACAGGCGTGCCATCGGAGAATTCCGCCTCCTCCCGCATCTGGAACGTGACCCATTTGTTGGGGATGAACTCGGCATGTTTCGCGACCAGACCATAGACGGCATCCGGCTCATCAAAGGCGCGGGTCATCAGACTGTCGAAGATCAGATTCTCACCGCCCCCAACGCCCGCCGCTGCATCCCCCTTGACGATATAACCGTTCAGGCTGTCGAAAGTGCCGGCCGCGCTGGTACTAACGGTCGTAAGGCTGCCACCCTTGGGCGCATCGGGGTTCACATAGTCGAAATGTTCCAGATCAGCGGAATATTTCAGATCACCGAAAGCCGATAGACCATGACTCGTTTGTACAGCATCGGCTTGCGCCTCCACGACCGGGGCCAGCATGGCCAGTGCGAGGATACCCGCAATCAGCCGCCTCACGTTTCCGCCTCCGGGTCCCACCACACAGTCGGGAACCCAACGGCATTGGAGGGTAGCGGATCGGGCGGTGTCACTTCACCCTTCCACCACGCAATGCGTTCGGTTGGCGTGTAAAGTTGCGGAATATTGTAATGACCCCACAGCAATACACGATCCAATGCACGGCTTGCCGCGGCCAGTTCTTCGCGGTTCCCGGCAAAAACGATCTTCTCGATCAGCGCATCAACCACCGGATCAGCAACCCCGTTAATGTTGCGCCCGCCCACTGAATCCGCAACGGCACTGCCCCAGAAATCGCGCTGTTCGTTGCCCGGCGATGCCGAATTCGCGACACGCCCTGTGACCATATCAAAATCGAAAGCCCGGTAACGGCTGGCATATTGTGAGGCATCAACCAGCCGGATCGTTGCGTCGATACCAAGCCGTTCAAGGTTTTTGACGAAAGGCGCGACCACGCGCTCCTGTGCGCCGGAACCAATCATAAATTCAAAAGCGAACGGCTTGCCGTCCTCATTGACCAGCTTGCCATCCTTCACGGTCCATCCCGCATCAGCGAGCAATTTCTTGGCCTTGCGGAGTGCGCGGCGATCCGGGCGACCCGAACCGTCCGTGACGGGCAGTTCAAACGGCGCATCAAAAATCTCGGAAGCCAGATCGTCCCGGTATTCTTCCAAAATTTCCAGTTCACGGCCTTCAGGTTTGCCTTTGGCCATCAGGTCTTCAGTGCCCTGAAAATAGCTGGACGGGCGGGCATAGGAGTCAAAGAAAATCGCCTTGTTCAACCATTCGAAATCAAAGGCCATGCCAATGGCTTCACGCACACGGCGATCCTTGAACAGCTCACGCCGGGTATTGAACGCAAAACTTTGGGTTGCTTTCGGACCATCAACTTCCACAGCGCGCTTGACCACATCGCCCCGTTCAATCGCCGGGAAATCATAGCGTGTTCCCCAGTTCAGCGAGGAGTTCTCGTTCCGGTAATCAATCTGTCCGGCCTTGAAAGCATCAAAGGCCGCGTTGGGGTCCTTGAAGTAATCGAAGCGCAGAATATCGAAATTATGCTTGCCGATATTGACCGGCAGATCCTTACCCCACCAGTCTTCGACCCGTTCGAATTCGCAGAAGGTGTTCGCTTCAAACTTACCTACCCGATACGGGCCAGAGCCAAGCGGCACTTCCAGGCTGGATTCTTCAAAACTCCGCTCTTGCCACCAATGCTTTGGTAACACCGGCACTTGCGCCATGATATGGGGCAATTCGCGGTTGTCGGTCTGGTTGAACGTAAAGCGCAGCAAATTGCCGGGCAAGGCTTCGGCTTTTTCAACATTCTCGTAATACAAACGATAGAGAGGCCGCCCTTTGGTCGTAATCAGATCGAAGGAATAAACGACATCTTCTGGCGTCACCGGCTCACCATCATGCCAGCGCGCTTCATCGCGAATCTTGAACGTGACAGAGGAATAATCCTTCGGCCATTCCATCCATTCCACGAGCGAACCATAGGATGTGGAATCCTCGTCCATCGGATTGGTCATCAATTCGTCGTAGATCAGACCGCCGAACAAATTAAAGCCCGCACCAACATTCCCCTTCACGATGAAGGGATTGAAACTGTCAAAAGCCCCGATAGCAGAAAGGCGAGCGCGCCCCCCTTTGGGTGCATCAGGGTTAACGTAGCCGAAATGCTTCATCGTCTCGTCGTAGCGGGGAACCCCAACAAGCGAGGAACCGAACGCGCGGGTACTCCCCTCTTTGGCAAAAGCGCCTGAGACGGAGAGCGACGGGTTCAACGCCGCCCCTCCGGCAAGGCCAATAAGCATCCGTGTCGTCTGTCGCCGATCAAAGATCATACACCGTACCTCCCAGATTTTTTCTACTTAGCCCGTCGCTCGCACTCTGCCAATCTCTGCCCGGATCAATGCGGCGAAGATTCCATTTTCGGCATCTGACACGGCAGGATGCAGACCAAAGAATGGCAATGCGACGGCCACGAAGAAAAAGCCGCATCCCGATTTGGGAGCGGCTTTAATAGCTGAACCATTAAGCTTAACTGGTAATTAACGATGCGCCGCCGGACGGCTCATCATTCGGGCAGTGGCAGAGGCTCATCACTCTGCTCATTAAGCCATGCAATGACAGATGCCCGGTCTTCCGGCTTCGACAAGCCCTTAAAGCTCATCTTCGTGCCTTTGGCCCATGTCTTTGGTGCTTCGAGGAAACCGTCAAGCGCCGCAAAATCCCACGGCCCTTCCTTGGCCATCAGCGCATCGGAATAGGAAAATCCATCGACCCCGGCAATCTTACGCCCCACGATGCCATAGAGGTCCGGCCCCACGCCATGCGCATTGCCATCCGTTATCTTGTGGCAGGCACTGCATTTTTTGAAAACTTTTGGGCCAAGATCCATCTCGGCCATCGCCATGACCTCACCAATGGGCATTGCTTCGGCCACCTCGGCTTCGCCACCGCCATGGCCGTCATCTTCGGCTATCTCGATCACATAAGCAGGTTCATCAAGCTGATCGACGCCGACAACGGCAGCACCAAGCTGTCCAAAACCGACGAAGGCCAGCAGTGCCGCGCACCCTGCGCCAAAAATCTTGCTGACTTCGAGTTCATCCATGGCCATGTCGGGGCGTTCCTTATCTCGGTCGGGTCTCGGTCGGTGGGTTGGCGGGACAGGTTCCCACCAAATCTGCGCCGCTTTTAGCGGTTTCGTATCCGCGCCCGCAAGTCTATATGGAGGCCGCGTCATGGAAGGGGCCGAAAATGCGTCAACAAACCGCGTCGAATCTGGATAGCCTGCTAAAAGCGGACGATGCAATTTCATTTCAGGGCGAGTTGGGGGCGTTTTCGCATCAGGCCTGTCACGAAGTCTTTCCCGGTCGTGATACCCTGCCCTGCCCAACCTTCGAGGAAGCGATTGCGGCGGTGCGCGATGGCAAGGCGGCGTTGGCGATGCTGCCGGTTGAAAATTCTCTGTATGGGCGAGTGGCTGACATCCATCACCTGCTTCCTGATTCGGGCTTGCACATTGTTGCGGAGCATTTTCTTCCCATCCGAATGCAGCTTCTCGGCCTGCCCAACGCCACTCTGGACGACATTCGCACGGCCCAGAGCCTCAATGTTGGATTGGGACAGGTGCGCCGCTTTCTCAATGCCCGCTCTATCCTGCCCGTGGCCGGGCCTGACACTGCCGGATCGGCCCGAATCGTCAGGGAAGCGGGCGACATCAGCGCCGCCGCCGTTGCCTCCGAGCTTGCCGGGGAAATCTATGGCCTGAAAGTTCTTGCCGCCAATATCGAGGATGCCGAGCATAACACGACCCGCTTCATGGTTGCCTCCCCCCGTGCGCTGCATCCTGCCCCCGGAGACGCCGCAATCACCAGCTTCGTGTTTCGTGTCAGGAACATTTCAGCGGCGCTTTACAAGGCTTTGGGGGGCTTTGCGACCAATGGCGTCAATATGGTTCGGCTGGAAAGCTACATGCTGGATGGATCGTTCACGGCCACTCAATTCATTGCCGATATTGAGGGTAATCCAGACACTCCAGACGTTGCGGCGGCCATGGCCGAGCTTGACCATTTCACTGACTACATCAAGATATTGGGGGTCTATCCCCGCCACCCCTTTCGCGGCCCGGTTTAAACCGGAGCGCGGCCCCGGAGAGCGCCTTTGAGAGAACCGCGCAACCATGTTTTCATTATCGACGGCACACTCAGCCGGGTGGACAGCGATGCCTGCCTGACCCATGCGGCACGGCTGCACACTTTATTGAAGGCTGGACAAGACCATAAAAAACAAACGGTTGGCTATGATCGCGGCATACAGGGCGTGGGCCTGTCGAAATGGATAGACGCCGCCATCGGGCGCGGCTTCAATGACAGTGTGATCCGGGGGTATGCCACTCTGGCCAGCCGCTATGAGCCGGGTGATCGCATCTTTTTGTTCGGTTACAGCCGGGGAGCCTACGCGGTACGATCCATTGCCGGAATGATCGAGCGGATCGGCCTGTTGCGCAGGGAGGTGGCGACAGAAAGGCGCATCAAGCTGGCTTTTCGCTATTACCAGCGCGGGTTCGACACCCCGCCCACCCGTGCCTTTCGCCGCAGCCGATGCCATGCCGAAGTTGACATCGCCCACATCGGAGCATGGGATACGGTAAAAGCCCTTGGCTTGCCTTACCCATTGTTATCACGCATTTTTCCGATGGCGACCGAGTTCCACGACCATCATCTCGGCACCAGCGTCCGGGCCGCTTGCCATGCTCTTGCGGCGGATGAGGATCGCACGGCCTATTCCCCGGTTCTGTGGCAATGCAGCAATTGGCGCGGACGATTGGAGCAGATGTGGTTCCCCGGCGCGCATGGCGATATTGGTGGTGAGCGTGATTGCCGAACTGACGCTATCCCTTTGACAAACATCAGTTTTACCTGGGTGATCGAACACGCAATCCGCCATGGCCTGATGATGCCGGAGGGGTGGCGCGATGCTTTCCCCACGGACCCGACGGCCCCCATGGTTGGCTCACGCGCGGGGATGAATCGCTTCTTTCTCCTGCGCCGCCCCCGTCAGGCGACCATTGGTGACAGCGGGCAGGGGGTTCATCCGGCTGTTTACGAAAGACAACTTGGGGTTGCGGATTACCGCCCCCGCGCCCTCGGCATCCCCCCGCCAGACCCTGCTCCAGACCTTGCGCCAGAGCAGCAAACCGCGCCCTCACTGCCCCACACCGCGTAACCCCCACATCAGGGGCTGTCGTGAGTTCACCAAAACCGTGCCATCCCCGCGCTCCCCTGATTCGCCCCCGAATCTCCGGCGCGCGATGCCTGAACATTGCTTGACACGCATAACACCGCGCTGTCGCATAAGGGTATCACGGACCAAAACGAGCACACCGCCATATTGCATCCTCCCGTTCCCTCCCCTACGTCGATTACGGGGGGGACACCAATGCGATTACCAAAATTCCGTACGGACGCTGACTGCCTCGACAAGCTCTGCATGTTTCTTGGCGGCGTGATGGGCGCAGTCTCGGCCATGTCGAAAGAAACCGCCGGGGCCACCGCCGCCGCGACCGGCCTTGCCGCCGCGACCGCCGGTATCATGGCGGCCCCCGTTGCGCTGCTGGCTGTCCTCGCCGGTGGCAAGCTGTGGACCGACGCCATAGCCGAGCGCAAACGCGCCGACATCACCAACCACATCGCCGCCGCCGCCCGCGAAATCGCAAAGACCCTGCCGGAAGATGACCTGCTCAAAGGCTACACCAAGGCCCGCCGCATCGCCCTCCAGACTGACCTGATCGACGCCCTGCGCCTGACGATTCCGCAGACGGAGGCCGAACGCCGCACCCTTCTGGTATCCCTTGGCGATCTCGACCCCGACCACATCGCCGCCCTCCTCGTCGCGCGCTTGCCGCAGGACAGCCCCTTTCGCACCGATGAAACCCGCCAAGATTACTTCATTGATACAATCGCCCTCATCTGGTCGCACCTGTCCGAAAACACCCGTTTCCGCGAAGACCTGCGCCAGAGCATCGACGCCGATTTCCTCGCGCGCCTGACTGAATTACAGCGGACGGTGGAACAGGGTTTCGCTGATACCCGCACGGATATTTCTGATTTCCGACAGGAACAGGCGGCAGAGAATGCCACGATAAAGGCGATGATCGAACAAGCCCTCGCCAACAAGGGCGAAGCACGATCCGACGACGACTATGATGCGGCAGTGCGCAGTCTTCTGGCCCTCATGCTGGAAAAGGATGTGCCACAGGCCCGCACGATTGCTGTGGTTGAAGAGGCCATCGACCGCGTAAAAGCCCTGCGCGAAGACCTTGCCACGACGCCCAATGATGCTTCGCCTGCGCG
>CALFFK010000060.1 GCA_937957975.1 uncultured Neomegalonema sp.
GAAACCTCCATCCCGGCAACCGTCACAGTTGTATTGCGCAGGAAAGGATGTTCCGACAAATCGGCCACCTCGTTCAGGCGGGCGCAGGCGATGCGTGCGGTGTCGAGCATCGGAATCAGGGTATCGCAATCATGCTGGCCAAAAACCCCTTCGATGATTGCTGTCAGGACATCGCGGTTTGTAACCCGGTCGGGATTCTCGGCAAATCGCGCATCGTCGGCGAGGGTGGGTTGGCCGAGAATTCTATCGCAGAACACCCGGAACTCGCGGTCACTCTGGATCGAGATCATTACCACCCCGTCCTGCGCCGCAAACGCCCCATAGGGCGCGACGAAAGTATGTGTCAGGCCGAGCCGTTGCGGTGCAGGGCCGAAATAGCGATGTGCCATCAGCGGCATATTCATCCAGTCCGCAATCACATCGAACATCGAGATCGACAGATCAATTCCTTGCCCTGTTCGCCCCCGCTGGATCAACGCTCGCAGGATGGCGGAAAATGCGGTTAGCCCTGCCGATAGATCGGTGATCGAAACACCCACGCGCGCAGGCCCATCCTGCGTTCCTGTTACGGCGCAAAGCCCGGCTTCGGCCTGAATCAGAAAGTCATAGGCTTTCTTTTTCGCTGCCTCCCCTTCCGCGCCATAGCCGGTTATCTCGCAGGTGATAAGGCCCGGATTATTCTCTCGCAGTGCCTCACCGTCAAATCCACGCCTCGCGAGGGTTCCGGGGGCAAGATTGTGCAAAAACACATCCGCCCCGCGTAGCATCCCCTGCAATAGCGCAACGTCATCCGCGTTGTTCAGGTCGAGGCACACTGATTCCTTGCCATGGTTCAGCCATGCGAAGATTGTGCTTTGCCCGTCGGCTCCCCGGTCATAGCCCCGTGCGAAATCGCCCTCCGCACGCTCAATCTTCACCACCCGCGCCCCGGCATCAGCTAGCAGCACTCCACAGTATGGCGCAGCCACTGCCTGCTCCAGCGAGACCACGAAGATGCCATCAAGTTCGCGATTCAATCCCATGCGTGCATCTTCCCTCTTGGCGTCGTCCCATGAATGGAACACCATGGCCCCGCAAGCAAGGGAGCGACAATGACTTACGAAACACTGCTCATCGATACACCTCGCCCTCACGTTCTGCTCGTCACGATGAACCGGCCCAACGCTGCCAATGCGATGAACACGCACTTGTCGCGCGACATGATTGATCTGTTCGAGGGATTGGCGCTCGACCCCGGTCAAACGCGCTGCATCATTGTTACCGGGGCCGGGCATCGCGCCTTCTGTGCCGGAGGCGACCTCAAGGAACGCAAGGGGATGACCGATGAGGCATGGGGTCGCCAGCATGTCGTCTTCGAGCGGATGGTGCGCGCGTTGCTCGATTGTCCCATCCCGATCATCGGGGCGGTGAATGGCGCGGCCTATGGGGGCGGCGCAGAAATCGCGGCCACGATGGATTTTCTCTATGCGGCGGAGACGGCGCGGTTTGCCATGACCGAAACGTCACTCGGTATCATCCCCGGCGCGGGGGGCACACAAACCCTGGCACGGGCGATGGGCGAACGGCGGGCCAAGGAATTGATGATGTCCTGCCGCCCGTTCTCGGCACAGGAAGCGGCGGAATGGGGGCTGGTGAATGCCATCTACCCGCAGGACGCGTTGATGAATGCCGCGCTCGACACCGCCGAAAAGATCGCGGGCAATGCACCCATCGCAGTACGGCAAGTGAAACAGGCCGTTCATCGTGGCCTCTCAATGTCCCTGCGTGACGGGTTGGCATTTGAGATCGAGGCCTACAACCGCACCGTCCCCACTGAAGACCGCCGCGAAGGCGTGCTGGCCTTCAACGAAAAGCGTAAAGCGGTATTCAGGGGGCGGTGAAGTGTCTGAGGCAGCGCAGATAAAGGTTCAGGACAGCGCCGCAACCCCCGGCAGGGTCTTGCCTTCCATCCATTCCAGAAACGCCCCCCCCGCCGTCGAGACATAGGAGAATTGCCCGGCCACCCCCGCAGCATTGAGCGCCGCAACCGTATCGCCTCCACCTGCAACAGACAGTAGCGCCCCGGCTTGGGTCAATTCGGCGGCCTTTTTCGCAGCGGCGACTGTCGCGCGGTCGAATGGCTCAATCTCAAATGCGCCCAGGGGGCCGTTCCACACCACTGTTTTTGCACTTTCGAGGTGCTTGGCGATCAGGGCGACAGTTTGCTCACCCGCATCAAGGATCATCATATCGTCGGGGCAAGAATCGGCGGCAACGGTGCGGTTCGGGGAATTTGCCGCAAAGCCCTCGGCGACGACCACGTCAACAGGCAGGATCAACTCGCACCCGACCTGTTTTGCGCGTGCCGCAACATCGCGCGCAGTATCAAGCATATCATGTTCGCACAATGATTTGCCGACCGCTTTTCCTTCGGCGGCCAGAAACGTATTGGCCATGCCTCCGCCGATTACGACAGCATCGACCTTTTCCAACAGGTTGCCGATCAGATCGAGTTTTGTAGAGACTTTTGCCCCTCCAACTACCGCGACCACGGGGCGCTCCGGTTTTGACAAAGCACCTTCCAGTGCTTTCAACTCTGCCGCCATATTGCGCCCTGCGGCAGAAGGCAGCAATCGCGCGATGCCTTCCGTTGATGCATGGGCGCGATGCGCCGCAGAGAAGGCATCATTGACATAAATATCGCCCAATGCTGCCAGTTCCCCGGCAAAATCAGGATCGTTCGCTTCTTCACCTGCATGAAAGCGCGTATTTTCCAGAAGTACAATATCGCCAACCTCTTGCGCCGCGATGGCCGTTGACGCCGCTTCGCCAATGCAATCGGCTGCAAATCGTACCGGATGCCCGGACAGGGTTTCGAGCGTGCCGCTCACCACCGACAGCGACATCTCCGCCACCCGCTGGCCTTTTGGCCTGCCAAAATGGGCGAGCAGTACCGGCTTGCCGCCCTTGTCGAAAATGGCGTCCAGTGTTGGCAGAATACGCCTTACCCTAGTATCATCAGTGACTTGTCCGTCCTCGACCGGCACATTGATATCCACGCGAACCAGTACCGTTTTTCCGGCAAGATCCATGTCGTCGAGGGTTTTGTAGGTCATGCGGATAATGTTCCTGTCATGCCCATGGGAGTGGGTCTCTCATGGGGTAAAGGGAGATTTTTGCCTGGACACAGTAGTGTCCTGGGAGCGATCATTAACGTCGAAATATTGAGAACCAGTAAGTCGCTCCGCTCCGCTTTGACGGATACCCTGAGCCAAGGCCCAGCCAATGCGGGAAGGGCATTCGTTTACTGAACGACCTCAAGATCACTCACAGGCGCCTCAAACTTACGGATCAATGCTTCGGCCTCGGCCCGTGCTTTTCCGTCTTTCTGTTCAAGACAAGCCAGATAAACGTTTGTCGCCGCGATATAGGCGTCAAGCTGTTCGACCATCGCATTACGTTGCTGGAGGGTCAGGCTGTTCTTGTCGGCCACTTGTGGTGCAGTTGGCTTGATGCATTCCTGCGCCACGGCGGGTGAGGCGAGCAGCATCAAAGTGCCGCTCGCTGCAATCATCGTCTTTCGCATCGTTATCCTCAGAGCAGTTTGCCCATCGCGACCGCCGTATCCGACATGCGGTTCGAGAAACCCCATTCATTATCATACCATGACAGCACGCGACAGAGGCGACCATCCATGACCTTTGTTTGTGGCGAAGCAAAGGAGGATGAATGTGGATCATGGTTGAAATCGATAGAGACGAGTGGTTCGTCAGCGACCTGAAGGATACCTTTCAAACGACCATTGGCCGCTTCCAGCATCGCATCGTTGATTGCTTCAACGCTGGTGGATTTTGACGCGACGACCTTGAGATCGACAACCGACACATTGGCCGTTGGTACGCGAATCGCAGTGCCATCCAACTTGCCGTCGAGTTCGGGCATCACGAGGCCCACGGCCTTGGCCGCACCTGTGGAAGTCGGGATCATCGACATGGCGGCTGCGCGGCCCCGATAGGGGTCGGAGTGCATTGTGTCGAGGGTTGGCTGATCTCCGGTATAGGCATGGATCGTGGTCATAAAGCCCAGATCAATGCCGACCGTCTGATGCAACACCTGCGCAATGGGCGCGAGGCAGTTGGTGGTGCATGATGCGTTGGAGACGATTTTGTCGTCGGCTGTCAGGCTGTCGTGATTTACGCCATACACGATGGTCTTTGACGCGCCTTTTGCGGGGGCGGAGACCAGAACGCGCTCGGCTCCGGCAGTCAGGTGCATTTTCGCTTTTTCAGCATCGGTGAAGATGCCGGTACATTCCATCGCGATCTGAACGCCATTCTCTTTCCATGGCAGTTCTTCGGGATTGCGAATCGCTGTTACCTTGATCGGACCACGGCCCATATCAATTGTATCGCCATCGACCTTTACCGTGCCGGGAAAACGGCCATGTACAGAATCGTACCGCAGCAGATGCGCGTTCGTCTCGACCGGGCCGAGATCATTGATCGCAACCACTTCTATATCTGTGCGCCCAGACTCGTAAATTGCGCGTAGCACATTTCTTCCGATACGACCAAAGCCATTGATTGCGACGCGAATTGCCATGCTAACCTCCAGAAACCTATGTGGAAAGGCGCAGGCAAGAATAACCCGCACCGGAATGTGTGGCCCGTTAGCACGAACAGACGGGCGTGCAAAGGACTTGGCCGCGCCAAGTGGCTAACCATGGCGAAAGTGTGTTACGTCTCGATTCGGGAACTGATTCGAGCTATGGGAGATCGTTCATGCATGCCAATGAGTTGGAAGCGGCGGTTGAACGATTCAACACCGCCCTTTCCGGGCTTCAAATCGCCGCCGAACGGCTTAAGGCGACAAAACCGCTGGACGAGCAGGAGCGGGCGATGGCCGTGACGCGCATCGATCAGGCAATTACTGCCCTGCGTCGGGTGCTGGGTGAGGAGGGATCGAATGCCGCAGGTCACAGTTGAGGTCAACGGACGGGCCTACCGTCTTAGCTGTGGCGAGGGAGAGCAGGAGCACGTTCTGTCGCTGTCCAAGCGCATTGATCGCCATTCCAATTCCATTGAAGTGAACAAATCGCCCGCTAATGAGGGGCGTAACATGCTGCTAACCGCGCTTATGGTGGCGGATGAGTTGCACGAAAAGGAACAGCGTGTCGCGGCGTTGGAGGAAGAAGTTGCTGCCCTCAAGGCGGGCGGCGCTGGTGGTGCGCCGGATGAACGAATTGCCGAGATGGAAACGGCAGTTGCCGAAATGCTTGATCGCGCCGCCGCCCAGATCGAAGTTGTCACCAGCGAGATCGAAGCCGTTACCTGATTTTTTGTTTCGCAGTTTCAGCACAAGACCAATGCGCGCGCCTTTTGGGCACGCGCGCTATTGTAAGCGATGTGATGGTCAGCAATTCCGGGTCCAAAATAACCGGGCAGTGCTTCCAATCACATCCCACAGGGCCGTTCGTTCCGGCTGAACATCAGTTCGCCAAGCGTGGCACTTGAGCGGCGAAACGCCTATCGCTTTGCATCGGTTCAGCAACGACAGCCTGAAAGTAGTCTCAACACGAGACAGCGACGTATACAAATAGTTGACAGATGCGTCGTCCCCGTGCACGGACGATGTACGATATACGGGGGGAGAATTCGGCATGATCCGCGTGCACGGTCGTGAGACTTCAAGCAATGTGCAGCCCGTCATGTGGCTTTGCGCCGAACTGGGACTGGAAGTCGAACGGCTGGATGTTGGTGGAGCATTCGGTGGAACGGATACAGCCGAGTACCTGACCATGAACCCCATGGGCAAAATTCCGGTTTTGCAGGATGGTGATCTTACGATCTTCGAGAGTCAGGCAATCCTGCGTTATCTCGCTTCTGAATATGGGCGGGATGCGATCTGGCCCAGCAATGCCCGCGCCCGCGCGCCACAGGATCAATGGATGGAATGGGCGAAGCAGAATGTGGCCGCCGAGTTCAATTACAAGGTTTTCTGGCAATTGGTGCGAACCCCGGCATCGAAACGCGACCATGCGCTCGTGCAGTCCGGGATCGAAGCCGTGAACTTGCTGATGCCTATCGCAGATGCCCGGATCGCCGAGCATGGTTGGTTGGGCGGGAAGACGATCTCGTTGGCTGATTTTTCTTTTGGGGTTCAACTCTACCGATATTACACTATTGATTTCGAACGCCCGAAAACCCCAAATCTGGATTCTTATTACGCGCGATTGCAGGAGCGCGAGCCGTACCGGACCCACGCGATGATCTCTTACGAGAGTCTGCGCGCCGTCGGTGCGTAAGGGCTTTTTTCGGGCGTTGTTGCCATTGGCCGGGAGGGATAACGTCCGCGTATGATCGCACGTTTCGTCCTCCTTCTGATTCTTGCCGCTTGGTCGTCGTCGGTATCCGCACAGGATGCGGCCAGTCCTGATATTGTCATGGAGATGGCGGAACTGAAGGATGCGGTGACGGGTGAAGCCGGTCCGTTCTCTCCCGGATCGGATATTGACGTCGTAATCCGTCTTTCCAATCGGGGTAGCCAAGCGGTCGATCTGCACCGCATCGTGCTGCGTACATCTTCTGCACTGAGGGTTGCGGACTCTGCTTCGGATAATCTCGATAACGATGGTGATGGCGTCGTAGATGAGGCGGATGAAGCCTTTCAGAATCGCAATGGGGATGAGGGCGCGTGGCGCATGGCTGGCGGCAGGGTGCGCGTTGAACCGGGTGAGCGTCTTACCCGGTCAGTGCGGGTTGTGGTGCTGGATACAGCCTTGCCCGGAACTTCGGGCGTTTTGTCATTCTCCGCCGGATCAACGTTGGCTGAAGGAGAGCGGAGCAGACCACAGCGAACACTGCATCTTTTTCAGGTGCCTTTCACGCCGCCGGTCCTGACCCTCGCATCGAGCGCAACAGTAGCGATCAGTGCAGGCGAAGAAGCCGCGCTTGCTGCGGCGATTGTCATTCCGGGGGGTATTCTCCCGGATGCTGTTGTGGCGCTTGATTTGCCTGCGGCGATGGAGGGGATGGATGTTGAAAGGCTTCGCATAGGCGCCGCCATAAAATGTAGCGAAGAAGGTGAACCGGAAGTCGCCAGAAAGTCGATCAGAATTAACCTTGGGCGATGCCGGATTGACCCCGCTGCCACGGTGCGAGATCGGACGGTTCGTTTTTCGGTGGTGACGGCGGTGACGGATGCCGAGCCACAAGCGAGCGATGCGGAAATCGCGAATTGGCGCAAGCTTTTTGCCGTGCTTACCTTGCGTAATGGTGATGTTCGGTTGGGCCGCACCGCCATGGATTCAGTGTTGCATGGTCCATTGATGAGTGTGGAAACCTCGCTGCCTTCCGGTGCACGCTATCGGCTTGGTGACATGATTTTGGCGACCATTCAGATTACCAATCGGGGTGATGAACCGCTTCGCGATGCACGCCTGCACATCGCAAATGGGGAAACATTTGTCTGCGAAAGCGTGACTATCGGTGAAGATACGGCGCAAAAGCCTTGCGAGGATGGCGTACAGCTTCGCTCTGACATCGCGCCGGGGGCGGCCGTCAATGTCGCGCTGCAAGCCAGATTACGCAATGACGCGTTGATTGAGGCTGAGGCCGGTCTTGAGTTGGAACTCGAAAGCGCGAATGCAGGAAGATCCGCATGGCCCGCCGTTCCTCTTTCCCTTGCGCCACATTCGGCCCCACGCATTGCAATCGCGGGCCTTGGGGATTGGCGTAGGGAAGGGGCGATAACGACGGCGACAATTGGTCAGAGAACCAGATTGCGTGTCTCCGGCACTCTGCCACCCGGTCGGTATCGCGGTGGTATCCGGTTGCTGGCACGGGTAATTGATGCTCGTACGGGTGTGCCTGTCGCTCCCGCCAAGCTTACAATAGAGCGTTCCAAACTCTCCATCCTGACAATCAGTGGATCACAAGTTGGGCAGGATACGCCGCCGAACGAAACCAGCGATAGCATTTGGTCTTATTACGTTCTTCCTTTTGACCTGCGGGACGAGACAGAGAGTGCCGATCAGGTACGCTCCTTCACCGCGACGGTCGATGTGGCCCTGGCCGATGACACCGAAACCAGAAGTACCCGACTTATGGAGATTGCGGCCGAAACAACAGTTTATGGCGATATTACTGTTTCGGGAAATGACTGGATCGAGGTGCTGATCGCAGAGCCGGATTTACGGCTGAAACTTTTCTCACTGGATGATGATCGGGTGATCCATCCGGGGGAAACACTGGGGGTTGTATCGCTTGTTTGTAATTATGGTGATAGCCCTGCTTTCGGGACGATGCTGACCATCGAACTGCCGGGGCGGTTTGCCCTGTCTTCCGGTGGTACGCGCAAACGGGCATTTACGGTTCCGCTGCATATCGTTCGGGCAGGTGATGTGGCTGATCTGCTGGCCGAAGCGGCGGTGTTTGAAGAGGCAAGGCTTTTGTCAGGGGCGTCAAAATTGTCGCTTGATACTGGCGATGCGCCATTGAGCAGCAATGAATGTTTTGGAGTTGAGACGAGTGGTTCGCTGGAACCGGACAGGATCGCGGTGACAGCGGCGGTTGATGTTGTCGGATCACTTGGCCCCTATATGGGCAATTCCAACCCGGAATTGGCGCGGGAATATCCTGACTCGCAAACGCCGCCCTTGCGGTTTTTGGCTCCCACGATTCGGTTTGGTCCCTCGACAACCATTCAGCTCGGTGATGATCGGCGCATTGCGCATCCTGTAGAACTGCTAGTGCCGTCATGGCTTGGCCCGTTCCGGGTGTCGTTGTCGCCGGAAAGCTCATCGGCGCTGAAATGGTCACTGTTCGAGCGCGGAACCGACGGGAAGCTTGTGCCATGGTTGAATGGGTCGGCATTTTCTTCCGGTTCGACAGTGGAGATTGTCATGCGGACGGCTGCCCCCAACCAATTGCCGCTTGGATGGGTCGATACCTCGCGTTTGCGTGCTGTAGTCCTGACTGAAGACGGGCGAAGCTTTGACTCGACACTGCGCCTTGTCATTCGCAGTGGAACTGGCTCTGCGCGTGCTATTGATACCGACAAACGAGTGGCGCTTGACCGTGATTGTGATGGTTCACTCGCGGATGAGCACGCGCAGGATGCCGTGTTTGAGCCAGTGAAAGACGCCGCCCCCGGCGATTGCCTGATTGTGCGGATCGCATTTGAGAATACAGGTACAAGAGAAGTGGAGCGCATCGTGATCCGTGATGCAGTCTCCAATCGTACGACCCTGCTTTCTGATTCGGCCTCGGTGCGTATCACGCCTGAGCCACTGGACCGGATGATCCCGCCCGAACCGGAGCGGGGGCTGCTCGAATGGGAATTCGAGGGTCTGTTCCGTCCCGGTGCCGTCGGTGAGGTGGAATACCGCCTACGCCTCAACCCCTCTCCGAGAAAGCCACTGTAATGACAGACGAATCCTATCGCACGGCTCGCCTGCGCCCGAACAAGGGCAAGGCTTATCTTGGTGGCCACCCATGGATCTACAAGGATGAGTTGGTTCTCGACCGCCGCACCGGGGCCATCCAACCGGGTGCGCCAGTCGTGCTTGAGGATGCCAAGCGTGTTCCGGTTGGTGTTGTTGCGTTCAATTCCGGTTCCGGCATCGCCGCCCGTGATCTGGATCGTGATCCGGGGGCGATCATTGACGGCGCATGGATTGCCGCCCGCCTTGGTTGCGCTCTGGCCGTGCGCGAGCGGCTCTATCCGAAACCGTTCTATCGGCTTGTTCACGCCGAAGGTGACGGATTGCCGGGTCTGGTGGTGGACCGGATGGATGATTTGTTGGTGATCCAGCCGAACACGGCCTGGGCGGAAGCCATGCTGCCGCAAATCCTGTCCGTTCTCGACGATCTGCTCAAGCCTGCAACTGTTGTCGTGAATCGCGATTCGCGGGGGCGGACTCAGGAGGGGCTTGAGGGTGGGCGCGAGACTGTGCGCGGCGCACTGGATGGGCCGGTGAAAATTGGTACGGCGGCGGGGGCGCTCTACGCTGATATTGAGGCGGGGCAGAAGACAGGCGTGTATTTCGACCAGTTTCCGAACCATGCTTTCGTTGCGTCTTTGGCCAGGGATAAACGCGTATTGGATGTCTTTTCGCATACTGGTGGTTTTGCGCTTGCTGCGTTGGCGGCGGGGGCTGCTGATGCCATTGCGGTGGATGGCTCTGCCCGTGCACTCGAACTTGCGACTCAAGCGGCGCGGGATACCGGCCATGGGGATCACCTGACCACGCGGCAAGGCGATGCTTTTGACACAATGCGGGCGTTGACGGTGGAGGGCGAAGCTTTCGATATAGTCGTCTGTGACCCACCGGCTTTCGCGCCGCGCAAGGAAACGCTTGAGGCAGGTTTGCGCGCCTATGAGCGGGTGACACGGTTGGCGTTGCCCCTTGTGAAGGAGGGGGGTATCCTGACAGTCTGCTCTTGCTCTCATGCCGTTACGCCTGATGCCTTGATGGCAACGGCGATGCGGATGTTTCACCGGGGTCATCGCCGCGCGCGGCTGATCCATTCCGGGCGCGCGGGGGGCGATCATCCAGTGCATCCGGCGCTTTCCGAAAGCGGTTATCTTAAAGTCCTCGTTTTCGCGCTGGACTGACTACGAAAGGATTTTCGACGATGTTCTATGAACCCAAGGATGGCCATGGCCTACCGCACAACCCCTTCAAGGCCATCGTCGCTCCACGCCCGATTGCATGGGTGTCGAGTCTGAGCACGGAAGGCGTCGCTAATCTCGCGCCCTACAGCTTTTTCAACGCGGTGGCGGATGCGCCGCCGATGCTGATGATCTCCAGTTCTCCGGTTCCAAGCAATGAGGACAAGGATACGCTGGCGAATATTCTGAACACGGGGGAGTTTGTGGTGCATATCGTGCCGCATTCCATGAAGGATGCCATGAACGTGACTTCGGGCGGCTATCCGCCGAATGATGATGAATTCAAGCGGGCGGGATTGGAAAAAGCGCCTTCCAACATCGTCTCGCCGCCCCGCATCGCCGATGCCCCCATCGCAATGGAGTGCCGCCATCATGTCAATCTCGGCTTCCCCGGTCAAAACGGCGTTCGTGGGTCGCATGTTATCTTTGGTGAGGTTGTTGGTATCCATATAGCCGATGAGGCGCTGGTAGACGGGATGCTTGACGTGACGACCTATAACCCCTTGGCGCGACTTGGATATATGGATTACTCGACCGTGAGGGATGTCTTCTCGCTGGATCGCCCGAAGGTGTAGTGACGGGATGTGCCGCTGATGTAATCCATATGGTATGGGAAGTGGACTTTTGCGTCCTATCGCGTGTCAATCCTGATCCTTTGAACCTCGTCTTTTGGCCCTGTCCGGGCCAGATTGATGTGCAGCAGGCCATCGACCAGCGATGCGGCGCTGACATCAACGCCCTTGGCGAGGGCGAAACTGCGCTCGAAGCCGCGTGCGGCGATGCCCTGGTGCAGATAATCGCGTTCGCCGCCGGGGTGCTGCGCACCGCGCACGACGAGGCGCTGACCTTCGATAGTAACAGACAGGGTATCCGGCCCGAAACCAGCTACGGCCAGCGTCACCCGCCAGCGACCCGGGCCGTTTTCCTCGATATTGTAGGGGGGATAACCAGCCCCTTTCGATGCCCCGTCTATCAGGCGTTCGATTTCCTCGAAACCGAGAAGCAGCGGATTGCCAGTGAATGGGTTGCGCGTCATGGCGCTCGTCCTCTTGCGTGGTTTCCCGTTAGGAAATCCGAGATGTTTCGCAGTATAACGCAGGATTGAAACGCTGTCGCTTTCTCCCTTAATACCTTGGGGCTAGATTCTCTATTGTCCGCAATCATACGGAATCCATCCATGAAACGCCTTCTGGCCCTTCTACTCGCTCTCGCTCCAGGTTTTGCTTCGGCGGCCCCTGATACGCTCGCCCGTGTGGATACGGAGTTTGTGAAAGCGGGAATTGTCGGCGAGGATGCGGTTCTTGCACCCGGCAAGCCTTCACGCATTGCGCTTGCCATGGATATTCAATCCGGCTGGCATACCTATTGGAAAAATTCAGGCGATAGTGGTCAGGCAGTCGAGATCACCTGGACGGCCCCTGAGGGGGTTGAGATCGGCGAGATTAGCTGGCCCGCCCCCCATCGTCAGCCGTTCCCGCCGATGATGAATTACGGTTATTCTGACCGCGCTGTCTTCACCATGCCGGTGAATGTGGCGGAAGACTGGCCCGCCGGAAAGCCCGTCGATTTGAAAGCGGAGGTCTATTGGCTCGTCTGCGAGATGGTCTGTATCCCTGAGCAGGGAGAGGCATCATTCTCGATCCCTACCGACGATGTGGCGGCGCTGAATGACAGCGCCGTGCCGCTTTTCCAGGAAGCCGTCGAGATGCGGGCAGCGGTCAGCCCCTTTGAGGCACGCTACGAATATGATGGCACGAACCTGAGTATTCGCTTTGATGGCGAAGGCTTCGATGCCGACACGTTGAAGGATGCTTATTTCTATCCGTCGGAATGGGGCTTGATCGACCATGCCGCCACGCAGGTGGCGACAACGGACCCCAGGGGCTTGACCCTTGTGATTCCGAAATCAACCGAGGAAGAACCGGCCCCGGAGGGAACGATCCAGGGCGTTCTGGAACTGGTCGAACTGACCGGCGGTGGTGAGACGGCAACCCTGTCACTGGCAGTCATGTCAGAGCCGGGGAGTATTGCAGGTGCAAGCGCAGGGTTTAGTGGAATAGCAGCCAGTACACTGTCTCTTCCAGTGGCGATCCTCTTTGCCTTTATTGGTGGATTGATCCTGAATCTTATGCCTTGTGTCTTTCCGGTGCTGGCGTTGAAGGCCATCGGTTTTGCCGCCACGGCGCACGAGAGTACGCGCAAGCGCCTCTCCCACGGGATTGCCTATACACTCGGTGTCCTGACCTTGTTTGTTGTTCTGGCTGGAGTGCTGATCGCACTCAAGCAAGCGGGTGCGGCGGTTGGCTGGGGCTTTCAGTTGCAGAATCCACTGATTGTTGCCGCTCTGGCTTATTTGCTGTTGCTGGTCGGTCTTAATCTTTCGGGTGTGTTCAACGTCAACACTTCCGCTGTCGGAGCGGGAGAGGGAATGGCGTCGAGTGGGGGCGTGAAAGGCGCGTATTTCACAGGTGCGCTGGCTGCTATTGTTGCGACGCCTTGCACTGCGCCGTTCATGGCCACAGCACTGGGCGCGGCCCTGACGATGAGTGCACCCGCAACCATGGCGATTTTTGTCGCGTTGGGCCTTGGTCTCGCTGCGCCCTTCCTGCTGCTTTCCGTTCTGCCGGGGGTCGCGTCACGGATGCCGAAACCTGGCATGTGGATGGTACGACTGAAAGAATTGCTCGCCTTTCCAATGTATGCGAGCGCGGCGTGGTTGCTGACGGTGCTTGGCACTCTGGCTGGCCCTGGCTCGATGCTCATCGCCCTGATTGGTGCTGTTTTGGTGGGATTGGCAGCATGGGCTTTCGGTGCTGCGCAGCAGAGCGGAGGACGGGGCAAGCTTCTCGGATATGGTACATCTGCCGCTGCTGTCGTTGCGGTGATTATGTTGTGCCTTCAGTTCTCAGTCGTTCAGTCATCGGATAAAATCTCTATTGCGGGTCATGCAGGGCCGGTTGAGCCATTCACGTCTGCACGGCTTGATGCGCTGATCGCTGAGAAAGAGCCGGTTTTCATCAATATGACTGCCGACTGGTGCATCACCTGTAAGGTCAATGAGAAAGTCGCATTCGGTGAGGACTTTCAGGCTGCACTGAAAAAAAATGGCATCACGTATCTGGTCGGTGATTGGACTGCGCGTGACCCTGAAATCACCGATTTACTCCAAAAATTCGGGCGGCTGGGTGTGCCGCTTTATGCTGTCTTTCCGCGCGAAGGCGAGCCTGTATTGCTACCACAAATCCTGACAAGTGATCGCATTGTGGAGGCATTGGGAAAGGTCTAATTGTTTCCTTTTTACTCCCGCACGCGAAATTTTGATACTAGCGTGATGAAGAGTCAATGCTATATGAAATGTATCAATATCGAACTTCTGGAGAGTATCATGCCAATGTCCCGTTTTACCCGCGCCGCTGCACTGGCTCTGACAACTTGCATGATGGCCGCGCCCGCGCTGGCCGCAGGCGATGTAGATAAAGGCAAGAAAGTCTTCAAAAAATGCAAGGCTTGCCATGTGGCTGATGAGGAAAAGAACCGTGTTGGTCCTCACCTCGTTGGCCTGTTCGGGCGTACGGCTGGTTCGCTTGATGGATATAAATATTCCAAGGCGATGATCGGGCATGGCGTTGTATGGGACGACGACACGCTTGCCGAATACCTTGCCGCGCCACGGAAGGTCGTTAAGGGCACTAAAATGGCCTTTGGCGGTCTCAAGAAAGACGAGGATATTGTGAACATCATCGCGTATCTGAAGTCCGTGACCGCGAAGTAACAATCCGTATCGGATGATGCGTCGAAAGTGACCCGGTGGAATTTTTCCACCGGGTTTTTTCGTGCTTTAGCGTCGTTTCGTACAGGCCATCGTTGCACCCTTTTTCGTGGCATCGTAAGAGTATGAACGAATTGTGAATGCATTCCGAAAACGGTGGTGATCCCCTTGAGCGACGAGAACGACGAGACCGCTGGCGAAGACCCCATAGAAGAACCACAGCGCCCAATCTTTGACGGTCCGAGCATCTCCGTTGAGGAGGAAATGCAGCGCAGCTATCTCGATTACGCGATGAGCGTGATTGTCAGCCGTGCGATCCCTGACCTGCGCGATGGTCTGAAACCTGTACACCGGCGCATCCTCTACGCGATGGATCAGGCAGGGTATGAGTATAACAAACCGTATCGCAAATCTGCGCGTGTCGTTGGCGATGTGATCGGCAAGTATCACCCCCATGGTGAGCAAGCGGTCTATGACGCTCTTGTGCGGATGGCGCAGGATTTCTCCATGTCTGTCATGTTGCTGGACGGACAGGGAAACTTTGGTTCGATGGATGGCGATCCACCCGCTGCCCAGCGTTATACCGAAGTTCGCATGGCCAAGATCGCGACAGCTATTCTCGAAGACCTCGATCGCGATACGGTCGATTTTCAGCCCAACTATGACAGCCAGGACCGTGAACCCACTGTCCTGCCCGCACGTTATCCGAACATTCTTGTCAACGGTGCGGCAGGGATCGCCGTCGGAATGGCGACGAATATTCCGCCCCATAATCTGGGCGAAGTGATTGATGCGACGCTCGCGTTGATTGAGAATCCCGACCTCGAAACCGCCGATTTGATGGCGTACATCCCCGGCCCTGATTTTCCGACTGGCGCGTTGATCCTTGGGCAAAGTGGAGCGCGCAAGGCGTATGACGAAGGGCGTGGCTCGGTTATCATGCGCGCCCGTACCCATATCGAGGAAATCCGCAAGGATCGCTGGGCCATCATTATCGACGAAGTGCCCTATCAGGTGAACAAGGCCAATCTCGAAGCGCGGATCGCAGAACTGGCCAAGGAAAAGAAAATCGAGGGCATCGCCCATGTGCAGGACGAAAGTGATCGTCACGGTGTGCGCATGGTCATTGAGCTGAAGCGCGATGCCACTGCCGAGGTTGTGCTGAATCAACTCTATCGCTTCACGCCCATGCAGACGAGTTTTGGCGCAAACATGCTGGCCCTGAACGATGGGCGGCCTGAACAACTGACACTCAAGCGTATTCTCAGCAGCTTTCTGTCGTTCCGGGAAGAGGTTATCGCTCGCCGCACCGCGTTTGAGCTGAACAAGGCTCGCGAACGCAGCCATGTCTTGTGTGGTCTTGCGGTTGCGGTTGAGAACGTGGACGAGGTGGTTGCCCTGATCCGTGGATCGCCGGACCCGGCAACTGCGCGCGTTCGCCTGATGGATCGTGATTGGCCTGCCGATCAGATTGCGGAATACATTCGCCTGATTGACGATCCCGACCATACCATTGCGGATGATGGTACTTATCGGTTGTCCGAGATACAGGCGCGGGCGATCCTCGACCTGCGGCTGCAGCGCCTCACCGCACTGGGCCGGGACGAGATTACAGACGAACTCAAGGCATTGGCTGCGAAGATCAAGGATTTCCTTGATATTTTGCGCTCCCGCGAGCGTATTCTCGCTATCATCTCGGAAGAAATGCAAGCTGTACGTGACGAGTTTGCCGTACCGCGCCGCACTGAAATCGTTGAGAGTCTTGGTGATTTCGACGATGAGGATCTGATTGAACCCGAAGAAATGGTCGTGACTGCGACTCATTCCGGCTATCTCAAACGTACCCCGCTGGCGGAATACCGGGCGCAGCGACGGGGCGGCAAGGGCTTGTCGGCCATGTCCACGAAGGACGAGGATTTCGTCACACGGCTCTTTTCGGCAAACACCCTCACGCCAGTCCTGTTCTTTATGACGGATGGTATTGTCTACAAGCTGAAGGTCTGGCGTTTGCCGCAATCGGGGCGCGCCGCCCGTGGCAAGGCGCTGGTCAACCTGTTGCCGATCCCGCAGGGTGTATCTATCGCCGCGATGATGCCTATCGACGTACCAGAGGACGAATGGGATAAACTGCAAATCGTGTTTTCCACCTCTGATGGCGGAGTGCGGCGCAACGAGTTGAGCGACTTTGTTAATGTCAAGGCCAACGGCAAGATTGCGATGAAGCTGCCTGAAGGGGTCCGCCTTATCAGTGCGTCGATCTGTAACGAAAACAGCCATATCCTTTTGACCTCTGCGCTCGGCAAAGCGATCCGCTTCCCCGTCACGGAAGTTCGCGTCTTTAAAGGTCGGGACTCGACAGGGGTGCGGGGCATGAAGCTGGCCAAGGGGGATGAAGTTGTCTCCATGGCCGTGATTGATGGTGTCGATTGCACGGTTGCTGAGGCGCGGGCGTATCTCAAAATGCGTCGTGCGATGGCTGGAGACGATGCCACGGACCTGCCGGAAGATGACGGTGAAGGTGATGTGACTACCCTCTCGAACGAGCGGTATATCGAGCTGTCGGCGCAGGAAGAAACGGTTCTGACCATCGCGCAGAACGGCATCGGCAAGCGGACCTCGGCCTTCGAATATCGGGCGATGCACCGGGGAGGACAAGGCGTCACGGCTATGTCGTTGTCCGGGAACAGTCGATCGGGAGCGACCCGTATCATTGCATCATTTCCGGTAGACGAGGGCGATCAGGTGATGCTGGTAACAGATGCAGGCCAGTCGATCCGTTGTGGTGTTTCCGACATATCGGTCCGGTCGCGCGGTGCGGGCGGCGTATGGATGCTGCGCACGGGCGACGAGGAGCGGGTTGTCTCGGTCGCACGATTGGCCGAGCAAACGGGGGATGATGAGGGCGATACCCCGGATGGCGATGCGCCGGACGCGCCGGACGCGCCAGTAACACCAGACACCTCGGAAGAGACATAGAAAATAGGCCGGAGAGCAATGCTCCCCGGCCTTATTTCATTCCCGGATTTTGTTTTTCTCTTTGGAATGCATGTACCCGTACATTCGGGTATCTGGTTTTTGTATTGGCCGTCCCGTCTATTCGGATCAGACCGCCTTATATAGAAATTTGCGCAAATGTTGAGGCAGGTTTCGCTGTCTCTTGCATTACAGCTCGAACGCGAATACCTGCCGCTTTATTCAATGTTTGCGCAATTTGTTTTAGGGTAATCGGCGATCAGGTTGAGCCAAAGAGTGTCAGGAAATGCGCGGCTCTTGGCGCATTTCTGACCCATCTTGATCGCCGGATACTCTAGTGTGCGGCTGCACTGGATTTTGTGCGGCCCTTACCAGCCATGCCGAAGAAGGCAGCGGTCTTTACGTCGAATACAGGCGTTTGACCGTTTACGCAGCCAGCCTGACGCAGCAGGGCGTAGCCGTGCCAACCGGACCAGATGCCGGTCACGATACGCTCAACTTCTTCAGGCGAGCGTGGATCCTTAACCAGCTTGGAGACGGCATCGCGTAGCGGTTGGAGCGCAACTTCGAGGCTTTCGAGGGCGCTACTGGGAATGCGGCCATCTTCGGCGCGGAAGGCGAGGCGGAACTCATCGGCCTTTTCTTCAGCGAAGGCGACATAAGCTGCGCCGAGCGCCGCGATAACTTTCTCTGGCGTGCTGCTCTTGTCCTGGGCCGCTGCAAGATCGGCAGACAACTCGTTGACAGCTTTTGATTGCAGATAAGCGATGATGTCGGCCTTGTTCTCGAAGTAGGTGTAGAGGCTCATCGCGCTCATCCCGACTTCCTTGGCGATCCCCCGGATCGTGACCTTTTCTGCACCGTATTCATCCATGATGCGCCGTGCAGCGGCGGCGGCTTTTTCACGAACAACGGATTTTTCGTCTTCAGTAAGTGGCTTACGTGGCATGATTGGTCCCCCAGAGACACTTGGTTATTTGTCTGCCGCTCAACCCCCCGGTATCGCGGCGTGGGGACAATATGCCGGGGAACAGTGTTGATTATATTAAGTCCAACGAGTAACGGTGTGCAGAAATAGGAAAACTTGTAGCTAGTTCTGGTAATTGTTTTGCTAACCATTTATTTGATGATTGCATTAGGCAATAAAAAAGCGGCTCACGCCGCTTTTCTTTTTAACGTTACTGGCGCGTTAGCGTTTTAACCGCCAAAGCAGGGGTAAGAGGGCCGCGGCCAGCGCCAGCTTGAGGGCGTCTGCGATCAGGAAGTTGGTCATGCCAACCTGTACTGTCCAGTCCCAGCCTTTCGACCCCGCATAAAGATAACCGAGCCACAGGACACCGGGGATATAGATCAGTGCATTACCGATCAGCATTGCTCCAGCCATTTTCGGGGCTGAACGGTCCCAGCCTGCCTCTGCAAGCTTGCCGAGGACGAAAGCCGCGAGGACGAAGCCAACAAGATAGCCGCCCGTGCTGCCCGTCATGTAGTCCCAACCAAAGGCTTCCGCCGAACTGTTGGTGAAAATGTCGAAGCCAAGCGCCCCAACCAGCATATAGGCGAGCATTGTTCCCGCCCCCAATGCGCCGCCATAGGCCGCGCCGACGGTAAGGACTACAAAAGTCTGCATCGTCATGGGCACGGGCCAGAAAGGAACCTTGATCTTTGCTGCGATGGCCATGGCGATGACGCCAACCACGACCAGCAAGACATTGCGGAGAAGGGTATCGCGACTGGCTGTAGTGGGCCAGTACGCCTGCGAAAGTGTGGATGCGGGTGCGGCAGCGGCCATCGAAAATCCCCTTGAAAGGCTGCATTTAATTGCGCGGACATTGCACTGGATCACCGGCATGATGCAAGCGCGTGAACACGCTTTCGAGCGTGTAGTCCTTACGGGGACCAGTAACGTGCCACCGCTGTCGCCAGCAATGGATTGTCTCAAATCGGTAGGAGACGCGATAGAGGTCGGGGGGGCAATCGTGGAGTGCGGTGGCGCTATGCCCATCGGGAACGACCCGGTGAAAGGGCCGACCATCTGCGAAGGTTATATCAGCTCCATCCCCCGTAAATGACCAGTGATAGGATTGCGATGCCCGGATTGTCTTGTCACCGATATGCAGCGTTCCCTCTTCCCGATAGAATAGCGCGTTCGTTTCTTCATTCCTGAAGGATGCCTGTCCTGTAAAGGATTGGTACAGGGGCGTGCGCCGGTCTTCGATCTCGCGGTTGATATGCCACGATCCGACAAGATAGTCGCATAACGGCATCCCGAACAGGCTGTACATGATCGTGACCCCGGACACGGCAGTTCAGGTCGTGTATAGCGCACCCGTCCCGAATCGCACGAGAAGGCTTTCCCCATGATCCCCCGTTATTCCCGCCCTGAAATGACCGCTATCTGGTCGCCTGAATCAAAATTTCGCATCTGGTTCGAAATTGAGGCTCATGCAGCGGATAAGATGGCGGATCTGGGGGTCATCCCGAAAGAATCTGCCGCGAAGGTGTGGACGGCCAAAGATGTGGAGTTCGACATTGATCGGATTGATACCATCGAACGCGAGGTGAAGCATGATGTCATCGCCTTCCTGACACACCTGTCCGAAATTGTCGGGCCGGAAGCGCGGTTCGTTCATCAGGGGATGACGTCATCGGACGTGCTGGACACCTGTTTTAATGTGCAGCTCGTGAAGGCCAGCGATTTGCTGCTCGCTGATCTCGACAAGTTGCTTGCGGCGCTGAAAACCCGTGCCTTTGAGCACAAGGACACGATCACTATCGGGCGCAGCCATGGCATTCATGCGGAGCCGACGACCTTTGGCCTCAAGCTGGCACAAGCCTATGCGGAGATGGATCGCAATCGGGCGCGTCTGGTTGCGGCGCGTGAGGAAATCGCAACCTGCGCAATCTCCGGCGCTGTGGGGACGTTTGCGAATATCGACCCGGCGGTCGAGGCGCATGTGGCGGAAAAACTGGGCCTTGGGATCGAGCCGGTGTCGACGCAGGTAATCCCGCGTGATCGTCATGCGATGTTCTTTGCGACCCTGGGCGTGATCGCGTCTTCTGTCGAGCGGATCGCGACGGAAGTGCGTCACCTGCAACGAACCGAGGTGCTGGAGGCGGAAGAGTATTTTTCGCCGGGGCAGAAAGGCTCCTCCGCCATGCCGCATAAACGTAACCCGATCCTGACCGAGAACCTGACCGGTCTCGCGCGGATGGTTCGCAGTTATGCGCTGCCCGCAATGGAGAATGTTGCACTGTGGCATGAACGGGATATCTCGCATTCATCGGTAGAGCGGATGATCGGGCCGGATGCGACGGTAACACTGGATTTTGCGCTGGTGCGCCTGACCGGCGTGATCGAAAAGCTGCTCGTCTATCCCGATACGATGATGGCGAATATGAACAAGTTCCGGGGGTTGGTTCATTCCCAGCGGGTTCTGCTGGCACTGACGCAAGCGGGTGTGAGCCGGGAAGACAGCTATAGGCTGGTGCAGCGTAATGCGATGCGGGTGTGGGAGGAGGGCAAGGACTTCCTTACCGAATTGAAGGCTGATGCGGATGTGACCGCTGCGTTGGACAATGCGGCGCTGGAGAGTCTGTTTGATCTTGGCCATCACACGAAACACGTCGATACGATCTTCACGCGGGTGTTTGGGGCGTAGGTCTGATGTGTGATTGTGTAATCTGTTATCCGTCGTCGGGCGGATGAGGGGTTTGCGCGTGCACGGTGTCGATAGAAAACACGCATGGCGTGAAGTGACAAAGTGTCGCATTGTTGCCTTAATCATCTGTACGGTGAAGACATGACGACACGAATCTATACGCCCAGTCGGCGAAGTGCTTTGCAGTTATTCGGTGCTTCCGCCGCCCTCGCTACTCCCGGAATCGGTCTTGCCGTAGATGCGGCGACCTCCACGGGGGCGAAACCCATCCTCAGCCTCAATGATGTGCCGGTTGCCTGGCCCGTGTATCACCGCCTTGCGGCGTTTGGTGCGATGCCAGAAGCGGGTGATCGCATTTCACTAGAACGCGATGTGCCGCATCCGTCGGATGAACGTGGCATCGCCGTGTTCCTCGCGTCGGGCGATAAGCTTGGTTACATCACGAACCAGCATTATGCTGCCCTGAACTGGGCGCTTCAGCGCGCGGGCCGCGTTGATGCACGGATTGAAGCGATCAACGAGCCAGTCGTGCGCGGCAAAGCTGTTCCCGGTTGGGGCGCGTTCCGTATCTCGGTCAAGGTCTACGAGGGCGCTGCGTTCGTATAGGGCAAGTTGCTATAATTTGGAATACGATCTTGATCGCGTTTCATCCGGTTTTCCTTATGCTCCCGAACGCCATAGCGGCTTCGGGAGCTTTTTATTTGTAAGGAAGCCGACCTCGCTCAAACGGGGTGGGTTCACCCCGAACCGAGGGCCGCTGCCACCGCCGCCGCCGCTGGCATCCGGTATGTGGCCTCTTCGGCGCGCATAGCCTCGTCGAGGATGGTTTCCATTTTATCCACTTTACTGCGCTGGATGGCCGGGTTCGATATTGTGTCGAGGGCGAGCGCGAAACGCGAGCCTGCGATGCAGCACTGAAAGGCCAGAATTGTCAGATCGCGGGCGCCGAGCATTTGTGCTGATCCGATCATTTTCATTGTGGCTGTGGCGAGCGCAAAGGCTGAGTCATGCGTACTTAACCCCTGTTGTTCCGAAATTCTGTGAACCGTCTTGCGAAGACGCGGGCCAGCGTTCATGGGCGTTTCATGGGGAACCAAATGGGCGGAAACGTTCAGTGCAGGAAAAGAACCGGGCAGAAGCTGCGGTCCGAGTTGTGCAATCACGGTTTTATAGGTTGGAAGACTTTCGGCATCCACTCCGAACGCCTGATTTGCAACCATGGCGGAATATCCAAGGATCGTGCGGTTCGGCACTTTGCCATTATTCATAAATTCCGCTACGCGGGGACTGTCGAGGGCGCCGTGTTCAGGCAATCGCGACTCGCTTGCGACAAGCGCGGTCTCGCCGCAAAGACACGCGGCTGCCCCGATAACTGTTGGCCAATGCAACGCGCCGTCATTGACGTATTCCGTTGTAAAGAGTTTGACGAACTCGTCGCCAACCATGTTCCATCGATGTCCCGACGCCATACGGTTATACTCCGATAATACACAGGAGAAGACAATATCGCCGCTAATTAAAAATAATTTGTCAAGATTACATATCAGTAACGTGGTACGCGAAAGTATAAATCGTCTGGCATCATCAGCCGCCCGTTCCCGACCACCATCGTATCAAGCGCGCCAGAGGTGTAGAGTGCACCCAGCAGCAGGGCCATGAGCAGCGCGCCGAACAGGATGGCGATGACGATCTTCCACACGCTATAAGGCCGTTCGCCGAAGACACGCCCGCTGCGCCCATTGATGACGAAGCGATAGGTTTTCTTGCGATAACGATAGGCAGCGATCCAGAGGGGCAGCAGAACGTGCTTGAAGGTCACGTCACCAAAATCTGTCTCAACCCGCTGTACCCGTTGCTGGTCGCCGCCGATGTCGAAGCGCACGTCTCGCCGGATTTCCAGATCCATCACACCGCGTGCAGCGGCAAACCCGTCGCGCAGATCAATCGTGTAGCCTTCGGCGCGGAATCCTGCGAGATAGCTTTCCGTATAAGGGACCATGGCGTGCAAATCCCATGGCTCCAATGCATCGGCCACCCGTTTCGGCAGAGCCTTGGAGGCGACAACCAGCACATCGTCGAAAAAGCGGCGTACCCGCCCGCGCACGGGTGTCCAACGAATTTGCGGTATGCGCTGGAGTTGGCGGCGGGGGCCACGATCCGTCATAACGGTGACGTAGCGATCAACGTAATAGACATCGCCGCGCTGACCTGAATAGCGGCTCTCTGTTTGGGCATCAAAAGTCCAGTAAGGGGTGTAGATGCCGTTCATCTCTCCCCCTGCGCGTGCGTATCGTTTCAGGCCAGAGGGCGCAAACCAGCGTGAGCCAAGCCAATCATCAAGGGCGGCTTGAGCGTCCTTTTGCGTGACGGCAAAGGGTAGAAGACCCTTGGGTTTGAAGTGCCGGTGATCGCCAGTATCGGTTACGAGGACGGAATCGCAGAATGGGCAATTATCAGCATGGATATGACGCTCGAACTGTACCTCTGCCCCGCAGGTCGTGCATTTCGTGACCTGTGTAACCTCGGTCTGTTCGCTGGAGAGCTGGTTTTCGAGACCTTTGCGAAAATCCAGTTCCTGAATGGGCGTATGGTCGAGATCAATGATGTTCTCGTGACTGCAATATTCACAGACGAGATGGCCATTGCCCACATTGAAACGTAGGTCTGCGCCGCATTGGGCACAGGGAAACTGCGTGTCGTAGGCTTCGCTCATCGTTTCGTTCCTTACCGTCGCGATGATCAGGTATCGCGCCGTGATCCTTCCGCCACTCGCAGCAGATGAATTTTTCCGGCACCGTAGCGTCGTTCCATGGAAAGCGCGAGGCCGGAAGGCAGATCGAGCAGTTCATCTGTGGCGGTTTCGACGATGATGACTGTACCCCTGGTGAGGGATGTGCTGGCCGCAAGGGCGTTCAGTACAGGGTGGGTGAGACCTTTCGCATAAGGGGCATCGCAGAAAATCATATCGAATGGATCGCTGTTTGTACTGGCGAAACGCAGCGCGTCACCGGGAATGACCCGTGTACGATCAGCAAGATCCAGCGTATCAATATTCTGTTTCAGAAGGGCGCGTGCTTCGCGGCCATCATCCACGAAGACAGCCCGCTCCGCGCCCCGCGATAATGCTTCAATCCCCATGGCCCCCGTTCCGGCGAAGAGATCAAGTACCTGTGCACCATCGAACGGCGGGTAATCGCCATGGGCGAGGATGTTGAAGACCGCTTCTCGCATCCGGTCAGAGGTAGGGCGCAGACGCGCGCGACCCCCATCATCGGTTGGTCCCATCAAACGACGCCCGCGCATGTCTCCCCCGACGATCCTCATTGCAGGGCCGCTATAGCTTTGCGCGCCCAGGAGACGGCTTCATCGGCATCGTCAAGCGCGCTGTCGGGCAGCCGCCAATAAGACATGGTGACAGGTTTTTCCTTGCCTTCATAGACAAAGGGAGAGGAACCTTCGGCCTCCAGCTCGGCGGCAAAATCGCCCTTGGCCTTGAGAAAGATTTCCTCGAACGCAATCAGACTGAAGATCGTGCCATCAAGATAAAGGCCCGCACCGCCGAACATTTTACGCACGGATAGCGGGCCAAGATCGTGGAACAACTCACGGGCCTGTTCGATGGTGGCGTCCAAAGCTGGGTCTGGCATGGGTTTTCTTTCGCGGGCCTGATAAATCGTCAGA
>CALFFK010000061.1 GCA_937957975.1 uncultured Neomegalonema sp.
TCGACATAGGATTGCGTGCGAATATTGCCATTATCGAATAGCCGGGTGCGGCCTGTGAGAACGCCCGCTTCGTCGTAACTGTTGGTATAGGTTTCCCAGTTCCGGCTGTCGCTGATATCGTCAACTGTGAAGCTTTCGCGCTTGCCGTTCGCGCCATACAGCGTCGTTCTGACATCGCCGTCAGTTTCGGTCGTCACATCCCGCACGATGGTTCTGTCGGCATAGGATTGCGTGCGAATATTGCCGTTATCGTAAAGCCAGTCCCGGTTCGTCAGTCCACCTGCATCGTCATAGGTATTCGTATAGGTTTCCCAGTTCCGGCTGTCGCTGATGTCGTCGAATGTGAAGCTTTCGCGCTTGCCGGTTCCATCATAGGCCGTCGCTCTGACATCGCCGTCCGCCTCGGTTATGGCGCTCACCTGCCGCGTGATCTGGTCGCCGACGTAGGTTATTGTGAGCAATTCGTCGTCGGATACCCAGGAACCCGCTGATACAATCCCGTTCTCCTGTAGATCCTCCAGCGTGACACCTTCCAACAGCAAGGAACCCGGCCCATCAATGTCGAGTGTCACGCCCTCAGACGTGCTTGTGAAGTGATCGAGGGGATTCCCCTCCAGATCAAATCCCGTGAATTCCAGAATGTCCTGACCGACCGTGAAGTCGATCACCCGCGTTTCGCCCAGCACTGTATCGAAGGCGAAAGTATCGGCAAAACGCCCAAAATCCACATCATGCCGGTCGCCCTGAAGAATGTTGACCCCTGCACCACCCGACAGCCGGTCGGCCCCGCTCCCGCCGAACAACCAATCCTCGCCGTCGCCGCCGGTCAGAGTATCGTTTCCGTCGCCTCCATCAACCAGATGGTTCCCCGCGCCGGTGGTTACAGTGTCATTGCCCGCCCCTGCCACGATCAGGCGATTGCCGTCTCCATCGACGAGGGCGTCATTCAACTCCGTCCCCAGCGTCCGCTCTGTGATCCCGACAATGCTGTTATCGAGAAACTGTACGGGAATCGCGAATTGCGTCGTTGTGCCGTTGCCTGTGGCCACATCTTCGGCCTGTTGCGACAGCGCGCCGGTCATCCACAGCAAGGCTTCGGCATAGCGTTCATCGCGAGTACCGTTCAGCAACGAGGCCGTGCCTCCAAAGGCCGCCGCTGTGTAGAAACCATCGACGTCCCAATCATCCGACCCCGCAACACCGCCCGTCCCGGCAAGCGCCTGAAGCTCTGCCCAGGTCAGATCACCCGTCAGGCTACGCGAGCCATTGGCACTGCCGGTCAGTGAAAATAACGAATTGGTCGGATCAAAATCATCCTGAAGGAATCGCCCGGCAGAAAAATTGGCCATCCATTCGCCCAGCGCAATGGCGTTTTCATTCCCGGTCGCCGCGATCTGCCCGATCACCATTCCGAACCAGTCCTGCCAATAGGGCCGATCAAGGGCCGTGCCGTTATAGCTTTGCAGCACTCCGGCCAATGGCCCCTCTGAAAACGCCGCTGCTTCGCGCGATCCGGTGAATTCGCGGCCAAGCAGGCTCGTCAGTGTTTCACCGCCGATATAATAATCGACATATTCCTGAAGGGCCGCTTCCAACCGTGCTTCGAGAACAGGTTTTGCGTGTGATCCATCAGGGGCCAGCGTGGCCGACTGGAACAGATCACGCAATGACCATGCTTGCGACCGTAATTGGGAACCAAAATCGACGAGGCCATCCCCGGTCAATGTCGCCGCATTGGCCCAGAGCAGGTGCGACGATCCCCCCTCACTCAACAGCCCATCGGCATAGAAACGGTCGCCGGTGACAAGAAAGGACGTATAGAATGCGCTTGGATCATGCGATTGCTTGTTGCGCAGCGCCAGCCCGTCATTCGTCAGATCGACGACGCCGTCGGTTCCGGCGACATCCTTGCCAACACCCGTATGGAACGAATTGAAATCCGTATCCTCCAGCAGATACGCCTCGCCGGTTTCCGGGTTGCGGTAAAAGTCGGAAAATGCGCCATATTGATCCGTCAGCGCCAGCATCCCTTCGCGGGCCGCCGCTGTCTGGGTTACGAGATAGCTGTGCTGGTCATCGGTGATGATGCCATAACTTTTGCTGGTACCGGAGCGTCCCCGGTCTTCGTCAATCCCGCCGTTATTATCTATTCCGCCCAGTTCCAGCGGATCATAGGTAGCATTGGGGTCGGCCAGTACCTCGCCATAATAATCGCCATCCTTTAGCGTCAATGCCGTATCCACGAGGGGGACCAGCCCTGTTCCGCGCAGGTAGTCCATGTCATAAACGGCATGAGTGGTATTCGTGGCCGTGGCAGTTGAGAACCCTTCGCGCCAGACGGTGAAGTGGTATTGCGTCAGGGCATCGTCACTGAAGACCACATTGCCATTCTGGGTGATCTCGACCCCATAGGTCAGGGCGTCGAGGCCGGTCGTTTCGATATTATCATTGCCCATGATGACCGAGGTATCAATGGTCCCGTCTGCCCTGACGGTAATATCCGCGCGCAGCTCCAGCCCGTTTGCCAGCGTATGCGTTACGCGCCCCTGACTGACCAGCGATCCCGATTGCCACATATCAACGGGTCCGGTTTGCAACAGCGCAGCAATATCAATTGTCTCACCATCAACCGTGACGCTGAAATCATAATCAAGGGCCGCTGCCTGCCCCGCAATATCCAGTGCCGCAACGCCTGTATCCGTCGATTGCGTATTTTCGAGTATCAGCGTGGCCGTGCCATCTTCGCTGTGCGGTGTGTCAAAGCTCACGATTGCGTGCTTTACTGACCCATCCGGCCAGGTGGACAGCACATCCATTTGCACCGTCACCTCGGTCCCTGCCACGGTCGCCGTCAACTGCGCTCCGGCGGCCAGATCGCCCTCCGCAAAGCCATGTCCGACCGATGTGATCCTGCCCTCCATGTCGTTAAGGGACTGGAGGTCGAGCGATGTGATTATGGGCATGGGAGTGATCCGGTATAGAATGTGAATAACTCATTCTCACTTTCTCTTGGATGTATGCCAGACGTTTAACTTGGCCTCAGGTGGAATGTTGAGGGGAGTTTTAATCTCTTCATAAAATGGGTTGTGTGCGTTGCTTTATTCCGCGCTCAACCGTCCTGAAAATGCCCGTATATCTTTTCTGCCATGGCGCGTGACACGCCTTCCACTGCTTCCAGATCGCTCACCCCGGCGCGGCTGACGGCTTTTGCCGAGCCAAAATGGGCGAGCAGGGCGCGTTTGCGGCTGGGGCCGATTCCGGCGATTTCGTCGAGTGGGTTGGCCATCTGGCTTTTGGCGCGTTTTGCCCGGTGTGTGCCAATGGCAAACCGGTGTGCTTCATCACGCAGGCGTTGAAGGAAATAAAGCGTCGGATCGCGGTGGGGCAGGGCGAAGGGAGGGCGGCCTTCGATATGAAACAACTCCTTGCCCGCATCACGTTCCTGACCCTTGGCCACGGCCACAAGTGCCACATCATCGACGCCCAGTTCCTCAAAGACTTCTTTCGTGGCCGATAGCTGCCCGGCCCCGCCGTCGATCAGCACGAGGTCGGGCCATGTTCCCTTGTCGCGATCCGGGTCTTCCTTCATCAGCCGTGCGAAGCGGCGGGTCAGTACCTCTTTCATCATCCCGAAATCGTCGCCGGGGGTCAGATCTGTATTTTTGATGTTGAACTTGCGGTACTGGTTTTTCATTAACCCGTCCGGCCCGCTGACGATCATGCCGCCAACGGCATCAGTGCCGGAAATATGCGAGTTATCGTATACCTCAATCCGGGCGGGCCTGTCGGGCAGATCGAAGGCATCGGCCACCCCGTCCAGAAGGCGCGACTGCGCGGCACTGTCGGCCATACGCCGGGCCAGCGACTCGCGGGCATTCCTCAGCGCATCAGTCACCAGTTCCCGTTTCTCGCCGCGTGCAGGCACTGTCAGCGCGACCTTGTGGCCCGCTGCTTCGGTCAGCGCCGCTTCCATCACTTCCCGCCCCTCGATCTCATGCGACAGCAACAGCGCGCGTGCCGGGGGGCGGGTGTCATAGAACTGACCGATGAAAGCGGCCAGCACCTCCGCATCGTCCGCTTCCGAGGCGAGGCGCGGGAAATACGCCTTGTTGCCCCAGTTCTGCCCGTTGCGGAAAAAAAACACCTGCACACAGGCTTGCCCGCTCTGCATATGCAGGGCGATGACATCCGCTTCCGTTACCCCGCGCGGGTTGATGCCCTGATGCGCCTGTACCTGCGTCAGCGCCTTGATCCGGTCGCGAAAGACGGCGGCGCGCTCATAATCGAATTTTGCCGCAGCCTCGTTCATTGCCTTGGCGAGTTCGCCCTGCACTCGCGTTGATTTACCCGACAGGAACGCGGTCGCCTCGCTGCGCAGGTTTTCATAATCGTCTTTCGAGACATATTCGACACAGGGCGCACAGCATCGCTTGATTTGATACAGCAGACAGGGCCGCGTGCGCCCTTCAAACATCGAGTCATTACACGTGCGCAGCAGGAACGCTTTCTGCAACTGGTTCAGGGTACGGTTCACCGACCCTGCCGAGGCAAACGGGCCGAAATAATGCCCCTTGGCCGATTTTGCGCCCCGGTGTTTACGCAGACGCGGGAAGTCATGGTCCGTGTCAATCAGGATGTAGGGAAAGCTCTTGTCGTCGCGCAGCAACACATTGTAACGGGGTTTCAGCCGCTTGATGAGATTGCTTTCCAGCAACAACGCTTCGGTTTCGGTTTTCGTCAGGACGAAGACCAGCGAGGCCGTCGCGGTTATCATCCGCTGGATGCGCGTGGTGTGGCCATCATAACGGGTATAGGACACCACCCGCTTTTTCAGGCTGCGCGCCTTGCCGACATAAAGTACCTCGCCCTTCGCATCGAGCATCCGGTAGACGCCGGGGCCGTCGGGCAGCGTTTTCAGCGCCCGCGCAATCACATCTGTTCCACTTTCTTTCACGGTCGCCGCACCGTCTATCTCATAGCGTACACCTTCTTCCTCAAACCCCATCGGTGTGGTGGGTTCGGGCAGGTTCGGGGCGGGGTCTGGGCGGCGCGCTTTCGTCATGCGAAAAATCATACGCGGCCCATGGAATCATTGCGAGGGCCAAGTCGAATTAACAATTCGGTAAGGGTTCACGGGGGGTTAGACAGGCGTGCTTTCATCCCCCCCAGTTCCTGTGGAAAACCTTGTGGAGAAGGGCGGGGTTATTAACGCCCAGTGCTGTGTTTGCTGGCGTAGAGCCTATTGCATAAAAAATAAGCATATAGGCTAAGGCTATGAAAACGTTGATCTATAAATCCTAACGGCTGTAACGCTTTGGTGACTTTATGATAGCCCGCTCCCCACGGACAAGAAATCCGTTGTCAACCGCCCATGTGCAAAACTTGCTTGGTGTTTCATAGGAAGACGGGCATGTGCCGGACGATGGATTCCCTGCCACGGTGAAGGCTATGACGGTCTGATAGAACATATAAGGGGCGGCATACCGGATCAGCGACCAGCGGCTTTTTCTACCACCAGATATGGGGTGCAATACGAGCGCTGCATTACTCATTCGCGAAATTTCCAAGCCTCTTCGTGACTTAGTCACGGAGGGGGAGTGCCGGAATTGCTATGGCTCTATCAGCGTAAAAAAAAGGGTGATTGCGGATACTCTAAGTGATCGAAACGGTGAAGTGGCTGCCTCACGGCAATTCTGCAATTAAACAGCTGCGCCAAATTATCCGCACCGATCTGCGAGCCTTAAAAGATGATCTTGATGCCTGATAACGGTCATTAAAACAGGAGCTTTGTTGCGACCATGACAGTTAAATTATTCATGCGGGCCTTTGCTCTGGTGGCGATGTTGCTTGCATCAGGTTCAGTGAGTGCGTTTGACATCCCGACCAGCGTGAATGAAGCAAGCGTTTCCAAATCACGTCAAACGCCCTTCGGCCTCTATCTGACGCCAACCGATGCCTATAAAGCGGTGCAAAAAGAACCGTCAATCGTGTTGATTGATGTTCGTGACCCGGTTGAAATCAGTTTTGTCGGCCATCCAGAACCAATGGACTCGAATATCCCGCTTCGCACAGTTACGAAAAAGTTCAATCCGAAATCCGGCAAATACAAGATGAAGGCCAATGCTGGCTTCGTTGCGGATGTTGACGCCTTGATGAAACGTCTGGGGTTATCGAAATCAGACCCGATCATCGTCAGTTGCCGATCCGGCCCGCGTTCAGCCGTGGCCGCGCGACTGCTGCACGCCGCCGGTTACAGCAATGTCTGGAATCAAATCGAAGGGTTTGAAGGCAGCATCGATAAAAAGACCGGTGCGCGCAGCAAAAATGGATGGCGAAATGCGGGGCTTCCCTGGAGCTATAAAATTAATAATGGCGCTCAATGGCAGCCTGCAAATCCTGAGTGAACATGCCGCCAATTCGAGGTTGGACTGGTTCTGTGACCATCTGGAGTAATTGGCCCAATCTGGTCGCCAAATACTCTGAATCAGTAAATACAATAGTATTATGGAGATGATATGAAGCCCGTTACTCTCATGCTGTTCTCGTTATTGACGCTTGCTGCCCCGCTTCCGGCACTTGCTCAAAGCGCCATGTCGGGAGTTGACATGGCATCGCCGCGTATGACCGAAGCGGAGGTAAGCCGGGATGACGTCATAGCGTCCCTTGAGGCGGCAACAACGGAAAAACCGGCTGACTTTACCCGTATGCGCCTCAACGGTCTGGATCTGTCAAATCTGGATTTCACAGGCGCGATTTTTCGGGCTGCGGCAATGAACAGTGTTAATTTGAATAACTCCACTCTGGACAACGCAGTGTTGGACCAGGCGTGGGTATTACGCGCGGATTTATCGAATGCGAGCCTCAAGGGGGCATCCCTCTTTATGACGCAGTTCGGAAACGCCAACCTGAATGATGCTGACCTTTCCAGATCACGCGCCGCAGCCGACT
Organism: uncultured Neomegalonema sp.; assembly: GCA_937957975.1. Classification (GTDB taxonomy): domain Bacteria; phylum Pseudomonadota; class Alphaproteobacteria; order Rhodobacterales; family Rhodobacteraceae; genus JAHDDY01. Next base: position 6,949 of record CALFFK010000061.1, read on the forward strand.
TTACGCGGGCTTCTCTCATTGGGGCCAGCTTTCGCGAAGCGGACCTGTCTGCTGATATGAAAAATCAATCCATGGGTCTTATGCGGGGTGTGCTTCGGAAAGCGAACGCAGATGGCGCGGATTTTACGGGCGCAATGCTCTCGCGAGCCGATCTGGAATTTGCCAAATTGCGAGGGGCAAATTTTTCTGACGCTGATTTATCCATGACGACTCTTGCCGGGGCTGACTTCACAGGTGCCGATATATCGCGCGCACAGTTTGATAATGCTGATGTCACATCAACAAAATTGAAGAGCCTGATCGGAAATACCAACGATCAATTCGATACTATGCGCAACCTCTCCCGCGCTTTTCGCAAGTAGGTATTTGCAAGGCTAATTCCCGGCAACAACCAGTGCGACGAAGGCCAGATAAAACATAACGAGCATCACCCCGGTTCGGCGTCCGATAGTCTTTTCCTTCATCAGATATGGCAACAGCAACAGCGCAGCCAGGATCATCAGCGGAATATCGATCGTCGCAAATCCCCTCGAAACGGGAATCGGTGAGACCAGCGCGGTCACACCCAGAATTGCGAGGATGTTGAGGACGTTCGAGCCAATGATATTCCCAAGTGCTACCTCCATTCGCCCTCGCCATGCGGCGGCGAGTGAGGCGGCAAGTTCTGGCAACGATGTACCTAGCGCCACGAGGGTAAGGCCGATGGCTGCTTCCGAAATGCCTATGGAAGCCGCGATTTCCCGCGCCCCCTCGATCAGGAAATGCGCACCAACAGGCAGGCCAATCAGGCCAAAGCCGAGCAGGGCCACGATTGTTGTGGTCGGCATCCCGGCGCTTTCAGGGTCAATCCCGTCATCGGCAACAGGCGCCCCCTGCGAACGACGCCATGCATCCCAAAAAAACCCGGCGAGCAGCACCAGCATCACGACCCCCGCGATGCGCCCGATATCACCCGTCCAGGCGAGCGCGAGCAACAGGAAACTGGCCCCGACCATGAACAGATAGCTCCGCAGGCTTTCCCCGTCGTCGCGGGTCACGATGGGCGCAATCAGGGCGGGCGCACCCAGTACCAGCAGCACATTCGCCACATTCGATCCGACAACGTTGCCCAGCGCAATGTCGGGCGCGCCCTCCAGCGCCGCCTGTACGCTGATGACGAGTTCGGGGGCCGATGTTCCAAAGGCAACGACCGTAAGGGCGATCAACCCAACCGACAGGCCCATACGAAGGGCCAGCGCAATAGCCCCGCGCACCAGCGCATCACCGGCAAAAATCAGCAGGGCGGCCCCGCCGATAACGTAGAGAATGCTCATGGGTATTTCCGGTCAGGAGGAGCAGGAACAGGCTTCGGCGGGGTCGTGCCATGCGTCGCAGCGGGGGCAGCGGATCATCGCCGCACTCTCGCGCTGTCGTTTCCTGATGGCATGTTTTTTTTTGTCCCGCGCAACGCTGGCGGTCGAGCGGCCATTCACAACCCGCAGGATGGTAAGGCCGACGATGACGGCAATGATCGTAAACAGGGTTTTCAGTATCACAGGCCGAACCTTGCCCAGGCGAGGCGCGACTCGATGGTGTCTGCTGCGGCTTCTGTTGCTCCTGCGCCGATGGCTTCGCCGGAGACGCGCTTGTCGAGCAACCGCGCGATCAGGCCGCCCTTCTTCCCGCCATGTTCGCGGAAAATCACATCCTTGCCGAAACGCTGCTTGAGTACGGGGCGCAACTCGCCCACCCCATCGGCCAGCCCGACCTCAACCGCGCGCTGGCCGACCCAGACATCACCTTCGAACAGGGGTTCGTCTTCGGTCAGGCGGTCCTTGCGGGAGGTTTTGACCCAATCAATGAACCGCGCATGAATATCGCGTTGCAGGGATTTCAGGCGCTCGATGTCTTCGGGCTTTTCCTCGCGAAACGGGTCCATCAGTACCTTGTGGTTCCCGGCGGTATGGACGCGCCGCTCAATCCCGATCCGCTTGATCGCCTCCTGCGCGCCAAAGCTGGCGGAGATAACGCCGATGGAGCCAGCGATGGAATATTCGTTCACCCAGATTTCATCCGCAGCACAGGCAAGCAGATAGCCGCCGGATGCCGCAACATCCTCGCAAAAGGCGATGACGGGGATTTCCTTCTCATCCGCCAACCGCCGGATATGCCGCGCGATGAGGCTCGATTGTCCCGGCGCGCCTCCGGGCGAATTGATGGCCAGCGCCACCGCTTTTACACGCTTTGACGCAAAGGCCGCTTCGATGGCTTGCTCCAGCGGCGGGTGCGACAGGCCGCGCCCCCCGATCCCCCGCGCTACCCCGATGGCCCCATAGAGCCGCAGCACGGAAATCTCGTCGCCCTTGGCGAACCACGTTTTTGGCCTGAAGATTGATCGTTTCATGGGGGTGTAGTTAGGCTGTGCGGCGGCAAGGGGCAAGATGGGCATAATACAATGTGCCTGCGACATTGCGAACCGCTGTCGCTTGCAAGGGCGAAGGGTGAGGCGTATGAGGGCTGCGCCTTTTCAACCGGAGTGAAACCGATGTCCTTTCTTGCCAAGTCGCTTGCCCGCGTAAAACCTTCGCCGACCATCGCGGTGACGACAAAGGCCGCTGAGCTGAAAGCCGCAGGAAAAGACATCATCGGCCTTGGGGCAGGGGAGCCGGATTTCGATACGCCGGAGCATATCAAGCAGGCCGCCAAGGATGCGATGGATCAGGGGAAAACCAAATATACCGCCCCGGATGGCATCCCCGAACTGAAAGACGCGATCATTGCGAAATTCAGGCGCGAGAACGGGCTGGATTATGCGCGGGAGAATATCTCGGTCGGAACGGGCGGCAAGCAGGTGCTCTATAATGCGCTGGTCGCCACCCTGAACCCCGGCGACGAGGTTATCATCCCTGCGCCCTACTGGGTCAGCTATCCTGATATGGTGCTGCTGGGCGGGGGAGAACCTGTGCCCGTGGAAGCCGGGATTGAAACCGGGTTCAAGATGACGCCGGCAATGCTGGACGCGGCGATTACACCAAAGACGAAATGGCTGATCTTCAACTCACCGTCGAACCCAACCGGAGCGGGGTACAGCCGCGAGGAGTTGAAGGGATTGACCGACGTGCTGATGAAGCATCCGCATGTCTGGATTCTGACCGATGATATGTATGAGCATATCGCCTATGCGCCGTTTGAGTTCTGCACCCCGGCGGAAGTGGAACCCGCACTGATGGAGCGGACGCTGACCGTGAACGGCGTGTCGAAAGCCTATGCCATGACCGGGTGGCGCATCGGGTATGCGGGTGGCCCTGCCAAGCTGATCGGGGCGATGCGTAAGGTACAGTCGCAATCAACATCGAACCCTTCCTCGATCTCGCAATGGGGCGCGGTTGCGGCACTGAACGGGCCGCAGGATTACATCGCGGAATCGGGTAAGGCTTTCGAGCGGCGGCGCGATCTGGTGGTGTCGATGCTCAACCAGTGCAGCGGCATCGAATGTCCCGTGCCGGAAGGGGCGTTCTACGTCTATCCGTCGATCAAGGGATGCCTGGGCAAAACCGCACCATCAGGCAAAAAGATCGAGACGGACGAGGATTTTGTGACGGAGCTTCTTGAAGTCGAGGGCGTCGCGGCGGTGCATGGGGCGGCGTTCGGCCTGTCACCATATTTCCGGGCGAGCTATGCCACGTCAGACGCAGTGCTGGAGGATGCCTGCCAGCGTATCCAGCGGTTCTGTGGATCGTTGAGGTAAGGACGCGAGAGACGCCTCTTTGTTCTATGAAAATCATCAAGACCCTGCGTTATGTGTGGCAGAGCCAGTGATAGTTGCGGCGTTGAACGCCATCCGTGAAAGTCAAAAAGAAGCCCCCCGGCTTTGCGCCGGGGGGTGTTTGATTTTTGGGGATATTCCGGTCGTATTGTTCAGATCAGGCGCGGCGGCGGAAGCCGAGACCG
>CALFFK010000062.1 GCA_937957975.1 uncultured Neomegalonema sp.
CCGGTTCCAGCATCGTATGTTCGGACAGGAAGATACTCGGGCCAATAGCAACCTCGTACTCGTCGGGCAGGTTGCGATTGAACCAGCGGACGAGTTTCGAAAGCATCGCCACATGCGGCGCGTATTGCGAAGCCATCTGGACCAGAACCCCCTCGATCAGCTCATGGCCGCGCCCCTCGCGCAGGATGCCAGCCTTCGTCATGGCCAGCACATCCTCTCCCGTCAGCCGGGCAGGAGTCATGTCACATTCATCGATTTTCAGGATCGCGGTCATGGGAAGTAAGATAGACGATATCGGCAGATTTTCAAAATGCGTTGGATTCGGCAGTGCCTGCTTTGAACTTCCTTATCCAGATTTAGTCACTCCGTGGCTTGACCACGGGGTCCATTTCTCTGCCCCTTACAATAGCTTGGGCTGATGGATGGATACTGCGGTCAAGCCGCGGCATGACCGGGAAAAATCAAACTAATCCGCTATCCCGCCTGCTGCACCGTATACGAATAATCCACGTTCAACCCGGCTTCCGACCTCTCCGGTTCCGGCGAGAATGCAAAGGCATCGTTGCGGGTCTTTTCTTCCATATCCACCGGGGCCGCTGATAGCGGGGGCGTCAGGGGACCGCGCAGGGCGGCGGTGAACTCTGCGATGAGTCTGCCGACCGTTTCAGGGTAGAGATTGAAATCGGCGATCCGGTCATCCATCAGGACTTGCAGGGCCACTTCACCGCTTTCGCGCCGTTCTACCCGGATTTCCTCGTACCGCACCGGGCGGGGTGTCAGGTAAATCTGGTACGATGTCTCGCGCGATGGATGGTTCGATTCCCCGATCAACCATGCGACTGATACGTCGAGGGCTTCGGCAACCTTTATCAGCACCCCCACGGGCAGGTGCTCTTCCGCCGATGTTGCGGCCTTGTAGACGCTGCGCTCGACGCCTGTGCGTTCGACGAGAGCGGTCAATGACATCTCTGCGAGTGTCATCCTGTCCTGAATCCGTTGCATGGATTGGCGAGGCGTCAGCATGGGTTTCTCCGGTTGAAGCACCTGCAACTCTGGCAGAAACCGACCAAGGAATCGTAAATTTCAGGGGGTGAGTGGCAGCCGATCCCGCACCAATGCGCTCCATACTGACACCCCGATGGGCAGCAATGCGTCGTTGAAATCGTAATCCGCTGCGTGCAGCGGTCTGCCATGCGCCCCTTCAATGCCATTGCCCAGCAGCATGAAACAGCCGGGAACAGCGGCACTGAAATGCGCGAAATCTTCGGAAAAGCTCATTGGTGGGCGATCCGGGATCGTCACACACTCCGCCGCCCGCGCGGCGCGAATAACCGCTTCTGTCGGGCCGAGCGCATTGATCGTTTCGATGAATTCCGAAGTGAACGTGACTTCCGCTGTCACCCCATGGGTTGCCGCAACCCCCGCTGCGATCTGGCGCATAAAGCCTTCGATAGCCGCCCGATCCTGTGGGGTGCGCGCCCGCGCGTCGCCCTTGAGTGCCGCATGGCCCGGCAGCACATTGCGTTGGCCGTCTGTCGTAATCTCCGTCACTGACACCACCGCCCCTGCACCGGGGGGCAGCTTTCGTGACACGATGGTCTGGAGCGCCAGCACCATCTCCGCCGCCACCGTGATGGCATCGACCCCGGCTTGCGGCATGGAGGCATGGCCCCCCTGGCCCTGAATGGCAATCTCGAACAGGCTCTCGCTGGAACAGATCAGGCCGGGGCGGGTTGAAACCTCGCCAACCGGCGCACCGGGAAGATTGTGGATGGCGTAGATTTCCTCGACAGGAAATCGCTCCAGTACCCCTTCATCAATCATCGCCCGCGCGCCGAGGCCATGCTCTTCGTTAGGCTGAAAGATGAATACCACTGTTCCGTCGAAATCCTTATTTTGCGACAGGCTCTCGGCAGCACCCAGCAGCATCGTCATATGCCCGTCATGGCCACAGGCGTGCATGGTTCCGGGGGTTTGAGAGATATGATCGTGCGTGCCTGTCTCGGTTACTGGCAGGGCATCCATATCGGCGCGCAAACCGATGGCCCGATTGCCAGACCCCGCGCGCAGTAGCCCGACGACCCCCACGCCCTCATGTACTTCCAGCCCCAATTCGCGCAGACGCGCGGCAACCACTGCCTTTGTCCGCGCTTCCCGGAACCCCGTTTCGGGATGCCGGTGAAAATCATGGCGCAGTGCTGTCAATCGTTCGTGGAAATCGTTTCCTGTCAAGCTGGCTCGACCTCGATCATTCCCCCTGCGGAGGCCAATTCGCGCATTTTCTGTTGCAGCTTTTCAAAAGCCCGCACTTCGATCTGGCGAATACGTTCCCTCGATACCTCATAGACTTTCGACAGGTCTTCCAGCGTCACCGGGTCATCGCGCAGACGGCGTTCGCGCAGGATATGCTGTTCCCGCTCGTTCAGCGTTGCCATTGCCTGACCTAGCAAGTCCATGCGCTTGTCGTATTCCTCGGTATCGGCGATTTCGGCGGCATGGTCCGAATCTTCATCCGGCAACCAGTCCATCCATTCGGCAGCACCGCCATCATCACCACCACCGCGCATCGGCGCGTTCAGCGAGGCATCGCCGCCGCCGCCCATCCGGCCATTCATCATCACCACATCATCTTCTGATACGGCGAGGGATTTTGCGATACTGGCGATCTGTTCGGGGCGAAGCTGTCCATCCTCAAGTGCGCTGAGTTTCGATTTTGCACGACGCAGATTGAAGAACAGCTTCTTCTGGCTTGCGGTCGTGCCGATTTTCACCAGCGACCAGGAACGCAGGATATATTCCTGAATCGACGCCCTGATCCACCACATCGCATAGGTTGCGAGGCGAAAGCCCTTGTCCGGGTCAAACCGCTTGACCGATTGCATAAGGCCCACATTCGCCTCTGAAATGACTTCCGAAATCGGCAGACCATAGCCGCGATACCCCATGGCGATCTTCGCTGCGAGGCGAAGATGTGACGTGACCATTTTATGCGCGGCCTCGGTATCCCCGTGATCGGCCCATGCTTTTGCCAGCATGAACTCTTCCTGCTTCTCCAGCATCGGAAATTTCCGAATTTCGGAGAGATACCGGCTGAGGCCGTTATCAGAACTGAGGGTGGGCAGATTGCCCGTTGTCGTCGCCATGGATTATGTACCCGTATAGAAAAGTTGGGAAATGGTTAAGATACGTTTAGGTCAGGAGTATGACCAAAGCTTTAATTGTACGTATCGTTCCGTTAATCCCGTCGAAAAAGTTGACATAACTGCGCTATGTCATTGGGTAACGGTGAAGTCCAGCGCACGGTTTCGCCCGTAACGGGATGATCGAAGCCCAATGTTGCGGCGTGTAATGCCTGCCGTGGAAAGGCCTTTATAGCCGCCCGTGCGTCTTCTGGCAGGGATTGTGGAGGAACGCGGGCGCGCCCGTAGGTCTGATCCCCGACGAGGGGGTGGCCAACATGCGCAAGATGCACCCGGATCTGGTGCGTGCGCCCCGTTTCCAGTTTGCATTCAACCAGTGTTGCTGCCCCCAACTTCTCGCGAAGGGAAACGCGGGTAATCGCATGGCGCCCATCCGCGATCCCCACGGCCATCTTCTTGCGGTCGGTTCGGGATCGGCCAATCGTCGTTTCGATCCGTATCCATCCCGGCTCGAAACTGGTGCTGGGCAAGCCCGCAAGCCGCGCATCGCTGTGCTTTGGTTCGCCCCAAACGAGCGCATTATAGAGCCGGTCGATGGTATGGGCCGCGAATTGCTCCGACAGGCCATGATGTGCCGCGTCGGATTTTGCGACCACCAGCAGGCCGGATGTATCCTTGTCGATCCGATGTACGATGCCAGGCCGCTTTTCTCCTCCGATACCGGCCAGACTATCCCCGCAATGGTGCAGCAGGGCATTGACCAGCGTACCCGTCCATTGGCCGGGGGCCGGATGAACGACCATCCCGGCGGGCTTGTCGATCACGATCAGATGAGCATCCTCGTACACGACCGTCAGGGGAATTGCCTCTGGCTGTGGAATCGGGTCGATGGGTGGCGGTACATGAATCGCAAAGGACGCTCCCCCCGCTACCTTCATGGATGGATCGGTGTGCGCGACGCCGCTGGGGTCGGAAATCACTGCCCCCGCTTCGATAAGGGCGCGCAAACGCGACCGGCTGATGCTATGCGGCTCGCATAATACGGCTAATGCCTTGTCGAGCCGCGCCGGAGGATCGTCCTCCGGTATGGTAACGACCAGACGTTCGCCGTCTTCGGAAGGGGGAGTTGGATCAGACATGACGCGCCGGATACACCAAAGCGCGCCCGCGCGCGATGACGAACTGGATGGAATCCCCGAACCCGCCAACCTGCGCTTCCTGCGCCGGATGGTGACGCTGCTGACCGTTACCATGATTGTCGGCATTGCCGTCGTTGCAGGTGCGCTCGTTATGCGTATCGCGGGGGAGGGCGGTGGCCCCTCCATGACCGAAATCCGCGTAGGGCCGGGCTATTCGGTCAAGAGCGTCGATCATGGGGCGGGGGACCGGCTGGTCATTGTGCTGGAAGAGCGGGCGAGCGGCGAAGAAATCGTGCGGGTGTATCGTACTGAAGGAGCGGCTGTAGATTATTCAATTGTCGAAGAAAGATAAAAAACCGGGATCGTATCTTGCCGATACAGAACCGCGAGGTCATCGTCTTTTCGGGCTGTGGAGTATCGTTGATTCTGGTGCATGGGATCGAAGTTATCTCGATCTTGTCGCACCCGCCCGATTGTTGATCGGCGATAACGGTTACGGCGATATTGCTTTCGGGGCCATGGAGGCCGGATTGAATATCGAGTATGGCAACGAGATCGCTTTCTTTCGCTGGCATGGTTCAGATGAAGGGGATGAAGTTAGTGGCTCCGGCTCTGCGGAACTTCAGGAGGACGGTACGCTCCATATCGATCTCGACTCAGATTATGGCGACGACGTAACCCTCATTGCGATCCGAAAAGATTGTTGATGGTTGGGTAAACTACCCTTGCTGCCCAGTGCAGGAATTTAACCCGCCCGCTCCGCAAACACCTCCGCATCCGACACCCCCGCCATCCGCATATATGTCCCCTGACCGATACAGATCAGCGTCTCCACGCCATCCTTCACCACATAGAGGTCCATACGGCAGACGGTGATGTTCTTGCCGGGGCGAACCACATGGCCCTCCGCCCGCAACACCTCACCATCACCGGGGGCGAGCAGGTTGATCTTGAACTCCACCGTCAGCACCGAATCCTGCGCACCCATCAACGTCTGCGCCGCATGACCCCCCGCAATATCCATCAATGTCGAGATCACGCCGCCATGCACATATCCATGGTGTTGCAGCGTGACAGGCGTAACCGGCTGGCGCAGTTCCACGAATCCTGGTTCGCAGCGCGACATTTCCGTCCCCAGCATCGTCAGGATCGCCCCGCGTGAAAAGCTGTCCCGTACCTGTGCTTCATATTCTGCATTCCGCACCACGAAATCGGCCATCTTTTACTCCCTTGATGCTTGCCGCTACCGTTACACAAAGATGCTTGCCGCTACCGTTACACAAAAGCGCCCTGTGATAGACAAGGAGAAACCCCCGTGACCGCCTTGCCCAATGCGATTCTGTGGCCCGTGGCACTGCATCTCGCGCTGGTACTGGCCTTGTTCGTGACCGTCAGCATCACCCGGATGCGTGCTGTGCGCCATGGCGATGTACCGGGTGTTGGCCATTTTGCCCGAAAAAGCCCGGAACCCGAAGCCTCCCGCCGTTACGCCGCCAATCTGACCAATCAGTTCGAAGTGCCGACATTTTTCTATGTCGTGATCGCATTGTTGTATGCGACCGATGCGGTAACGGGAATGCAAGTCGCGTTGGCATGGGTCTTCCTTATCGGACGGCTGATCCACTCGGCGGTTCAGACGCAGACTGACAATGTTCCCTTGCGCGGCATGGTCTTTTGCATCAATTTTCTGGCTGTTGTCGGGATGTGGGCGATTTTTCTGCTTCCGCGCCTGTTCCCCGGCTTTGCGGGGGTGTAGCATCGTGCTCGTAACCGATAGGACGCCCCCATGAGTACCCTTGATTCCCGTGAAACCCGTTCCCGCGAGGAGCGTGAAGCCACCCTGATGCAGGCGCTCCGCGATACTGTTGCAAGGGCAAAGGGCGACACCGTACATTACGCCGCCACGTTGGCGGCGGTTGATGTGGCGGCCCTCAACACCCGCGATGATCTTGCGGCCCTGCCGGTTTTGCGCAAATCCGATCTCATTGCCTTGCAGGAACAGGAACCGCCTTTCGGAGGGCTGGCAGCGTGCAATGCGGCGGCGATGACCCGCTTGTTCCTGTCCCCCGGCCCCATTGCCGAGCCGCAAACCGGCGATACGCCGGACGCCTGGCGCTTTTCCCGCGCCTTGCGCGCCGTGGGCATCGGGCAGGGCGACATCGTGCATAACTGCTTTTCCTATCATGTGACCCCGGCGGGCTTTATGATGGACGGGGCCGCGCGCGCCGTTGGTGCCGCTGTGTTCCCCGGCGGGGTTGGCAATACTTCTACACAGGTTCAGGCCATGCGCCGCTTTGGCGCGACCGCCTATGCTGGCACACCTGATTATTTGAAGACGATTCTGGAAGCCGCTGATGAGGAGCAAACCGACCTCCCTGCCATGAAGAAAGCCATGGTTTCCGGCGGCCCGCTTTTCCCGGCCCTTCGTGACTGGTACACTACGCGCGGCATTCGGGTGCAGCAGGCTTATGGCACGGCAGATGTCGGTCTCATTGCCTACGAAACCGACGCGATGGAGGGTTTGGTCGTTGATGAGGACGTGATCGTTGAGATCCTGCGCCCCGGCACCGGCGATCCGGTTGCCCCCGGTGAGGTCGGAGAAGTCGTCGTCACCACCTTCGATCCCGTATACCCCATGATCCGCTTTGCCACGGGCGATCTGTCCAGGGTCATGCCCGGTTGTTGCCCCACAGGCCGCACTAATATGCGTCTTGCGGGATGGATGGGGCGCGCCGATCAGACCACCAAGGTCAAGGGTATGTTCGTCCACCCCGAACAGGTCGCGCGCGTCGCCAAGGCGCATGGGCTGGGCAGGGTGCGCCTCGAAGTGACTGAAGTGGGGGGGCGTGACGCCATGGTCCTGCTTTGCGAGGGTGCTCCCGGAGCACAGGACGATGTGGCAGCGATTGCCGACACCCTCAACCGTGAATGCCGCCTCAAGGGCGAGGTGCGTTTTATTGGTGACGAGGCTCTGCCGAATGACGGTAAGGTCATTGATGACAAGCGGACGGCCTGATTACCATGACTCTCTGGCGACGCTTGCGCGAAACGGTCGCTGCACTCGGTGACAAGGTGGCTTCCTATTTCGGTGCCGATCGTTCGGCGGAGGCGAGCGATGCCTTCGCTATGGCCGTGGTGGCGCTGGGTGCGAAGATGGCCAAGTCGGATGGCCGCGTCACGCGCGATGAAGTGCTGGCGTTCCGCGAAGTATTCCAGATTGACGATGCTGATTTGCCCAATGTTGCGCGCCTTTACGATCTTGCGCGGGAGGATGTGGCAGGGTTTGATCTCTATGCCCGTCGTGTGGCGCGCATGTTCAGGGGGCGGGATGAAATCCTGGAAACCCTGCTCGATGGCCTCTTCCACATCGCTCAGGCCGATGGCGCATTGCATGAAAATGAAATCCTATTCCTGCAGACCGTCGCGGAAATCTTCGCGCTGCCGAAGGTAGTTTTTGAATCGGTACGCTTGCGCAATTTGCCTGCGCAGGAACGGTCCTCCTACGATTTGCTGGGCGTCTCACCCGATATGCCAGTGACAGAGATCAAAAAGCATTGGCGTAAACTGGCCGCCCGTCTGCATCCTGATCGGTTGCAGGGTGAGGGCGTCCCGCCAGAGGCATTGCGCCTGACTGAACAGCGATTGGCCTCGGTCAATGCAGCATGGGAGAGCATCCGGCGGGCCTCGGTCCAACAGGTCTGAAGCGGTTTTCATCCGGCGTTAAATATAAGTCATTAGGACTCAATTCCTGCGAACAATTTTTTCGCGTGCGATGACGGAGAACCTCATGGCCGATGGTGCCAGTAAGCTCGATAAGCTTGCACGCCTTAAGAACCTCAAGAGTGGCTTGAAGGCTCAAACCGAAGCGTCTGGTGGCGGTAGGGATGACCTTTCGCTCGACGACATTTGGGGCGATGGTGAAGATGCAGGAGCTACAAAACCCGCACCTGCTTCTGGGATTGTATCTGAACCTGCACTGCCCTCCGGCAATGCGATGCCGCCCAAATCATCCAGGCCGGGCGAACAGGACTCGGAAAGCCTCAGCGCATATTTTGAAGCCCTTGGTATCGTGCCCGATGGTGCGAAGCTTGCGGGTGCGACGGGAATACCGCCCAAGCCTTATGTGTCTCCTTCCGACACCTACACGAACTCTCCCGAAGAAAAGGGCCGTGATGTCGATATTCGCGATCGCTGGCCCGATCCGGTACGTGAGGACGACACCTTTCTCACCTCCTTTGCCGGGGCGGCGAAACCGCAGGAGGCTGAAGAGGTCGAAGAGAGCAAGGCAGACGAGGCAGATAAAACAGACGAGGCAGAAGAAGAGGTCATTTCCCTCGAATCGATCATTGGTTCTTTTGATGACGATGAGGAAGAAACCGGGGCGGCAGTGACCGAAACGGTATCAGCCGCATCCGACAAGGACGAAACAGTCGAGGAGCGGGTCGTCGAAGACGATCTGGTGGAGGAGATAGCGACAGCCCCCCTGGCAGAGCCGCCGCAGGAGCCATCTATCGAGGCACTGGAAGCGTCCCTCGCAGAACTTGAGATTGAAGCAGAGCCTGTTTCCTTTGGCCAGGCGATCGATATTGAAGCTTTCGAGAAGGAAATCGGGGTGGCCGGAGCCATGCCCGGCTTGTCGGAGACCGGGCCTGAGCCGGTCACGTCTGATGCCGAAGATGCCACTGCCGATGCGGGTGCCGGGGCGGAGCAACCCCTTTCCATCACTTTCGATGAAACCCGTGCCACTTTATTGGCGCATGTGTCGAAGCAGATGAATTGTTCCATTGACGATGTCGTTGTGACGGCAATCGACTGGTATCTTGATGCCCTATTTGGTGAAGACGATCCGGCAATGAAAGCGGACGTCGCGGAATAGATATTCTCTGCCGTTTTGGCGAAAGCCGGATCATGCCATCACGCATGGCTTGACCCGGCTTCATCGTCTCCGGCCTTGATGTTGTCCGTTCCTCTCCCCATGCTCCTGACATCGCCCGGTTGCGGGCGCAACAGGAGGCCGTTCATGCTGTTCAAGCTGCTACCGATCCTCGCCATGCTGGCCTGGGCGTGGTACACGATGCGAAGTTCCGAGAAGGGGCTACTGCGCGATCTTGACCGCAAGAGTACCCCTCTTGATAGCGGACCGCTTCTTTCCGCCTTGCAGCGGTTTCAGGGCGCAATGGGCGTGACCAACATCCGCGTTGCGATCTATGAGCAGGAGGCGATCAATGGCCTCGCCGCCCCTGATGGGCGCATTGTCGTGACACGTGGCCTTTTTGACAAATACCGCAATGGTGATTTCACGGTCAGCGAATTGGCCGCTGTCATCGCCCACGAAATTGGCCATGTTGCGCTTGGCCATATCGATCGCCGCAAAAAAGCGTGGCAGGTGGAGATGGCGGCCAAGGCAGCGGCGGGTTTTTTCTTGCCTCGCGCCCTGACCGGCATGATCGGAACGGTCGTGCAATATTTCTCCAAAGCCTTGCATATGGGCCTTAGCCGCCGCGATGAATATGAGGCGGATGCTTTCGCGGTCGCCCTGATGCAGCGGGCAGGTTTCGATCCCCGTGCCAGCGTTACCCTGCTTGAAAAACTTGACCGCATGGGCGATGGGCGCAACGCCCCGATAGAATGGCTCGCCAGTCATCCCCCTAACAAAAAACGCATCGCCGCTGTGGAGCGCGCCATTGAAGGTCAGGTTGCGTCATAAGGGTACAAGGCAAATCGTACCGTCATAGCGGTGAATAATGCGGGTTAGAGTATTCGGCGATCAGGTTAAGCCAAGGAATGTCAGGAAATGCGCGGCTTCTGGCGCAATTCCTGACCCATCTTGATCGCCGAATACTCTAGCTTTTTAACCGATACCCCGTCCTGAACATCCGGTGGCACAGCCAGAACAGGAATGCGGCCAGCGCCAGAGAAACCCCCATTCCGATCCATGGATTCGCGTCCCCTTCGCCCAATACCCCATACCGAAATCCGTCAATCAGGAAATGCACGGGATTGATGGCCGAGATCGTCTGCCACGGCTCTGGCAGGATGCGGATTGAATAGAACGTGCCTGACAGGAACGATAAGGGCGTGATGATGAAATTCGTCACCAGCGCCGTATGATCGAATTTCTCGGCCCAAATCCCCGTGATTGCCCCACAGAGCGAGAAGATCAGCGCGCCGACCACCGCAAATCCCAACACCCAGAACGGGTGCGCAATCCCGCTCCACGCGAAGGGAAAGATCACGAGCGCCGCCACCGCCGCCACCGCCAATCCTCGCGCCACCCCACCCAGCGCATAGGCGGATGTCAGTTCTCCGGCAGAGAGGGGCGGCATCAGAACGTCAATGATATTCCCCTGCACCTTCGCCACGACGATGGAGGAGGATGCATTGGCAAAGGCATTCTGGAGAATCGCCATCATCAGTATACCCGGCGCGAGGAAATGCGCGAAAGGCACACCGAACACTTCCCCCCGCCGTGACCCAATCGCCAGCGAAAAGACCGCCATGAACAGCAATGCCGTCCCGGCAGGGGCGAGCAGGGTCTGCTGATAGACTTTCAGAAAACGCCGGACTTCCTTGCCCAGAAGTGTCTGAAACCCGACACGGTTAAAGCGACCGAAACGTCGTTCTCCCTGAGCATGGGCTGGGGTGGTAGAGGCGGTCACGGTCACGTTGTTTACCTATAATGAGATTTACGCCCAAAACGAATCAGTTCGCCTTGTCCCGTGGGAACACGGAATATATAGTAGGGATCAATCTTTTCCCGAAGGATATGGCGATGGGCGCGACCTGACGCGCACATGTCATTATTTATTGCGAGATTCCAATGGCCTGGACAGATGAGCGTGTAGAGCAACTCAAAACCCTTTGGACCGAGGGGATGAGCGCGAGCCAAATCGCCAAGGAATTGGGCGGTGTTACCCGTAATGCTGTAATCGGAAAGGTCCACCGTCTTGGCCTCTCCAGCAGGAACCAGGGCAAACCTGAAGCAGCGGAAAAACCCGCCGAGCCGGGCGTTGCCGCCGTTGCGCCCAAGGTCAAGCCGGTTGCCCGCGCGCCTGAACCGGAAGCGCCGGTCCATAAGGAAGTCGCCTCCGAGCCGGTCGAAGCCAGCGACGAGAAACTGTCTGATCTTCCCGCCGCCGTCACGGCCCCCGAAGGCATGGTCACGATCCCGTCCGAGAATCAGGTGGATATTGCGGAGATCGACCGCGATGCGCACAAGCTTGGCCTGATGGATTTGACCGAGCGGACCTGCAAATGGCCCATCGGTGATCCGAGTCGGGGGGAATTCTATTTTTGCGGCCACGCGGTTGTTCCGGGCAAGCCTTACTGCAAGGGCCACACCGCAGCGGCCTATCAGCCGATGTCTTCCCGCCGCGACCGTGACCGCGCGCGCAGTATACAGCGCCCCGCGATTACCCGCAGCGCCTGATCGCACCGCCATTTTCGTGAAAGTGGAAATCAGGGCCGTTTCACCTTGCCTTCGGGGCAGGGCGAAATAGGCTAGTATTATGCAAGACAAAACTCCGGGCGAAACCCCGACATCTTCCATGCCACGCCCTCTCGCCGGTTTGCGCGTTCTAGAACTCGCACGCATTCTTGCGGGGCCGTGGACCGGGCAAATCCTCGCTGATCTTGGCGCGGAGGTTATCAAGATCGAAAGCCCGACCGGCGACGATACCCGCACATGGGGGCCGCCTTTCGTCGAGGAAACCGGCTCGGCCTCTTATTTCCACGCCGCGAATCGGGGTAAGAAATCCGTCGTGCTTGATCTCGCAACGGCCAGGGGGCAAGCGCGTGCACGCGCCCTCGCCGCGCGCTCCGATGTGATGATCGAAAATTTCAAGCTGGATGGATTGGCGAAATACGGCCTTGATTACCCATCCCTCTCTGCCCTTGATCCACGTTTGATCTATTGTTCGATAACCGGCTTCGGCCAGACCGGCCCTTACGCCCCCCGCGCCGGATATGATTTCATTATTCAGGCGATGAGCGGCCTGATGTCCGTTACCGGCGAAAAGGGCGGCGAGCCGCAAAAACTGGGCGTTGCGGTCGCTGATCTCGTCACTGGCCTTAACTCTGTAATCGCCATTCAGGCGGCATTGGCTGAACGCGAAAAGACCGGCAAGGGCCGCCATATCGACATGGCCCTGATGGATGCCTGCGTCTCGATCCTCTCCAATCAGGCGCTCTCCTACCTGACTTCTGGTATCAGCCCCGCCAGTATCGGCAATGCGCATCCTTCCATCGTCCCTTATCAGGTCTTTGCCGTCTCGGATGGTCACTTCATTCTCGCCGTCGGCAATGATGGTCAGTTCCGCAAGGCCTGTGCGGTTCTCGGATTATCCGATTTGGCGGATGATCCCGCTTACGCCACCAACCCTGCGCGCGTAACGAATCGCGAGGCGCTCGTGCCGATGTTTCAGGCCGTATTGGGCCGTTGGACCCGCGATGAGATCCTTGCCGCCTGCGAGAAAGCGGGCGTTCCGGCGGGGCCGATCAACAGCATTGGTGATGTCTTCGCCGATCCACAGGTGCAGGCGCGCGGAATGCAGATCGCTCATGGTACATTGCCGGGCGTTCGGATGCCGATCCTCTTCGATGGCCAGCCCATGGTCGCGGATCGCCCCTGCCCTCGCCTCGGTGAGCATACAGACGAGATTCTCGCCAGCCTCGACGTGTAAGATGCAGTATCTTGATCTCGCAGATCCCGCCTTTTCCACCCGGTCTATGGCGGTGCGCGAGGCTCGCGATGCCCATTGGTGTGCCCGCACCCCCTATGGCCTCGCTGTCTTGCGATATCGGGAAGTCGGCTTGCTTCTGCGCGATCGCCGTTTGCGTCAGGGCAGCCACGCATGGCCTGTCACCCATGGCCTCACCGGCCCCTTCGCGCAATTCTGGCGGCGCAGCGTCATTGGGCAGGAGGGCAGCGCCCACCGCCATTTGCGTGACCTCGCCGTGCCGGTCCTCAACGAGGATTTTATCACCGGAATGATCCCTGCCTTTGATGCCATCGCCGCCGACCTCTGCGCGGGGATGGCAAAACAGGATTCCTGCGAATTTCAGTCCGCTTTTGCCATTCCCTTTGCCGGACAAGCCATCTGTACGCTGCTGGGCCTGCCCTGCGACGACTGGCATCGCATTTCCCATGACGCTTCTGATCTCGGCCTTGCCATGGGGGTTGAGTGTCGTCGTCACGAGCCGGTCTTCGATGCTGCCTGCATCCGTCTGACTGATCTTGCCCGCGATCTTGTGGCCCGTGCGCGCCGGGGTGAAGATCGCCACAGCTATGTGGCCGGTCTTGTTGCCCGCGCTGATGCGGCCCCCGAAATTGATGAAACGGCTTTGCTGGATATGATCGTCATTTCGATCTTTGGCGGTGTCGATACCACCCGCTCGCAATTGGGCCTCGGCCTTGCGCTCTTTATCGAGCACCCTGCGCAGTGGCGGGCGTTACGTGCAGACCCTTCGCTTATCCCGAACGCTGTTGAAGAAATCATTCGCGCCCGCCCCACGACAACATGGGTTACGCGCGAAGCGGTGGAGGATTTTGAATTCGGTGGTGAGACGATC
This sequence comes from uncultured Neomegalonema sp., assembly GCA_937957975.1. Lineage (GTDB taxonomy): Bacteria > Pseudomonadota > Alphaproteobacteria > Rhodobacterales > Rhodobacteraceae > JAHDDY01. The sequence goes on from CALFFK010000062.1 coordinate 13,850, forward strand.
CCGCGCGGCACGGTCCTGCATCTGCTTGTCCATGCCAGCGCCCGCGATCCGGCCATTTGTGAGGATTCAGGGTTCGACATTACCGTGCGGCGCAAGAAACATTTTGGCTTCGGCGGTGGAGCGCATCACTGCATCGGCCACTTGATGGCCCGTACAGACATTGCCTGTGCGCTTGCCGCTTTGGCCTGCACCTTCGAGACGCTGGACTACAACGGTATCCCCGAATGGCTGCCCGACAGCGGCAATACCAGCCCTGTCTCATTGCCGATCCGTTATGGCATCAGCGTCGCCGGATCGCCTTGATAATTGCCCCGACTGTGATTGCAAATGCGGTGCAAATAACGATCAGCAGCGCTGACCCTCCAGCATTATCCGGCTTGATCCAGAGGATCGCGACGATCCCAAGCATAATGCCGACCGCGCCGCTGACACCGAGTTTTCCAAGATCGCCCATCTATCACCCCGTATAATGCGCCAAGTTTTGCATTCAGAGTAATCGGCGATCAGGTTAAGCCAAAGAGTGTTATGAAATGCGCGGCTCCTGGCGCAATTTCTGACCCATCTTGATCGCCGAATACTCTAACCCGCTCCCACGAACTTCATCAGATCATTCCCATAGCGGTTCACGAGCTGGCGCAGCTTTGCCCGCAATTTCAACACCGAGAAGCCATTCTTCCAGAATTCTGGATCGCCCTCAATATCCTCGCGCCAAATACGCAAGGCTTCGCGCGCGTCAGCTTCCGACTTCACACCGCCGAGGTCAGCCACCAGAACAGCGACGTCCTTGCGACCCTTTTTCTCTCCGGGTGCCCAGGCCAGCAGGAAGGGGCCGGGGCCGCTCAATTCAATTCCTGCCAGTTTCGCATGGCGAATGGCGACACGGGCGATGGCAAGGTCATAGAACTTAACTGCATCCTCGCACATTCCGTCTTCCCGAACCTCGGTGTTTAACCTGTCGATCAGGCCGTCGGGGTGGTCGTCAATGATCGGCCAGACCGTAACCATCTGTCTTTCGACCTCAGCGTCACTGCTGCCCGAATCGATGAGGGTAGAGAAATACGCCTCACAGATACTCTTGTACCGCTCCTTGTCGCCGGAGGTTGCCAGCGTCTCGAAAGCAACAATGCCATAGGCCGCGAAATTCGCCGGAGGATAATCCTCGCGCTGTGCGAAAAGGCGTGTGGCAAAAACGGGTGCGGAAGGCGTTTCAGCGACAGCCACCGGGTTCGGTGCGGGGGCTTCCACTATCCTCGCAGGAACGGCCACCACTGGTTTGGGGATCGGGGAAAGCGGAGGCAACGGTGTCGAAGTGATCGTGGTATAGGAGTAGGTGGCTTCGGGAGTAGCCTGGGTCGATGGGGTCGTAGTCGGAGTCGATGCGGTAATCGCTGGAGGTGGCGGGATATAGGCCGGAGCGGGTAGCGACACCCGTTGCGGATCAAAACGCGCTTCGGCGTAACCGATATTATCCTGGATCAGCAGTTTGGTGCGCAGCCGCACCTTCGCGCATCCCGAACTTCCTGACGTGGCGATCATGCATCCCTGGCGCACGACATCCAGCATTCTCGCCTCGTCTGCTGTCCCATTGCTTGCAACGCTGATTCGTGTCGCGGGCAAGGTTGGGTCTATCTGGTTCCAGTTCAGGGTGCTGTTGCCGATGACATCGCGCCGGGTAACGAGCCGGTCGCCCAACGCACGGTAGAGCTGCGCAGGTGACAATGCGACCTCATTGCCCAGATTGCTTATGACTGTCACACCGCTACCTTGGGCGAGCGCTCCCGTAATGATAGAAGTCATTGCAAGGGTGAAGATCGATCCCGATACAAATTTACGCACGTCCATTCTCCCAATATCCTGATCCTACTTTAACACCATACGATCAAACGCAATAGTGCTTCCATTGGCCTTCTGCCCGGCGCGCGCTAGAAAGCACAGGATGCGTATCGAAAGCTCCCCTCCATGCGTGGCATAAAAGGCCGACAGCACACCGATGGTACTGCCGAATGGCGGGTCATCCGCGACGTAGTGCCTTATCTCTGGCCGGAGGGTGAGCCGGATGCCCGTTTGCGCGTGGTTATCGCGATGGGCTTCCTGATTCTGGCAAAGATTGCCACGGTCATCACGCCCTTCTTTTTCAAATACGCCGTCGATGCCTTGTCGGGGGATGGTGTCGAACTGAGTTGGCGCACGGCTTTTCTTGTTACCCCAGTGGCCCTTGTTCTCGTCTATTGCACGGCCCGCGTCAGCACTGTGCTGTTCGCCCAGCTTCGCGATGCCGTTTTCGCACGCGTTGGCCAGCGGGCGTTGCGCCGTCTCGCCATCCGAACTTTTGGTCATATTCACCGGCTCTCACTGCGGTTTCATCTTGAGCGCAAGACCGGCGCAATGAGCCGCATCATCGAGCGTGGCGTGAAGGGAGTGGATTTCCTGCTCCGCTTTGTCCTCTTCTCCATCGTCCCGCTGATGTTGGAATTGCTGTTGGTTCTCACGATTTTCTGGTGGCATTTCGGCGTGTGGTTTGCCCTCGCGATCCTCGTTTCCATTGGCCTTTATATTGGCTTCACCTTCCGCGTGACCGAGTGGCGCGTGAAGATCCGAAGGGAAATGAACGAACAGGATCAGGACGCAAACCAGAAAGCTATCGACGCCCTGCTGAATTACGAGACGGTGAAATACTTCTCTGCCGAGCGGCGCGAGACCGAACGTTACGACAGCGCCATGGGCCAGTACGAAAATGCTGCCGTGAAAACCCAGACGACGCTTGCCATGCTCAATGTTGGCCAGACGATGATCCTCACTGGCGGTTTGGCGGCGGTGATGGTCATGGCGGGGCAGGGGGTTGTGGCTGGCACGCTGACGATTGGTGATTTCGTGATGGTCAATGCATTGATGATGCAGGTGGCAATGCCGCTCAATTTCCTTGGTACGGTCTACCGTGAGATTCGCCAGTCCCTAATTGATATGGGCGAGATGTTTTCCCTGCTCGACACTCCCCCTGAAGTCATGGATGCGCCCGATGCAAAGCCGCTGCGCGTGACAGAAAGCCGGGTCATCTTCGACTCTGTCGCCTTTTCCTATGGCCCGGACAGACCGATCCTGCACGGTCTGGATATTGATGCAAAAGGGGGCAGTACAATTGCCCTCGTTGGTCATAGTGGTGCAGGCAAGTCCACTGTAGCCCGCCTTCTTTTTCGCTTTTACGATCCCACATCAGGCCGCATTCTGATTGATGGACAGGATATTCGGAATATCACGCAGGAATCCTTGCGTGCCCATATCGGCGTCGTCCCGCAGGATACCGTCCTTTTCAATGACAGCATCCGTTACAATATTGGCTACGGACGGGCCGGTGCGACCGTGGCCGAGATTGAGGAGGCTGCCCGCCTCGCGTCGGTCCATGATTTTATCATGGAACTTCCCGACGGCTATGAGACGGCGGTGGGGGAGCGTGGCCTGAAACTTTCGGGCGGCGAGAAACAGCGCGTCGCCATCGCCCGGACGATTCTCAAAAATCCACCGATTCTGATTCTCGACGAAGCGACTTCCGCTCTTGATACCGCGACCGAGCAGGAAATTCAGGCCAGTTTGCGGACGCTCAGTCAAAATCGCACCGTCTTCACTATCGCACATCGCCTTTCCACCGTGATTGATGCCGATGAAATCATCGTGCTGGATCATGGCCGCGTTGTTGAACGGGGCAGCCATGCGGCCCTGTTGGCGAAAGGTGGCACTTTTGCAGATATGTGGAATCGTCAGGAATCTTCCGAGGCAGCGTAACCTCGCGTAAAGGGTAAATGGCAAAACTGGGCGCAACCAACACAGGACGTCGCCCCATGGCCATGCTCGAACCCCACGTTCCCAATACCATAGAGACTATCCTCGACACTCGCGCTGTGAATCCCGAACAGGTGCTTGACCTGCGCCGAACGGTCTGGCCGGATGGACGCATTTGCCGCCGGGAAGCGGAATTGCTGTTCGAGATCAATGACACGCTGGAAAAAGTTTGCGGCGAATGGCGCGATTTCTTCGCCGAAGCGATGGTCGCCCATTTGATCGAACAGGCCGCGCCGCGTGGATATGTCGGTGAAGACGATGCCACCTGGTTCAGAAACCGGGTGTTGGCCGATGGTAAGATCAAGGGCGAGACAGAGCTTGAAACGCTGTTGCAGTTGCTCGAAAAAGCCACTGACGCACCGGAGTCGCTGGAGGTTTTGGCGCTCGAAGTGGTAAAGGACGCGGTTCTCAACGGTGATCATGTGCTGCTCGGCAACACAGCCCTTGTTCCCGGAGAGCTTGGTGATCCCGAAGTCGCCCTCCTGCGGCGCGTTCTCTACGCCAAGGCGGCGGGCCGGTCGGAGGCGATCAGCCGCGCCGAAGCCGAACTTCTTTGCGATCTGAACGATGCGACCCTCGGTGCGGATAACGCATCCTCCTGGTCAGCCCTCTTTGTGAATGCCCTCTCGAACTATCTTTTGGTCCATAGCGGTTATGAGCCGCCCTCGCGTGAGCGCATGAAGCAGGTGGATCGCTGGCTGAACCAGCCTACCGATGGCCTCGCCGGATTTGGACGTCGTATGGCGAGCGGTGTCGCAAATCTGGGTCATACGCTTCAGAGCATGGATATTTTCGGAACCGATACACCGATGGAATCGGTTTACCGTTCGCGGCTGGAGGCTGAAAGCGCCGGGTGCCGGATTGCAGAGCGTGTCGATGCTGACGAGGCCGCATGGCTGGTGCAGAGGATTGATCGCGACGGCTCTCTCAGTGTCAATGAAGCGGCATTGCTTCACTTCCTCAAAGCGAGCGGCCTGCCACTCGATGCATCCCTTGAACCCATGATGGCACGGATCTGAAATCGGGCTGTAATTCTATGGCGTACAAAACTGGCCTGCGCCTTGCATCGTAAATTTCCGAACCGGAGTAACGGACAACCGTAAGATCGTCGCCCCCTTTTTACGACCCGTTGCTTCCGGTTCAACATTCACTGTGCACACGATGAAAAGGCGCGTCTTGCGGGACGCGCCTTTTCAATATGGTCTCCCCGGACCCAGGCTCTAGTGGCCCCTTGGGGATGGTTGCATAAGTGAATTTACTTGGTTTGTCTATCAAAATACGTAGGAACACTGAACTTTTGGTAGCCTGAGGTGGTCATTTCCGCGCTTTCGTGGCGTTGGTTTCGGTTCTGGAAATCGCTGTCAAAACGGGTTGATTGCGTATGATGTTCGCGTGAAGTGCCTTTCACAGCGCAACTATATCGTCTAGAAGGCCCAACAGTTCCGACCCGCTTGCTCACATTTGGTCTCAAAACAAGACTCAGATTGGTTTCCTATAATGCGCCTCTCCCGCTATTTCCTCCCCGTGCAGAAAGAAAATCCCGCCGAAGCGGAAATCGTTTCCCATCGACTTATGCTGCGGGCGGGAATGATCCGACAGGCTTCGGCTGGCATTTATTCCTGGCTGCCGCTTGGCTACAAGGTTCTGCGCAAGATTGAGGACATCGTCCATGATGAGCAGCAGAAAGCGGGCGCGATCCCTGTTCTCATGCCTACGATCCAGTCGGCAGACCTCTGGAGGCAGAGTGGGCGCTATGATGATTACGGGGCAGAGATGCTGCGCATTACGGACCGCAGCGACCGCGAGATGCTGTACGGTCCCACTAACGAGGAACAGATTACCGAGATCGCCGGGGCTGGCATCCGCAGCTATCGTGATTTGCCTCGCATTCTCTATCATATCCAGTGGAAATTCCGCGACGAGGTGCGTCCCCGCTTTGGCGTGATGCGCGGGCGCGAATTCCTGATGAAGGATGCCTATTCCTTCGATCTCGACAAAGATGGTGCGCGACATAGCTACAATCGAATGTTCGTAAGTTATTTACGAACATTTGAGCGTATGGGTTTGAAAGCAGTGCCAATGCGCGCTGATAGTGGACCAATCGGCGGAGATATGACGCACGAATTCCTCATCCTTGCAGAGACTGGCGAATCCGCTGTCTTTCTCGACCGTAACCTCGCCGAACTATCCTTCGGTGATAGCGCGATTGATTGGGAAGATGCGTCTGCTCTGCAAGGGATTGTGGATCGCTATACCGCCTCCTACGCCCGCACCGACGAGACGCATGAAGAAGCCGTCTTCGAATCAGAAGTCCCCGAAGATCGCCGGTTGACGGCCAGGGGCATCGAAGTCGGGCATATTTTCTATTTTGGTTCAAAATACTCAAAACCCCTCAATGCCACGGTCAACAAGCCCGATGGTGAGGTCGTTCCGTTTGAAAGCGGCTCTTACGGCATCGGCGTTTCGCGTCTTGCCGGCGCGATTATCGAGGCAAGCCATGATGACAAGGGCATCATCTGGCCAGAGGCCGTTGCGCCTTTCGAAGTCGCCGTCATCAATTTGCGTCAGGGCGATGCAGAGGCAGACGGGGCTTGCGAAGACCTGTACGCAAAACTCAATGCACGTGGCCTTGATGTCTTGTATGATGACCGCGACGAACGGGCGGGCGCAAAATTTGCGACCATTGATCTGATCGGTGTGCCGTGGAAACTGGTTGTCGGTCCACGTGGTCTGAAGGAAGGCGTGGTTGAGCTTGTCAACCGTCGCAATGGCGAGACAGAAAACCTGTCTCCCGAAGACGCAATGAATCGCCTTGCCGCCACTTACGGTCGGGCTTGACGGGAATGGAACGGATTTGGCGCTAGAAGACGACCAACCCGCCCGACGCAAGGCTTCAACCGAGCGCATGTCCGCTCTGCGGGGTCTTGCTGCGCGTGCGGCGGAGGCTCAGGAAGTCAAACGCAAGGCCGCTTCGGCCCCGCAAAGCAGTTCGTCTCCCCAGATCGCGCCACCTGCCCAGACACGCGAGCGCCCATCTCTGGTTCGCTCGATGATGAAAAACATCGAGAACGCACCTGTCGAGCCTCAGACAGCGGCAAACCCGGCGCGCTCGCGTCTTCCACCGGAACCCGTACGCCGCCCTCGCAAGCCGAAGGCCGCTATTCCCGCCTCACCGGATCTTGTCGATGCATTCGATAATGCCCCGGACGATCGGGTCCAGCGTGTTCGCCGTGCCGCTGAACGGGTGCGCCAGCGTGCCACTCCGGTCATGGCTACGCCTGCGCCCGCGCCAGCGCCGGAAGCGATCCCCGACGGGGCAGCACCCCAACGCAGCACTTTCGTCCCCAAGCCCTTGCGCGAGGCTGGAACCCGCGCCTTTGCCGGGTTCGAATGGGACATTGCTTCCCGTTATCTGCGCGCCCGCCGCAAAGAGGGCTTCATCTCGGTTATTGCCGGGTTTTCCCTCGTGGGCATTGGCCTTGGTGTTGCGACACTCATCATCGTCATGGCGGTGATGACCGGCTTCCGCGAGACCCTCATCTCCCAGATTCTTGGTGTAAATGCGCATCTGAATGTCACTTCACAGCAGGAAAGATTCGAGGATTACGACACCCTTGCCGTCGCGATCCGTCAGGTCGATGGCATCATTCACGCGGCGCCCACCATTGAGGGACAGGTGCTTGCCAGCAGCGCGAGTGGCCATAGTGGCGTCATCGTGCGTGGGATGCGGCGCGAGGATCTTGCCAAGCTGAAAGTTGTTACCGAGCCGGAGGCAAGCCGGGGGTCGCTCGATACCTATGGTGGCGATGATGGCGTGGCCATCGGTGATGGTGTTGCGCGCAAGCTGGGTCTGCGTGTTGGCGACAATATCACGCTTATTTCCCCTGATGGGGATTTGACACCCTTCGGCGTGACGCCACGCTCCAAAAGTTACCCGATCGCCTATATCTTCAAGCTTGGTCTCAGTCAGTATGACGCTGCCTTTGTCTATATGCCCCTGCGCGAGTCGCAGCTTTACTTCAATAAGAAGGGCAGGGTGGATTCCCTCGAAATTACCGTCGCTGAACCTGAGAACGTGGACGATTACGTTCAGCCAATTCGCGCGGCTTCAAAGCAAAGCGTTGGCATCTATACGTGGAAGGATTTGCAGGGAAGCCTGATTGGCGCGCTCGATGTGGAGCGGAATGTCATGTTCCTGATCCTTACGCTCATCATCCTTGTGGCGGCGCTCAATATCATTTCCGGCCTCGTGATGCTGGTTAAAGACAAGGCGCGAGACGTGGCAATCTTGCGAACCATGGGCATGTCGCGCGGCGCTGTGCTGCGAATTTTCTTTATCTGCGGGGCCAGTATTGGCGTCATCGGGGCCGTGTTCGGCACGATTCTCGGTGTGCTTTTCTGTCTGAATATCGAGCGTATTCAGGGCGCGGTTGAGAGTGTTGTCGGCCCGGTTTTTCCCGCCGATGTTTACGGCTTGTCCGGTCTTCCGGCGGTGCTGCAACCGGGGGATGTTTTCTTTACGCTTTTCATGGCGCTCTTTCTTTCCTTCATCGCGACGCTCTATCCGGCATGGAAGGCTGCGAAACTCGATCCGGTAGAGGCCTTGCGCTATGAGTAGATCCCCAAATGAATAGACCCAAGGCCGGCCCGGCCTTCGAATTGCGAGGGGTTGGGCGACGCTATAAGGAAGGCGAAGGCTGGTTGACGGTCCTGCGCGGTGTCGATCTGTCATTGGAGCCGGGCGAGGTTGTCGCCCTTGTCGGCCCCTCCGGTTCGGGAAAATCCACGCTTCTGCATATTGCCGGACTGCTCGACCGCCCCGACCGGGGCGAGGTGCTGATCTCCGGTACGCCTTGCGGCGGGCTTGACCCGGATGAGCGCACGATGTTGCGCCGCACGGCGGTTGGCTTCGTCTATCAGTTTCACCACCTTTTGCCGGAGTTTACCGCCCTTGAGAACGTGATGATGCCGCTTAGGATTGGCGGCGTCCCTGATTCGGATGCGCGTTTGCAGGCCTTGTCGATCCTCAAGCGTCTTGGGTTGGCGGATCGGGTCAACCACCGTCCCTCCGAACTGTCGGGTGGTGAGCAACAGCGTGTCGCCATCGCGCGGGGAGTTGTCACCGCCCCGAATATCCTGCTGGCAGACGAGCCAACCGGAAACCTCGATCCCGATACCTCCACGCGGGTTTTTGAAGAACTGGTCTCGCTGGCCCGAACCCAGGGTCTTTGCGCTTTGATCGCCACCCATGACATGGAGCTTGCCGCCCGCATGGATCGCGCTGTCGTCATGGCGGGCGGGCGTCTGCGCCCGGCCTGACCGGCACTTACTGCGCCTCAAGCCGCGCAATATTGATCAGGGCCAGATCACGCACTGTTTGCGCGTCCCCGATGGAGGAGCCGTCGAGCGACAGCGTTTCGCCCAGTGGTGCACCCCTGCCATATTCCGCCGCGCTTCGGTAAAAGGTCGAGGCATCAAACGGGCGTCCGGTCCGCTCCATCACGGCCCCCATGGCGAGCAGCGTATAGGGATCATTCGGCTCTGAGGACAGCGATTTGCCCAGCATCGCCTCGGCCTCCACGTAATTGCCTGCTTCAAGGGCTTTGAAGCCCCCTACAAGCTCAGTCGTTGTTCTGTAGGAGGGGGAGGCGGGTGGCAATCGATCCTGAACGGTATCGACCGTTTCGGGATCATAGGTGAACAGCGTGGATGAACATCCGCCCAAAAGCATGGCGGTGCAGACGATGGCGCAGGCGATGCTATTGATTCGTTTCATGGCATTTCTCCCCGCCATTATTGTTTGCCATTGCCTATCCGATTTGTCGATTTCCGGCGACCTCGGATTTTTGTTCAATCATCGGCAAACGATGCTTGACCTTCTTTCACCCCGGCAATAGGAACACCGGACGCGAACCAAGGTTCGCTGCGCGGTTGTAGCTCAGTTGGTTAGAGTACCGGCCTGTCACGCCGGGGGTCGCGGGTTCGAGTCCCGTCAACCGCGCCATTATCTCCCCCATATCTCAAGCGATGCTATCCCTGTGGCGTGGGAATGCCTGCCGCCGAAACATACCCTCTTTCGAGGGCATGAAACGGGGGCCGCATCTTTTCAGATCTTCTGATCGTATTCTCCCACTTCCGGTACGGTATCGAGATACCCGTCCACATCGGCAAAGATGGCGCGCATATCGGCGTCTGATTCGGGGCTTTCGCACACGACCACCAGATTCGGTGTGTTTGACGATGCCCGCACCAGCGCCCATGCGCCGCCTTCCAACTGCATCCGTGCGCCGTTGATCGTGATGACCTTTTCGATCTTCTTGCCCGCCAGCGTGCCACCGCCCGCTGCAAATTCCTCGAAATGCGCGACGATCCGGTCGATCACCCCGTATTTCTCGGTATCGGCGCAGTGGGGCGACATCGTTGGCGTCGTCCAGACCGGCGGCAGAGCCTTGCGCAGATCACTCATTGGCGATCCGGCCCGGTCCACCATGCGACAGATTTCGCGTGCCACGACCATGCCGCAATCATATCCCCGCCCCAGATCGCCCGCGAGGAAGTAATGCCCTGACTTCTCGAACCCGGCCAGAGCGCCCAGTTCATGCACGCGCCGCTTCATGTGGCTGTGGCCTGTTTTCCAGTAATCCGTCTTCATCCCCGCTTCGCGCAGCACGGGGTCGGACACGAACAATCCGGTCGATTTCACATCGGCCACCAGCGTTGCGCCGGGATGGTCCGCCACCCAGGACCGTGCGAGCATCACGCCAACCTTGTCGGCGAAAATCTCCTCGCCCTCGTCATCGACCACTCCGCAGCGGTCGCCATCGCCATCGAAGCCGAGCGCGAAATCGGCCCCGGTCTCGATTACCTTGTCGCGCATGGAATGCAGCATTTCCATCGCTTCGGGGTTCGGGTTGTAGTTCGGGAAGGTATAATCGGGCCTTGTATGCAGCGGGATCACCTCCGCCCCCAGCCGTTCCAGCATGGCTGGCGCGATCAGCCCGGCTGTGCCGTTCCCGGTTGCGCAGACCACGCGCAGGGGTTTTGACAGGCGCATATCGCCCACCAGATCGTCCAGATACCGCTCCATCGCGCCTGTTTCGCGGCGATAGCTGCCCCCCGGCGCGGATTGGCCGAGGCCGCCGAGCGTCATTTCCTTCAGCCGCCCCATTTCGTCCGGCCCGAAGGTCAGGGGGCGATCCGCCCCGATCTTTACGCCCGTCCAGCCATTGGGGTTATGGCTTGCCGTAATCATGGCACAGGCGGGAATGTCGAGATCGAATTGCGAGAAATAGACCAGCGGCGAAAGCGCCACGCCCACATCAATCACTTCGACACCGGCGCTCATCAGGCCCAGCACCAGCGCCTGTTTCACTTCCAGCGAATAGGAGCGGTAATCGCAGCCCACCACGATCCGCGCCTTGTCCCATTCCTTCAGCATCGTGCCGAGGCTCAGGCCAACCTCCTGCAATCCAACGAGATTGATTTCCTGCGGAAAGCGCCACCGCGCATCATATTCGCGAAAGCCCGTCGGCGTTATCATCGCTTCGCTCAGAAAGGCGGGCGTGTTCTCGGTGACGGTGGTATGCGGCCTGGTGGACATGGAGGTTTCCCGAATGGTGACGACGAAGGGGCAATAATCCCCTTACGTAGTACCCTAATCCTCACTACCCTGCTAACGGCAACACAAACACCCCCGCGCGGTTTATCCGGCGAGGTGCGGTTTCAATCAGCGACCACCCAGTCGGGCGGCGGTTCCTCCAGCACCCAGAGCGCCAGATAGTTCAGATGCGCAAGCATCTCATCGACCTCGCGTTTCCCTTTGTCGCGATGCCCCGGCGGGCGACCGGGCCGCATCGCTCTCACTTTCCGGTTTCCGGTCAGCTTGCGCCGTGCGATAATCTGCGACAGGCGCTTTGCCTGACCGGGCAGATCGTCCAACGCCCGTTGCATCGCCGCGATCCGGCGGCGCAGGGTCGTGGTATCCAGCTCATCCTCGTCTGTTGGAACGCTCTTTTGGCCCCGTGGAACCCATTCGTCGAAAAACCCGATACGTGGCCCCGCGCCATGGTGGCCTGTGCGTTCAGCCCCCACCTGTCGCCTTGGATCGAACAAGCCGAAGGCCGGAACCCGCTGCGCCTTTGTTTCGTTGCGCGGCACAGGCTTCGCTGGTGCAGCGCGCGCTTTCACGACAGGGGCTTTCATCCTGCGCATCGCAATCACGATCACCCGCCGCAAACACGCTTCGGATGGCAGCAGAAGCGCCAGCACCCGCCGCTTCGCAGCCCGCGCCATGACCCCGCCATCCGGCAGCATTGACAGCATAACCGCCACCAGCCCCAACAGGGCCGTGCGATTATGCTGCAAAACAGTAATTGCTCAGGTGGTTGGCATTTTGAGCGGTCTTCCTGCGAGGATCCCGTCAATGGCTTGAAGTGCGGTCTGGCCTTGGATTCGTGCTGTTGAGATGACGGATCGGTATCCAGCATGGACCGCCGCGCCCCATTCGGA
>CALFFK010000063.1 GCA_937957975.1 uncultured Neomegalonema sp.
ACATAGCAATAGATGCCCTGCCCCTTGATTTCGTGCGGATACCCCACGACCGCCGCTTCCGATACTTTCGGATGCGCCACCAGCGCGCTTTCGACTTCTGCGGTCCCCATACGGTGGCCGGAGACGTTGATAACATCGTCCACCCGCCCCGTGATCCAGTAATAGCCGTCTTCATCCCGGCGACAGCCATCGCCCGTGAAGTAATAGCCTTTGTACTGCTCGAAATACGTCGAGACGAAGCGCGCATGATCGCCATAGACCGTGCGCATTTGCCCCGGCCAGCTATCCTTGATGCACAGCACGCCCTCGGCGGCGGTCGTTGTCTGCTCCTCGGCGGTATTCGGCTCCAGAATAACCGGCTGCACCCCAAAGAACGGCAGCGTGGCCGACCCCGGCTTGGTCGCTGTTGCACCGGGCAGCGGGGTGATGAGATGGCCCCCTGTCTCCGTCTGCCACCACGTATCCACGATGGGGCAATTCCCCTTGCCCACGACCTCGTTATACCAGTTCCAGGCTTCCGGGTTGATCGGCTCACCCACGGTTCCCAGCACCTTGAGCGATGACAGGTCCGCCACTTCCACGAACCCTTTGCCCTGCCCCATCAGCGCGCGGATGGCGGTTGGGGCCGTATAGAATTGATTGACCTTGTGCTTTTCGCACACCTGCCAGAACCGCGACGCATCGGGATAGGTCGGCACGCCTTCAAACATCAGCGTCGTCGCCCCGTTGGCCAGCGGCCCATAGACGATATAGCTATGCCCCGTGACCCAGCCCACATCGGCGGTACACCAGAAAATATCGCCCTCATGGTAGTCGAACACATATTCATGGGTCATCGACGCCCAGACGAGATACCCCCCGGAGGTATGCACAACCCCCTTCGGCTTGCCGGTCGATCCCGATGTATAGAGGATGAATAACGGGTCTTCCGCGTTCATCGGCTCCGGCTCACAAGCATTGGAAACACTGGCCTCGGCCTCATGCAGCCAGACATCGCGCCCGTCCTGCATCGGTGTTTCATCACCCACGCGCTTGACCACGAGGCATTTCACCGATGCATCGCATTTCGCCAGAGCCTTGTCCGCATTGGTTTTCAGCGGCGTGACCCGCCCCCCGCGCGGAGCGGCATCGGCAGTAATGAGCAGTTTCGCTTCGCAATCATTGATTCGGTCAGCCAGCGCATCGGGCGAAAACCCGGCAAAGACGATGGAATGTACCGCGCCAATCCGCGCACAGGCCAGCATCGCGTAGGAGGCTTGCGGGATCATCGGCATATAGATGATAACCCGGTCGCCCTTGCCAACGCCCATATCCTTCAGGACATTCGCAAACTTACAGACATGCCCATGAAGCTGTTGATAGCTGATATGCTGTGCTTCGTCGTTCGGATCATCCGCTTCCCAGATGATCGCCGTCTGGCTCCCGCGCGTCTTGAGATGCCGATCGATACAGTTCGCTGCGACGTTCATCACGCCATCCTCGAACCATTTGATCGACACATCGGGATAGGAAAAACTCGTATTCTGGACCTTGGTAAAGGGTTTGATCCAGTCGATGCGCTTGCCATGCTCGGCCCAGAACGCATCGGAATCAGAGACCGAAGCCGCGTACATTTCCTCGTATTTTGCAGCGTCGATATGCGCGCCAGCCGCCATTTCCGAAGATGGTGCGTATTTCGTATCGGCCATGTCTCAGCCTCCCCCGTTTACTGAATTTGCCCCTGCGTTAGCGCATCTTCGTCAAAATGTGAACAGACCACTGAAATTGCTGATCTTTAATGTGAAGATTTCACAGCCCTGGCGGTGAAGCTGTAAAAATCACCGTTACGAAATATTCAGCATGATCCGGGAGGGTGGCCACGAAAACACTCACCCGGAGACCGAATTTCATGGCCGCCACCGCCCTTGCTCCCGCCAGCGACGAGACGAAACCAGAAACTATCCTCGACCATGAGATTGGCCCGGCAAAGCTCGATATTCCAGCCATGCTGCTCAAGGCCAAAACAGAATCCGGGCGCTCGACCTTCTCCATCGGCAAGGAAATGGGCCGCTTTGTGATGGGCAAGGCCAAGCTGAACGGCGACCAGTATTTCGCATGGCGCATCTATGACGATAAAACCTTCACGGCAGAGCAAAAGGCCGAATTTATTGGCGCAAAGCGCAGTCGCCAGATCAATTGGGCGATCAACACCGTCAATCACCTGCTACGTTTCGTGGACAACAAGGTATTGTTCGGCGCGACCCTTACGGCCAGCGGTATTCGTTATCCTGAGCGGATCGCCATCGTCTCGGATGCGCGTCTACCAAAAGGAATGGGGTGGCTAAAAGGCAAGGAAGCCATTGCCGATTTCCTGCGCACGACTGACGCCTATCCCCTGTTCGGCAAGCCGATCACCGGCAATGCAAGCCAGAGCGCCGGGGTTGCCAGCCTCACCGGCTATGACGCCGCAACCGATACCCTCACGCGCCATGACGGCACGACGCTGGATGTCGAGGCCTTTGCCGAAGAGGTAAACGAATATTTCGGCCCCGGCGGTTATCTGTTCCAAAAGCGCATTTTCCCGCACCCGGACATCGTGAAAGCCTCCGGCACGGGTCTTGGCACTGTCCGCATCGTCACCGTGAATGAAGGCGAGGGGCCACGCCCGCTCTATGCCGCATGGAAAATCACGGCGACGGATGCCGTGGCCGATAACTTCTGGCGCAAGGGCAACCTGCTCGCGGATGTAGATGTGGAGACGGGCACATTGCGCCGGGTTCGTACGGGCGGCGGCTTTCGCTTTGAGGAGGTCGAGACCCACCCGGAAACCGACGCACAGCTTCTGGGTTGGACCCTGCCGGACTGGGCAGAGGCCATTGAAACGGTCCTTGATGCGCATTCACTGGTTCCGATGGTCGGGATCATCGGCTGGGATCTGGCATTGGCCGATGGCGGGCCAACGATCATCGAGGCCAACACCTTCCCGAACCACACGCTGTATCAGGACGCGACCGGAAAAGGCGTTTTCTCCGATCCGGTGCTGCGCGGCGTGCATGACCGCGCAGTGGCCCGCAAGGCACAGAGGGATGCCGAGGACAGGGCCAAGGTCAAGGCTTCCAACCGGAAATGGAAACGCAATCAGCTACAAAACATCCGGGATGGCCTCGACAGCGATAATAGCTGATCGCCTTTCCTTGCATCCCCGCCCCGAACCGGATCAAATAACGCGGTACGGGATCAGCGGGAACAGAGCATGGCACAGGCAATCATCGGCGTGATCGGGGGCAGCGGCCTCTACGAGATCGAAGGGTTGGAAAACCCGCAATGGGTGACGGTGGATTCTCCCTGGGGTCAGCCGTCAGACAAGATTTTGCGCGGCACGCTTGGCGGGGTCGAAATGGCGTTCCTGCCCCGGCATGGGCGCGGGCATGTGCATACGCCCACCGGCATTGATTACCGCGCCAATATCGACGCATTAAAGCGGCTGGGGGTTACGGATGTCATCTCGATTTCCGCCTGCGGTTCCTTTCGGGAGGAGATGGCCCCCGGCGATTTCGTGATCGTGGATCAATTCATTGATCGCACTTTTGCCCGTGAAAAAAGCTTTTTTGGCAATGGATGCGTCGCGCATGTTTCCGTGGCAGAGCCTGTATGCGCACGACTGGGCGACCGGATCGAGGCGGCTTGCAGAACGGCAGGTATCACCACCCATCGCGGGGGCACATATCTGGCGATGGAGGGGCCGCAATTCTCATCAATGGCAGAATCAAAACTGTATCGCGACTGGGGTTGCAGCGTGATCGGCATGACCAACATGCCCGAAGCCAAGCTCGCCCGCGAGGCAGAGCTTTGTTATGCCACCGTGGCCATGGTCACGGATTACGATAGCTGGCACCCGGATCACGGGGCGGTGGACATCACGTCGATCATCGAAGTGATGAAAGGCAACGGCGCCAAAGCCCGCGCCCTGCTCACCCAAATTGTGCCAACCTTTGCAGAAGATCGCACGGCCTGCCCGCATGGCTGCGACCATGCCCTCGAATATGCGATCATCACCGCCCCCGACGCACGGAACGAAACGCTGGTAAAACGTCTGGACGCGATTGCGGGGCGGGTACTGTAACATATTGGCAGTTTCACCCCCTGTGCGCATGAATAAATTCCTTACAGGATATTGACTTCAGGGGGTTCGCTTTGTGCTTGCATTAACCCTTGGTATAGCTTACGTATATACGTTCAGTTCGGGACGGAAACGTCATATTAAAAGTTGCAAACAAAAATAAAAAAGTGAATCCTACCATGCAAGTCCAGATCGCCTCCATGCTCCTCCCTGTTCGCCGCCGCGCCGACTGGGAACAGCCTCACCTCTCCTACATGCCCAAAACCTGCTACACTCAACCCAAGGTTGGTATGTCCGGAATTGTGACACGGATGCTTCGCCGGATGCTGGCGAAACGCGACTTTTAAGCGACGCTCGCCTCTCGACATTTACGACTGAATGCTCCATCCATCGGGTATCGCCTAACAAGTGATACCCTTTTTAGTTGTATCGGAGCGCAATATGAAGATCGAGGATTATATCCGCACGATCCCCGACTTTCCCGAACCGGGCGTCCAGTTTCGTGATGTCACGACACTGTTCAACGATCCACGCGGCTTTCGCATGGCCATCGACATGCTGCTGCACCCCTTCGCAGGCGAACGCATAGACCGGGTCGCAGGCATCGAAGCGCGTGGCTTTATCCTTGGCGGAGCGGTCGCGCATCAGCTCTCCGTAGGTTTTGTCCCCGTTCGCAAAAAGGGCAAGCTGCCCTGGAAAACCGTCGAGCAGGATTACACCCTCGAATACGGCACTGCGACGGTTGAAGTGCATCAGGATGCATTCGTAAAGGGCGAGCGGGTGCTGATCGTCGATGATCTGATCGCCACCGGCGGCACGGCAGAAGCGGCAATCAAGATTGTCGAGCGCCTTGGCGCGAAGGTCGCCGGTTGCGCCTTTATCGTTGATCTCCCTGACCTCGGCGGTCACGAAAAATTACGCGCCCTTGGTGCGCCAGTTCATGCACTCTGCACATTTGGTGGACATTAATATTAATTAAGGAGTCGTAAAAGTTAACAAACAACTAACGAAATTGTACTATAATGAAACTCTTTCGCCAGAATGATGACTCGGTAACGTTTTGGTGTTATAAGATACTGTCGATCCGGTGTGGCGGATCGAATGTGTCCATGTAGTTTTGTGTGCGCAGTGGGGGCGTCTCGCATCGCGAGGCGCCCTTTCTTTTTGCTTGTAATCAGCCCTTCCACACTCAATCGGAGGGGTAGTTTTTTAAAAAACTCAATCGGTTAGATTTATTCAGGATCATCCTTCAGGATCGCCCCCGGATTCATAATGCCATCGGGATCGAGCGCCTGTTTGATGCGCCGCAAGAGGCCCAGCTTGACCGAATCACCATGCCTGGCCAACTCACCCTGCTTCAACCGACCGATCCCATGTTCGGCACTGATAGAGCCTCCCATCGTCTTCACGATTTCATGCACGATGCCATTAACTTCGGCCCACCGCCCAAGAAACACCGTGGCATCCCCTCCGACCGGCTGCGAAATATTATAATGCAGGTTTCCATCGCCAAGATGTCCAAAAGGGCATGGGCGCGCGTTGGGAACAGCATCAGTTACCGCTTTTTCTGCAACGGCCAAAAACTCCGGTATGCGCCCGATAGGCAGGGAAATATCGTGTTTGATGCTCGCCCCGCCACCGACTTTCTGGGCGTCTGACATTGCTTCGCGGATCGTGCGGAACCCTGTGCGCTGCGTCTCATTCATGGCCACGCTTGCATCGACCACAGCCCCGGATTCCAATCCTGCGGCCAGACAGCCCTGCAATGCTTCGTCCAGCGCGCCCTCATCCGATCCCCACAATTCCACCAGGACGTACCAGTCACCAATCGTTCCTACTGGCTCACGATAATCGGGATGGGCCGCGAAAACGAAATCAAGGGATAGCCGCGCCATCAACTCAAAGGTTGCAACGGCCCCACCGCTCGCCGTCTGCACGGCATCGAGCAAGGCAACTGCATCAGCGGGCGACCGTACCACGGCAAAGGCCGTCGATTTCGCGGCCGGACGCGGGGCCAGCTTCAGGGATGCCGCACAGATAACGCCAAGCGTCCCTTCTGCACCGATATAGAGATCACGCAGATCATACCCGGTATTGTCTTTTCGCAGGGTCGAAAGCCCGTTCCAGATCTCCCCCTGTGGCGTGACGACCTCCAGCCCAAGGCACATATCCCGCGCCACCCCATAGCGAACAGCGATCAGCCCTCCCGAATTGGTCGAAAGCCCCCCACCGATACTGGCCGTGCCTTCGGACGCATAGGAGAGCGGGAACAGCTTGCCATGTGCCGCTGCCGCCTCCTGCGCCGCCTGCACAGGCAATCCAGCCTCAACAATCATCGCTGATTCCTGCGGAATAACCGCACGCACAGCACACATCCGGTCGAGGGACAACACCACCGGCACCGGCCCTTCGGGCATTACCTGCCCGCCGACCAGTCCGGTCCCTCCCCCCCACGGTACGATAGCGACCTTCGCCTCCGCACAGAGCCGTACACAGGCGGCAACTTCCTGCGTCGAGGCAGGACGCAACACGATTGCAGCACGACCCTGATACAGACCCCGTTGTTCTGTGAGATAGGTATCAGACGGTTCCACCCACCCCGCATCACCAACGATGGTTTTCAGGGCGGCAAGCAGGGCTTCATTCGGATCATTCAGCATGATGCCAGCCTCGGAAAGTTTTCAGAAAAATGGGCAATCAGGGAAGCCAAGGATACCTGCTTAACGCGGTGCTGCCGCCCTTGCCAGCCGGTCATTGATCGCATGGCCCAGCCCGTCGGCAGGGATCGGTGCCACAGCGATAGTCCCCTTGCCGTCCAACAGGGTATCCAGTGTGCGAAGATGGGCAAAAAGATTGGCGGCGGCCTCTTCCGGTGAACCGCGCAGCGATAAATTAAGCGAAATCGCTGACCCCCGTGCGGGACCGGGGCCAAACCCCAGCCATGCCTCGCCCAATCGCGGCTCCATCGCATCCAGACGCAACATCGCGCCGGGAGCATAATGCGACGTCATCTGTCCGGGGGCAGTCGGAGTCTCATCTTCCACAACGCCCACCGCCCTGACCGGACCAAGCACGGCTTGCAACGCCTCCACTGTCACCCCACCGGGGCGCAGAAGAACAGGCTCACCCTCTTCAAAACCAAGGATCGTCGATTCCAAACCAACAGCACAGTCACCACCATCGAGAACCCCGTCGATCCGCCCGGTCAATTCCTCCATCACATGATCGGCGGAAGTCGGGCTAACCTGCCCGGACAGGTTCGCACTGGGGGCCGCCAGAGGGCCACCAAAAGCGCGAAGCAGGTCGAGGGCCAGCGGCGCAGCCGGAACACGCACTGCGAGGGTCGCTGCACCCGCACGGCAAATCGGCGCGATCCCGGCATCTTCCCGCACCGGGGCAACAAGGGTCAGCGGCCCCGGCCAGAAGGCCTTTGCCGCCATGATACCTTTCTCTGGCAAGTCGATCAGCGCAAAAGCCGCCGCAGCATCAGCAACATGCACGATCAGGGGATTGCGGCTTGGTCTTCCCTTGGCGCGATAAATACCGGCGACCGCCCGCTCGTCCCGCGCATCGGCCCCAAGGCCATAGACCGTCTCGGTCGGGAAAGCGATCAACCCACCCTGGCGCAACAGCGCCACCGACGCGCGAATGCCCCGGTCTGTTGGACTGAGCCGGATCGTATTGGGGCCACCACTCATGCCGCCCTCTTATCCCCAAGACGCGAGCGGATCAGGTCAATATGCATCTGCATCATATAGGCCCGATCCCGATAGGCTTCAGGCAGACGCATCTCGATCAGGGCATCCTGCACCTCGTCAAGCCGAACAGACAGGGCGGCCAGCCCCGCCGGGTCATTCACCAATTTCGCTTCCTTCTCGATCTCGATCAGATCAGAATAATACTTGTAGACCCGGCTTTTCATCGTCCAGCCGTAAAGACCGGGAAGCACGCGCAGCATTGGCAACAGCACGAGGACCAGCGGTACCAACAACAGCGCCATTTTCGTAATCTGCGCGGCCATCCACCACGGAATAAACCTGTCAAGCCGGGAAGGCGGGGCCGTAAGGATCGTTTGCGCCTGTTTGTTCATTTGCAGCGTGCTGGCCTCAATGGACGGGAATTGCCCCTCATCCGCCAGCAAATCACGACCCCCATGGATACGGCGCGCCGCTTTGATAAAGCGGTCAACCAGCGCCGGGTGCAGATCGTCCCGCGCCACAAGTTGAGCAACCATTGCGGCAAGGTCAATGCGCGTCGCGGGCTTCACGGCGGCATAGTTCAGGCTGGCCGGGGGCAAGTCGGCGGCCATCACAAAAGGCAGGCGACGACGGATCGCTTCCACATCGCGGATCGACGCAAGATCAATCTCCGGGGCCGCATAAAGTGGCTCAAGATACGTGGCTCCAACCGGCGCGACGAAGACGGCAACATCAATTTCCCCGGCCAATAACGCCGCCGCCGCGCCTGCACCGCCAAGCGGCAAGAGGGTATTGTCGCCCGCTACATCAAGCGTTTCCAAAATCGTCTCAACAGCGAAGCGCGTGCCGCTGCCCTCTCCCCCCGCCGCAACGCGTTGCCCGCTCCAGCGGGTAGGATCGTTCGCATCGCGCATCCCGGCGCGGTGAAAAACCAGAAGCGGTTCGAGGAAAATCGTTGCAAGAGCCGATACAGGGGCGTCTTCTGGGGCTGGAATCCCCCCTTGCAGCAACGCAACATCGGCCTCGCCCTCCGCGAGCCGCGCGATATTTTCGACCGATCCTGCCGTATCCAGCAAGTCGAGCGTGATACCATCTACCGCGAGCAGATTGCGGTAACGCAAGGCAATTTCATGATATGCACTGCCCTCACCGCCCGCCGCCATGGTCACACGGCGCTCAGGAAAGAGATCGAGCAGGATTGTCAGAGTCACGACCCCCGCGATAATCGACAGCAGGATCATACCGATGAGCCGCATGGAGTTCGTCCTCAATCAGATTGTCGGGCTTACACCGCGACAGGATTGTCATAGGATGCGGATACCCCAATTATCGCCACAAGCGCAAACGTGGAAGGAAACCCCATGCCGTATCGCCCGCCACTCTCCGATATCCGTTTCTGTCTCGACCATGTAGTCGGTGCCGGTCGGCTTGCAGAGACGGCGCTGTTCGCAGAGGCGACACCCGATACGACAGAAGCAATCCTCACCGAAGTGGCAAAACTGGCCGAAGAAACTCTCGCTCCATTGCAACAACCCGGCGACGCAGGGTGTCGTCTGGTCGATGGGCATGTGGTGACACCAGAGGGTTATAAGGCTGGCTATTCCGCGATTGCCGAAGGCGGCTGGCTTGGGTTGGCGGCGGAAGAAGCCCATGGCGGCATGGGTCTGCCCCTGACATTGCAAACCGCGATGAACGAAATGTTTTCAAGCGCGTGCCTGTCTCTCAGCCTCTGTCCATTGATGTCGCAGGGGTCAATCGAGGCTCTTTCGGCCCATGCTTCCCCTGAATTGCAAGAACGATACATCCCCAAACTGGTTTCCGGTGAATGGACCGGCACGATGAACCTGACCGAAGGACAGGCCGGGTCAGATGTCGGCGCGCTCAAAACAAAAGCCACGCCAAACGGAGACGATACGTACCGGATCGAGGGCCAGAAAATCTATATCTCCTGGGGCGATCACGATGTGGCGGAGAATATCGTCCATCTTGTGCTCGCCCGTCTGCCCGATGCCCCCGAAGGATCACGCGGCATCAGCCTGTTCCTCGTACCGAAATTCCTGCCTGACGGATCGGAAAACGCGGTCAAGACCGTCTCCATCGAGCACAAGATGGGCCTCCACGGCTCCCCCACCTGCGTCCTTGCATACGAAGGATCGACCGGCTGGCTGGTTGGCGAGGAAAACAAGGGGCTCGCCTGCATGTTTACGATGATGAACAACGCACGTCTTGGTGTCGGTGTGGAAGGTCTTGGCACGGCAGAGGCGGCGATGCAGCACGCCATCGCCTATGCCCGCGACCGCGTTCAGGGCAAGGCGCAGGCTCCACAGGGCTATGCAGGGACTGGTTCGATCATGGACCACCCGGACGTGCGCCGGATGTTGATGGAAATGAAAGCCTATACCGAAGTCACGCGCGCCATCTGCTACGATTGCGCCCTGTCGCTCGATATGATGAAGGCTGCACCGGAAGCCGAGCGGGACGAGTGGGCAATGCGCGCGGCCTTCCTGACGCCGCTGGCCAAGGCATTTGGCACAAAAGCGGGGATGCATGTCGCTGAAACCGGGGTGCAGGTCCATGGCGGCATGGGCTTTATCGAGGAAACCGGCGCAGCGCAATTCTATCGCGATGTACGCGTGACCGCGATCTACGAGGGCACGAATGGCGTGCAGGCCGCCGATCTGGTCGGGCGCAAATTGTCGATGGATGGTGGCATCACCGCGCGGGCCGTCCTCAACGCTGCAGGCGACGAGATCACAGCGGCACAAGCGGCGGGGCTTGATGACATCGCAACCGGCCTCGCCATGGCACATGAAGCGGCAACAAGGGCAACGATCTGGATGCTGGAGCAAAACGACATGAGCGAGCGATTGGCCGGATCGTCACCCTATTTGACCCTCATGTCACACCTGCATGGCGGCGCATTGCTCTCAAAGGGCGCACGCGCAGCGAAATCAGCGGATGCAGACAACCCCTTCAACACCGCCCGCATCGCCGTCGCCGAATTCCACGCCAGCCAGATCGCCCCGATGGCCGAAGGTCTCGCCCATGCCGCCACCGCTGGCAGCGCATCACTCTACGCATTCACACCCGAACAGTTCGCACTGTAACGATCTTGCGCCATGAAATAGCAGCTCCCTTGATGCCAGTTAACGGGGCGTTGCAACTTCAACATCATGGAGAATGGGGTTGTTTGGGTAGCAACCCATTGTTCTTTGCGAAAAACGGTGTTTTTAGAACACGATAACCAAAAATTAACTGTATGCGTTGGACACGCATAGAATTAAGGAATAATGCATAACTACTGTTAATCTGTGCACCGATTAACAACAAAAAACCAATTTTCCTGATGGAAGAGGAAGACCCATGAACACTCGCATTACGCTGACCGCCGTCGCACTTGTTATAATGACACTCTCTGGCTGTAGTTCGCTGGGGGGTAGCACCGCTCCTGCAGCAAAAGCCCCGGCAGCCCCTGCTGCTGCCGCAGCACAAGCCCCTATCATTCTTCCTCCTCCTCCTCCTCCCGCCCCCCCTCTCACCGCAGAGGCTCCAGCAGCCCCTGCTGGCGAGTATATCTCTATTGGCAATCTGGGCAGTGATGGCGCAACCGTAGCAACGACAACCGAAGCTGCCACGGTCGAAGCAACCACGGTCGAAGCAACCACGGTTGAAACAACCACAGCCGCCGCAGATGACGTGACCGCCGACGATGCCGCCATGAACAGCTGCTTCGCTGCGGGTGGTCAGGTTGTGAACTGGGTCGGTGATTCCAGCGGCACCACACTGGCATGTCGTCGGGAAGATGGTCTTGAATACCGTCTGGCAGACGCACAATACTACCAGTAAGATTATGAAGTAAAACGCGATTAAATTAAGTCAGAAAGTGCGTTTACAGTGCGCATTTTCTGACATTTTCTATCCGGCTTTAATCGCATTTCATTACAAGCGGATGGCGCTCAAATCGCTTCGTAGCGATGAACGCCATCCGTTGTATTCCGTTTTGCGCGGCCGCTGTTGCGCAAGTGATTGAGGTGCGCAACAGCCTCCACGATTGCAAAACCACGCAGACCGTCGGTTATCTCCCTATCAAACAACACATCGAAACATTCCAGAGCCGTTCGTGGTTTTGAGAGCGACGCCTGTAACGCGTCGAGCGATTGCGCATGATGCGCAATGAGTTGGCCGCACCGGATGCCCAGCCCGGTAAACGGTTCATTATGCCCCGGCAATGCAAGCACATTATCAGGCAATGCATCGCGCAAGGTCGCGCAGGAATGCAGGAATTCACCAAGCGGATCGCCCTCCGGCTCCGTCGGATAAACGCCGATATTTGACGTAATGCGCGGCAAAACCTGATCGCCCGCCAGCACAAGCCCATCCGCCTTGCACCACAGGACGGCATGTTCCGCCGCGTGGCCATGGCCCGTCAGGATTTCCCAATCCCGCCGCCCAATCCGCAGCGTATCGCCCGCCGCAATGCGCCGAAAGCCAACCGGCAAGGGCGAGCAAACCCGCGCGAATCCAAACTTGGCGCGCGCCCGCAACGCCTCAATCTCTGCCTCCCCGTACCCTGCGGCCCGATAAAAAGCGACGGCCTCGGCGGGCGGTTCATCCCACTGATCCAGTTGCAGGGCTTTTGCGGCAAAAAACGAGGTGCGCGTTGTCACCAGCGGCGCACCCGTCTTTTCCGCCAGCCACCCCGCAAGGCCGATATGGTCGGGATGATAATGGGTAACAAGAATGCGCGTAATAGGCCGACCGGCCAGCGGCCCCGAAAGTGCGACCTCCCATGCCTCGCGAGCCGGGGGCGTGTCCATGCCGGTATCAACCAGCATCCAGCCTTGGGCGTCGCCTTGGGCGTCGCCTTCGGCATCACCTTCGCCATCCTCCATTGCGTAAACATTCACATGGTCCAGCGCCATCGGCAGTGGCAGGCGCAGCCACAGAATACCCGGCGCAACCTCCAGCGCATCGCCCCTGACCGGAGGATCAGGAAAGGGAAAGACAAGGCCCGTCGCTTTGGCATCCCTGATCTTGTCGGCTCTGGTTTTCATGGTTTTCTCCGGTATGGGTCGCACCGAGCCATAGGCTCAATCCCGGAACTCCTCAACCGTTGGAATACGACCGAAGGCGATCTTGGCGCCGGTATAGGGGGCGATCTCACGCGGGCGCTCGCCAAAAACAATGGTGTCCTGCCCATACCGTTGGTTCAAGGCATCAATCCGCGCGCAAAGGGCTTCACGGGGGGAAATCATGCCAGAGGGGCGATCCTCGAACAGATCAGCAATATGCCCTGCACGGTCGGTCAGCCCCCCCAGCATCACACTGACATTGACAGGATGATGGACAGGCAGCGTCCGCCAGAGCGCGGCAAAACTCCCCAACAGGGTAAAGCTGTCCTGCGTGGCGGCAAAACCGGTCGCGCGTGAAACGCGATGGCCGTCGCGCATCTTGACCGAAATTGATAAATCAGTCGCCCAAAAACCGCCCCGGCGTATGCGCGTCGCGGCCTTGATCAGCAACCGCCGCGCCACCAGCCGCGCGCCATCAGGGTAACGGTTCGCACCAGAGAGTATCTGCGAATGGCCGAGTGAATGGGTGCGGGTTGGCGGGTCCGGGATGTCTTCACCATGCAGGGCGCGCAAAAACCGCTCACCATCCACGCCATTCCATATCCGGCGGGCATGTTTCGGAGCCATGGCCCACAAACCGCGCACATCCCTGATACCGGCGTCGATCAACCGCCGCTCCATATTGCGCCCGATCCCCGGCAGATCATGCAATCGAAACCCGGCGAGTTTTTGCGGCATCACCTCCGGTGACAACCAATCAAGACCGGCGGGTTTGTGCATCTCGCCAGCGATCTTGGCGAGCAGGCGACTCGGCCCCAGCCCGATAGAACACCGCATCGCCACGCCCACATGGCGCGTCACACTCGCGCGCACCTCCTCCGCAAGGGCCATTGCCGCAGAAAGCGGACGGTCGCGCCCGCCAAGGCGACAGGAAAACTCATCAACCGAGTGAGTGCCATGCACCGGATGCACCCGCTCGACCGCCTCACGGATACGGTGATGATAATCGACATAAAGGTCATGCCGCGCAGGGCGAAAGACAATATCAGGGCAGATCGCCCGCGCCTCCTGCGTCCGCGTGCCAACACCGATCCCCTTGCGCTTGGCCTCAAAACTCGCGGCAATACAGGCCGCACCGGGGCGATTGATCGTCACAATCCCAACCGGACGCCCAAGCAGGGCCGCATCCTCCTGCTGTTCGATACTCGCAAAATAGCTGTTCATATCGAGATAGAGATAACGGAACAGGGGATCGGTCATGGCAGGCTCCAATTAGAGGTAATTGGAACAAATATAGAACACAATGCAAGGGAAAAGCTTATCTGATGGGCTGGATTTTGAAAAGCAAACAGCTAAAGGCAACCCGCTCGCACTCGATCAAACGGCATCATGGGCGGCCCACCTGCCCGACATCTTGAGGCAGAAGTAACAGTAAACAGGCTGGATCACTTTGAAAATTGATGCTGCGTTGCAGAGATGGAGGGCAGCTTTTCGCCGGAAGCGAGCTATCGCTTCCGGTTTATTTTAGTACATTCAGTATCTTGGCGTCTAGTCGGTTGCAGGAAGGGCTTCCGAGCCGATGAAGCCCGGATGAAGCGTCACGACGCCGCCCTCATCCACGCCTGTATCGGGCGCGGACTGGTTCAGGAACGCGGCGTCCTGCTCGGTATTCACTTCGGTGCCCGCATCAAGCACATCCGCGCCGGTTATCTTCACATCCTCGCCGACAAATTTTCCATGATCGTCGAAGATGCGGATGCCGCGAGGATCGCCCGGCGATGAGATAAAGGCGTCATTCGATGGAATGACCATTGATGCGAAGCTAAGGAATTGTGATTTTTGCGGATCGACCGTCAACGTAATCGTCCCTGTTTCGCCTGGATCGAGAGGACCGGCCGCTGCACCATCTGGCCCGGTAATCACGCCCGCCTCGCCCACGGCACCGCTTTCGGCAAAAGCCGTACCAATCGGCTCGACCGTGCCGTCTTCTGCAATGGCTTCGAGGAAGTCGGCAGCCTCACCCCCACGGTCATAGATGTCGAAGGTTCCATCCTGCACGGCGACCCAAGGTGGCGTCAGGAATGTGCCGCCCTCAGGGCCGCTGTTGGTGAAACTGATCTCGATGTTGCGCGTTCCATCCGGATTGCCGCCAAGATCCCGAACGCTGACGTCCGCAATCGGTGCTGAACCGCCGTCACGCGAAAAGTCCCCAGCGACAGGATCGATCGTGGCTCCCGCCTCGGTGGTGCCGCCCAGAATCTGACCGTTAGTGGTGGGTACCGATGCTGCAGGGGCAGCAGGGGCAGCAGGGGCAGCGCCGACAACAACCGGAAGACGTGGCCCGCCATCGCCCGTGCCGCCGCCGGAGCCTCCATTGTTCGGATCGAGAATCGCTGCTTGATTCTGCGATTGGCGAAGCTCACGCAGATCAGCGCGCGCTTCACGGGCTTCGCTACGTGCCTCACGAATTTCAGCCCTTGCATCGGCTCGCTCCGCGCTCGACGCGCCGCTGGCCCTGAGATCACGGAAATTCGAGCGCGCCTCCTGAACGTCGGCTTTAGCCTCTGCAACTTCTGCGCGTGCTGCAGTGAGTTGTTTTTCAAAAGAACTACGGGTCTCACTTTGACCCTGGCTTGAAATGTCATTACCAATTCGCATCGGAAAAGTCCCCTCTATGTTTCATATCGTCACAATTCATCAATTAAAAACAATTTTTGGCCCATATCAATACAATTATCCTACAATTTTGTGAAGTCAGAGCCAAGAAATTCGCTTACTGCGTAAGTTCTATCTTGAGGCAGGACGCGACCGGATTGAACCTTCAAGGGCCTACGTCAAAAAGCTGCCAAGGCTTCGAGGGGTGTTTAGGGAAGCGCAAGACGGTTGATTTGCGCTCATAGCCGACCAATACAGCACAAAACCAACTTTCCGAACCGGCCTGCCACCACTAAACACCGTGCCTTGCGAATGACCCCCGGTTGTATTACCCTGAGACGGTCGATGACCGCTGGAAAATCTCCCGTGGTGCCGACCACAAGGAGGCTGATCCTGACTTCACATACCCAAAGCGATGCGCAGGGCGCATCGACGGACCTGACCGCCCTTGCAGGGGGTGCAACGGGTTCGACCGGCGGCAAGACACCGCTTTCACCCGATGCGATGCTGGCCCTTGTCCTCGATACGCTGGAGGATGCAAAGGCAAGCGATGTCGTTCCCATCGACCTCAACGGAAAGACCCCGATCGCGGACCACATGGTCATCGCAACGGGAACATCGACCAGACAGGTCGTTACCATGTCCGAAAAAGTTGTCGAAAAGCTCAAACGCGATGGCCATATCGTGCCGCGCCTCGAAGGCGTGACGCAAGGCGACTGGGCGCTGATCGACGCCGGAGATGTGATCGTTCATATCTTCCGCCCCGAAGTGCGCGAATTTTACAACCTTGAGCGGATGTGGACAGGGGCCGGGGAAACGGGCATCGACGGCAGCCACCTCAACGGCTGATGTCTGAAAGATGAGGGTTTCGATCCTCGCCGTGGGCCGGTCAAAGGCTGGCCCCGAACGGTTGCTGACCGAGGAATACCGCGTCCGCTTTGATGCCCTGGGGCGCGGTATGGGCCTTGCGGCACTGGACATTGCCGAAATCGATGCAAAAGGGGCGGGGCGCGAGGTGGAAAGCGCACGGCTGCTTGATCGCCTGCCCCATAACCATACGCTTATTGCGCTCGACGAGCGCGGCAAGACGATGGACAGCGATGCCTTCTCTGCCTTGCTCACGACGGCCCGTGACGACGGTGTGCCGGGTATCGCGTTTGCCATCGGCGGGGCAGACGGCCATTCCGATGCCGTGCGCGCCCATGCCAATCGCCTGATTTCCTTTGGAAAGATGACATGGCCGCATATGCTCGTGCGGGCGATGCTGGCTGAACAGCTCTATCGCGCGCTGGCCATTGCCGCGAACCATCCCTACCACCGGGGTGGATAATGTGAACCGTGCGTCTTCTGACGATTCAGGTGTAATCTGACCGCGTTTCACGCCCAGTGACGATTTATTAATTTCCGATCCGTTAACCCTACTCCCGTGATTACGAAATTGCGACGAAGGGTGTCGTTGCGACGGCTGGACGGGCGTGTATCCCGCCAGTACGGTGTAAAAAAGGGCTGGAGGGGCATTAGTGGACGGCAGAACGACAAAGGGGACAATAGCTCTCGTAATTCTCGACGGGTTGGGCCAGCGGGCCGAGCGCGAGGGGAATGCCGTGGCATTGGCCCGAACGCCGACCCTTGACCATCTGACAAACACCTGCCCAATGGCGACCCTGATAACCCATGGCCCTGATGTGGGCTTGCCAGAAGGGCAAATGGGCAATTCTGAAGTCGGTCACATGAATATCGGCGCAGGGCGCGTTGTGCTGATGGACCTGCCAAAGATCGACGCGGCCATCGCAGACCGCTCCTTCGATCACCGCGAAGCCGTGCGCACGCATATCACGGCCCTGAAGGCGAGCGGCGGGGTTTGCCATCTGGTCGGCCTGCTCTCCCCCGGCGGCGTTCATGCGCATCAGCGGCATCTCGCCTATATCGCGAAGTTGATCGCAGGTGAGGGAATAGCCGTTCGCCTGCACCTGATTGGCGATGGGCGCGACGTGCCCCCCCGCAGTATCGCGACTGACCTCAAGGATTTCAGGGACGACCTCGATAACACCCCCGGCATCGAAATCGCGACAGTCTCCGGTCGATTCTACGCATTGGATCGCGATAATCGCTGGGATCGGGTTGAGACGGCCTACCGCGCAATGATGCTGGGTGAAGGGCAGCGGGCGACAAGCGCGGAAAATGCCATCACCGCCGCCTATGCACGTGATGAATCCGACGAATTCATCCTGCCGACAGTCATTGGGGATTACGCGGGTATGAACCCCGGCGATGGGCTGTTCTGCACCAGTTTTCGCACAGATCGCACGCGGGAAATCATGGCCGCCTTTGCCGCGCCCGACTTCACCGAATTCGCCCGCACCGCCCCGGCCTTTGCCGCATGTACAGGCATGGTGGAATATTCAACGGCGCACCGGGCTTATATGGACGCCGTGTTTGCGGATGAGGAAATCGAGGATACGCTTGGCCATGTCATCGCTCGCGCGGGCCTGCGCCAACTGCGCCTCGCAGAGACGGAAAAATACCCCCATGTGACATTCTTCTTCAATGGTGGCATTGAGACGCCCAACCCACAGGAAGAGCGCCATATGGCCCCCAGCCCCAAGGTCGCGACCTATGACCTGCAACCGGAAATGTCAGAAGGCGCAGTAACGGAGCGCCTTGTTTCGGCCATTCAGTCCGGCGATTACGACTTGATCGTGACAAACTATGCAAACCCGGACATGGTTGGTCATACAGGCGACATCAACGCCGCAATCGCAGCAGTCGAAGCGGTGGATGCCGGGCTTGGAAAGGCGATCGCGGCAATCGGGGAGGCAGGGGGTGCAATGCTGATATGTGCAGATCACGGGAACTGCGAAACAATGATCGACCCGGAAACGGGCGGACCGCACACGGCCCATACGCTTAACAAGGTGCCTGTCTGGCTGTTCGGAAAAGGGAATGTCGCACTTGAACATGGACGTCTTGCCGATGTTGCCCCAACGTTGCTTGCCCTGCTTGGCCTGAAGAAACCCGACGCAATGACCGGGCGCTCATTGATCGTGGGGGAACAGGCATGATGCGCGCCCTGCTTCTCGCCGGGTGCTGCGCGTTTGGCCTTGGTAATGCCGCGCTCGCACAGCAACAGGGCGGCGTCTACGTCGATCCGGCACAGGCCGAAATTCTCAAACGCAATTCCCGCATCAGCGCCCAACGCGCCGCTGAAATGGAGAAACAGGCTCTCGCAACCGCCGCCGCCACATTACGCGACGAAAAGCGGATCGAAGAAATCAAGAAAGAGATCGCGGAACTTGAAACCGAGGTTTCCAAATCCCGCGCCAAACTCGTCACACTCGCCAACGAGGAAGCCGGTGCAACCGAAGCCCTGCGTGTGCGTCGCCGTCAGAACGCCGCCGCCTTCTCCGCCATGGTTGCCCTGTCGAAATCCAGCGCCCCGGAACTTGTCGCCTATGGCGGTGATCCGCTGATGGCGGCACGGGGCGCAAGTGCGCTGGCAGGGCTGCGCGACGCCCTCCAGACCGATGCACAAGCGACCCTCGCACGGGTTGCCCGCATCGAGGATCTGCGACTTCAGACCGAAGCAGCGCGCGAGGCGACGAAGGATTCCATCAAAGCCTTGCGTGATCGCGAGCGCGAATTGTGGGCTTTGGTCGGCAAGCGCAAGGAATTGCAGCAGGAAACGATGGAACAGGCCGAGGTTCTCAAAAAGGAGGCCGAAGACCTGACCGAACGCGCCCAACGCCTGCAACGCCTGACTGTGCGCTCGCCCACTCCGCCGCCGAAACCCATCCGTCAGGCGCAAATCCGCCCTGCACAGCGGATGCTGCCCCCTCCCCGCCCCTTGCATGAAGCCCGCGGAAAGTTCCTGTGGCCTGTTACCGGCGAAGTCGCACAGGAATTCGATCAGGCGGCAACTGGCAACGAAGCCCTTGGCATGGTGTTCGACGCCAAGCCCTATGCCTTCGTCTACGCCCCCTGGGACGGCACACTTTCCTATGCCGGTCCTGTCAACAGCTTCGGCCTCGTGGCCGTCGTCGATATTGGTGAGGATTACCAGATTGTCCTCGCCGGTCTATCCGATCTCATCCGCAAGAAAGGGGACGTCGTCCAGCGCGGCGAACCCATTGGGACGCTTACCGGCCCCATTTCCGAAAGCGAGGAGTTCCTCGCTGATCAATCCGCACTCTCCGCCAATGCCGTCGCATCGCTCTATCTGCAGATGCGGTTACGCGGAAAGCCCATAGACCCCGGTGTGTGGTTCGGCCCATCCGGGAGCCAAACGATCCGAAAGGTTGAATCTCCATGAACAAGACCCTGACCGCCGCGCTGTTTGGTGCTGCCGCCGGAATCGCGCTCACTGCGCAATTCGGTGTCCCCTCCCTCGTGAAGCCAGCCTTTGCAGCATCGACCTATGAATCTCTCGATCTGTTCGGTGACGTGTTCGAGCGTACGCGCTCGGCCTATGTCGAGGAAGTTAACGAAAAAGAGCTGATCGAGGCTGCCATCAACGGGATGCTCACTTCGCTTGATCCTCACTCCAGCTATCTGAACCCCGACAACTTCACCGATATGCAGGACGACACCAAAGGTGAGTTTGGCGGCCTTGGGATCGAAGTGACGATGGAAGACGGCTTCGTTAAGGTCGTCTCTCCCATCGACGATACCCCCGCCGCCGCCGCCGACATCAAGGCCAACGACTTCATCACGCATATCGACGGTGAATCAGTGCTCGGCATGACCATCGGCGAGGCGGTCGATTTGATGCGCGGTCTGGTCGGCACAGACATCGAATTGACCATCGCCCGCGAAGGCGAAGAAGAGCCGATGGATGTCAAATTGACCCGTGCGGTCATTGAGATCAAAGCAGTCAGGCATCGGATCGAAGGGGATGTGGGCGTGCTGCGGGTCTCGAAATTCTCCGAGAAAACATTCCAGAACCTCGCCAAATCCATCGCTGCCATCAAGGAGGAGCTGGGCGCGAACGAGGTCAGTGGCTACATTATCGACCTGCGTAATAACCCCGGCGGCCTTCTGACACAGGCTGTTGCAGTCTCTGATGCCTTCCTTGACCAGGGAGAGATCGTCTCGACGCGCGGGCGTGACCAACGCAATGCAGACCGCTACAACGCGCAAAAAGGCGATCTGGCAGATGGCAAGCCGGTTGTTGTGCTGGTGAACGGCGGGTCGGCCTCGGCCTCCGAAATCGTGGCAGGGGCCATTCAGGATCATCGTCGCGGGATCGTCGTGGGTGAAAAAACCTTCGGCAAGGGTTCCGTGCAGACGATTATGCCGCTGGCGTCAAAAGGTGCGATCCGCCTGACCACCGCGCGCTACTACACACCGTCGGGCCGCTCGATTCAGGCGCTTGGCATCGAACCCGATATCATCGTCGAACAGGTTGAGCTGAAGGAGGATGACGGCAAAAAATCAAACCGCCGCAGCTACTCCGAGTCGCAGATACGCGGTAGCCTGAGCAATGACAGTCTGACCGACGAGGATGTGAAACAACGCGCTGATGACGAAGCGTTGCACAAACGTCGCCTGGAACTGCGTGAAGAGGATTACCAGCTCTCCTATGCGCTGGACCTGATGCAGGGTCTATCGGTCTATTCGTCCCTGGATGACGAAAACTGATCCAACCCCTTCCGAAAACCGACAAAACGCCCGCCCTCCCCGGCGGGCGTTTTTTATTTTGGCCTCCCTCATCTTATCTGCCTGAAAGCATACAGGCTTCACCGAATGGCAATCGCGATGTGTTTGATTGGACAATGTCCGCTGTATCTACCGGGGTGATTTGGTATGAAACGTCTTTCTTTTCCGCGTGAATTGTTGCCTGTTTCCGTGGTTTTCGGATTTCTCGGCTGCACGGCAATTGCCGTACCTCTCATTTCGAATTTGGAAGAAGCTGACACAGCCGTGGAAGCGAAACGGGGTTTCGTGTCATCTGAACGGCCTATCGACCGCATCCTGAACGGCACAGCATTGGGATCACGGCCAATAGGGGCGCAAGCCGGGACTAAGACAGTCATTCACCCAACCGTTCCTCGCTTCACACAGCCCGCCCGACTGCTGCCCGCTCAACCGGATACCGCTCCGGACCTGAAAATAGCCCTGTTGTCTGTAACGGCTGCGCAGCCGTCCATCGTTGTAGATGCCGTACAAAAGTTCATGCCCGCCCCAAAGCGAAAACCCGAACGTCCGGTGCGGGCTGCGATACCAGTACGGGCCGCAACAAATGGAATAGAGACCACCTTACTGGAACCACTACAGGATGTGGTCGCAGCTCCCCAGCGGGAAACAACCATCAATCCCGACCCCACTTCAATAACACGCCCTGCCACCTCATCGAACAGCCCTGCCCCTCGCATTGCACTGGTCGTTACGGCCGCCGGTATCAACGAGACAACGACACAGCAGGCAATCGACAAACTGCCCAAGGGCATAACCTTCGCTTTTGCCCCCATTGGCAAACGCACCAAAACCCTCGCCAAAGCCGCGATTGCAGACGGCCATACGATCCTCGCTGAAATTCCGATGGAGCCGGTCAATCCACTGCGCGACCCCGGAGAGCCGCTAACCCTGCGCATAAGCAATACCGGCGAAGTCAATATAACAAGGATGAACAACGCACTGTCGCGCGTACCGGGAGCTTCGGGGATCTCCAGCTATCTCGGAGCAAAATTCAGTCAATCGGAAGATGCCGCAGCACCCGTGATCGACGAGATCGCTTCGCGCGGATTATTCCTGTTCGAGAACCAGCCAAGCGGGCAAAGCCGTCTTGGGTTCATGGCAAAATCGCAAGACGTCCCCTATGCAGCGGGGATCATGTCTGTCGATAGAGAGCGAAATACGGCCATAATGCTGGACCGGCTTTCGACGCTTGAGACCGAGGCCCGCCGCGATGGAGTTGCAATTGGCATCGCCACAGCGTATCGGGACAGTATTGATATACTTGAAAATTGGGTCGCTGCTGCGGAGCAACGCGGCATCGTCTTCGTACCCGTAAACCGGCTCGAAGACGCCGGATAGGAAAGCGAAGATGGCAAAAAAAACCGGCAAAGAGACGAGCATATTGCCCTACCGACCTTGTGCCGGAGTCGTTCTGTTCCGTGATGACGGGTCAGTCTTTGCCGGCAAACGGATTGATAATCCAGTCGATGCCTGGCAAATGCCACAAGGCGGAATTGATTTCGGGGAATTGCCAGAGGAAGCAGCCTTGCGCGAATTGCGCGAAGAGACAGGCGTATCATCCGCACGGGTGACTGTAGAGGCACAGTCGCAAGACTGGCTACGCTATGACTTACCCGACGAGTTGCTCGGCAAAATCTGGGGTGGCAAATTCCGGGGCCAGGAGCAGATGTGGTTCGCCATGCGCTTTCTCGGCACTGATGCGGATGTGAACATCGAGACTGATAATGCCGAATTTTGCGAATGGCGCTGGATGGAGCCTGCTGACCTGATCGAGAGTATCGTTCCATTCAAGCGCGATCTCTACATTGCCGTCTTCAAGGATTTTGAAGCTGTATTGCGGGCCTAAGGTATTCTGAATGCCAAACAAAAAAGGGGCCGGTTTCCCGACCCCCTTCCGGCATATTTCGATCATTCGGTTACTCAGGCAGCGCGACCCAGCGTTTCGATCATCGATTTGAGATTGCCGTAGCGACGTGTGGCCTCGGCAAGTGCCTCTTTTTCAAGCCCTTCGAGATTTTTTTCAGCGGCTTCCAGCGAAGACTGAAACATCTCAGCCGTCGCCTCATCCCGGTGAGAAGCAAACTCCGCAAGGATTGAGATCGCTTCACCAGAGACCTCAGCGAAACCCCCGGCAATCAGATAGTGCTGTTCGTCAGCCCCATTGATGATGCGAACCGCGCCGGGGCTGAGTGATGTCGCAATAGGAACGTGCCCCGGCATCGCCGTGAAATCCCCATCAGCTCCGGGTAGCAGAACCTTCTCCGCCTCAAGCGACGCAAGGATGCGTTCGGGTGAGACAAGTTCGACTTTCATTGTCGCGGCGGCCATAATCAGGCAGCCTCGGCCAGCTTGGTTGCCTTCGCAACAGCTTCGTCAATGTCACCGACGAGGTAGAAGGCCGCTTCAGGCAGGTGATCAAATTCACCGGCACAAAGGCGCTTGAAGCCATCAATGGTTTTTTCCAGCGGCACCTGTACACCGGGCGCGCCGGTAAAGACCGTCGCCACATCGAAGGGTTGGCTGAGGAAACGCTGGATCTTGCGTGCGCGGGCAACGGCCAGCTTATCCTCTTCCGACAGTTCGTCCATGCCGAGAATGGCAATGATGTCCTGAAGCGCCTTGTAGCGTTGCAGGATTTCCTGAACCTGACGTGCCACTGCGTAATGCTCGTCACCAACGATGGAAGGATCGAGAATTCGCGAGGTCGAATCAAGCGGGTCCACTGCCGGATAGATACCCAGCTCTGCAATCTGGCGCGAAAGAACGGTCGTCGCATCGAGGTGAGCAAAGGTGGTTGCGGGTGCAGGGTCGGTCAAGTCATCCGCAGGAACGTATACGGCCTGCACAGAGGTAATCGACCCGTTCTTGGTCGTCGTAATTCGTTCCTGCATCGCGCCCATATCGGTCGCAAGCGTCGGTTGATACCCCACAGCGGAAGGGATACGCCCCAGCAGTGCGGACACTTCCGAACCGGCCTGCGAGAAGCGGAAGATGTTATCCACGAAGAACAGAACGTCTGCCCCCGACGCATCACGGAATTCCTCGGCCACGGTCAAACCCGACAGCGCAACACGGGCGCGAGCTCCGGGAGGTTCATTCATTTGGCCATAGACCAGCGCAATTTTCGAATCTTCGGGATTTTCGAGCGAGATAACGCCGGATTCGATCATCTCGTGGTACAGATCGTTCCCCTCGCGCGTCCGCTCGCCAACACCGGCAAACACCGACACGCCGGAGTGAACCTTCGCAATGTTGTTGATCAACTCCATGATAAGAACGGTCTTGCCGACGCCCGCACCACCGAAGAGACCAATTTTACCCCCCTTGGAATACGGGGCCAGCAGGTCAACCACCTTGATGCCGGTGACGAGAATTTCGCCCTCGGTCGATTGCTCGACAAAATCCGGTGCAGGGCGGTGAATGGGCAGACGCTTTTGGGCGTTGACCGGGCCTTTTTCGTCAATCGGCTCACCGATGACGTTCATAATGCGCCCAAGCGTTGCACTGCCCACAGGCACAGCAATCGGCTCGCCGGTGTCGCTGACCGATTGTCCACGAACCAGCCCCTCGGTCGCGTCCATCGCGATGGTGCGCACCTCGCCCTCGCCAAGGTGCTGGGCAACTTCCAGCACAAGGCGGTTGCCGTTGTTATCGGTTTCGAGCGCGTTCATAATGGCGGGAAGTTCGCCATCGAACTTCACATCGACCACGGCCCCGATGACCTGACTTACTTTTCCGACGGTTCCGTCAGCCATGTTCTGTCTCCGTTTAAAACCTGCCCCGGCGAAACTGGCGGCAGAAGTATTAGTGTCAGCCGTTAAGTGCCTCGGCACCTGAGATGATTTCGATCAGTTCGCTGGTAATCGACGCCTGGCGCGAGCGGTTATATTGCAAGGTCAGCTTATCGACCATCTCGCCCGCATTGCGCGTCGCATTGTCCATCGCCGACATCCGCGCCCCCTGTTCGGAAGCCGCGTTTTCGAGCAGTGCACGATATATCTGAACAGTGATGTTCTTGGGCAGCAATTCGGCAAGCAGTGCCGTTTCGTCCGGTTCGTATTCGTAGGTCGAATTGGAACCGGCATCCTGTTCAACCGCTTCGATGGTCGCGGGGATGACCTGAAGCGCCTGTGGTGTCTGCGTCAGCACCGATTCGAACTCGGCGTAATAGAGCGTGATGACATCATATTCACCACCGGCGAATGAGCCGAGGATGCGCGATGCAACCTCTTCGGCCTGTGCATATGAAATCTTCTTCACGCCCTCGAACGCAATTTGATCGTCAACGAACAGATGTGCGTATTCACGCTTGAGCTGTTCGCGGCCCTTACGGCCAACGCACAGGATTTTCACATCCTTGCCTTCACTGCCAAGACGAATAACGTCCTGTTTTGCGCGCCGCACGATGGAGGAGTTGAACCCGCCACAGAGGCCACGTTCCGCAGTGCAGATAACCAGCAAATGCCGTTTGTCTTCACCCGTACCGCGCAACAGTTCGGGCGCTTCGGGGTTATCCTTGTTGCCCGTGGCAATATTCGACAACACAGCCGACATCCGCGCGGCATAAGGGCGCGAGGCTTCGGCTGCTTCCTGCGCACGGCGCAGTTTCGCTGCCGCGACCATCTGCATGGCCTTCGTGATCTTTCGGGTCGATTTGACCGAATTGATGCGGACCTTGAGATCCTTGAGGCTCGGCATGGGCCGTCACTCCGA
This sequence comes from uncultured Neomegalonema sp., assembly GCA_937957975.1. Classification (GTDB taxonomy): domain Bacteria; phylum Pseudomonadota; class Alphaproteobacteria; order Rhodobacterales; family Rhodobacteraceae; genus JAHDDY01. The sequence goes on from CALFFK010000063.1 coordinate 25,932, forward strand.
TGTCTTCACTTGGGCGGACGAAGGCGCGTCCCCTGTAGGGGGTCGCGCCAGGATCGAATCAGGCTTCTTCGAAGCTTTTCAGAACGCCATCAATGCCCGCTTTGATGCGGTCTTCGATGTCGCCTGTGATCTTCTGGTCGTTATTCGTGATCTCATCCAGAATATCCGAGTGCGTCCCACGGAAGGATGACAACAGCGCGGCCTCGAATTCCGTCACCTTGTTGACTGGCAGCGTATCGAGATAACCCTGCGTTCCCGCATAGAGCACAATAACCTGCTCGGCAGTTGTGAGCGGCGAATACTGCGCCTGTTTGAGCAATTCAGTCAGACGCGCACCCCGGTTCAGAAGTTTCTGCGTCGAGGCATCAAGGTCAGAACCAAACTGGGCAAACGCTGCCATCTCGCGATACTGTGCAAGCTCCAGCTTAATCGAGCCTGCAACCGACTTCATCGCTTTCGTCTGCGCCGCCGATCCCACGCGAGAGACCGAGAGACCGACGTTCACGGCGGGCCGTACACCCTGATAGAACAGTTCGGTTTCAAGGAAGATCTGACCGTCGGTGATCGAAATCACGTTCGTCGGAATAAACGCCGACACGTCGCCCGCCTGGGTTTCGATCAGGGGCAGCGCCGTCATCGACCCGGACCCATACGCCTCATCCATTTTGGCCGCACGTTCCAGAAGCCGCGAGTGTAGATAGAAAACATCACCCGGATAAGCTTCACGACCCGGTGGGCGACGCAGAAGCAGGGACATCTGACGATATGAAACGGCCTGCTTCGACAGATCATCATAAATGATCAGCGCGTGCATACCATTATTGCGGAAATATTCGGCAATGGCGCACCCGGCATAGGGGCCAAGGAACTGCATCGGTGCAGCATCCGACGCCGTGGCCGCGACGACGCAAGTATATTCCATCGCGCCTTCTTCTTCGAGCTTTTTTACAAGCTGTGCGACGGTGGAACGTTTTTGACCAACAGCGACGTAAACGCAGAAAACTTTCTTGCTGTTATCGTCACCAGCCGCGTCATTATAGACTTTCTGGTTCAGGATCGCATCCAGAACCACAGCGGTCTTGCCGGTCTGACGGTCGCCAATGACCAGCTCGCGCTGACCACGACCAATCGGGATCAGGGCGTCGATGGCTTTCAGGCCCGTCGCCATCGGTTCATGCACCGACTTACGGGGGATGATGCCCGGAGCCTTCACTTCGGCGCGGATACGCTCGGAAAATTCAATCGGACCCTTGCCATCAATCGGCTCGCCCAGCGCGTCTACAACGCGACCCAGCAGACCCATTCCGGCAGGAATGTCCACGATATCGCCGGATCGTTTGACGGTATCGCCTTCCTTAATGGCCCGGTCATCGCCAAACAGAACGACGCCGACATTATCGGCTTCGAGGTTCAGGGCCATGCCCCGGACACCACCGGGGAATTCAACCATCTCCCCGGCCTGTACATTATCAAGACCATGGACACGGGCGATACCATCGCCAACTGTCAGAACCCTTCCGATCTCGGAGACTTGCGCCTCCTGACCGAAGTTCTGGATCTGCTCTTTCAGGATTGCGGAAATTTCCGACGCCTGGATGCTCATCACGAAGTTCCCTTTAGCTCAGTGTTCTTTCATGGCGAGTTCGAGGCGTTCGAGCTTCGACTTGAGCGAAGCATCGACCATCTTGCTGCCGACTTTAACGATAAGACCCCCCAGCAGGGAAGGATCGACACTTGCGTCGATCTTAACATCCTTGCCGAAGGAGGATTTCAGGTTTTGTGCGAGTGCAGTGCGCTGCATCTCGCTCAGGGGTTTGGCGGAAATTACTTCCGCCGTTTCCTCGCCGCGCTCCTCGGCCAGAAGGGCAGAAAAACCCTCCATCGCTTCGGGCAACAGGGCAAGGCGTCCCCTCTGTGCCATCAAACCGACGAATTTACCCGTCAGGTCAGAAGCACCCATTTTCTTTGTTACTGCCGCTATGATCGATCCCTGCACCTCACGCGAGTAGGCAGGGCTGGAGATCACTCCGGCAAGTTCTGGATTGTCCTTCAGGACGCCACCGAGGGCGTCAAACTCCGAAGCGACGGCGTCGAGCACACCGGACGACTTCGCAAGATCGAAAATCGCGGAGGCGTAGCGACCGGAAGCACCGGAAAGCGAAGCGGCTGACGACAAGGCGACCTCATTCAAAGGTTTCGGGGTGATGCACGAACGAATGTCCTGCGAACGCGCGGACGAGTAGCACAGGCCTTACGGACATGACAATACGCCGCCGTCGAAATCTTGCAGTCTTTCGGTCGCAGCCAAAAAAGTAAGACCAAAAATCCCCAATGTGCACGCTTCTTGCTCAGGGCATGCTCAGGGCAGATCACGACGATCCGGTACACAAGATCATGGAGCAAGACACTATGAACATCCTTAAACTCTCTGCCGCAGCCTTTGGTGTTCTCGTCACCGTTCTCGCCACTACCCCCGATGCCAACGCCACCGTGATCGACCCACGCGAGCGCACATCATTCAACGAGGGTCGCACGTTGCTTGACGCCTCAGGTGGAGCCGCTTCCACGACGTTCTCCACTGGTGTTGACGCCACCCGCGTCATTGACGGGGCGGTACAGCTGGATATCAGAGACATCAGGTATTGGTGGAAAACGCGTCCGGGACAGACAGATTACGACGCCAGAAATGAAGCGGCCAACGCGTGGACCTTCACGCTGTCCCACGCCGGAACGACTGCAAATCTCGGCGGGCTTGCCGGTGCTACGAATGACCATTGGGTCCGAACTTCGGCATTTGATGGCGTAACCGCAGGCGGTGACTGGGTTTTGACTGCTACATCCAACTATTTCCACAACGCCAAAAAGCAGATCGAATTCAACCTCACTGGCTTCTTCTATACCATTGCCGGAAATCCGGGTGGTGGCCAGGTTCCTGCCCCTGCAACGCTTTTCCTGATCCTTGCAGGTCTTGCGGGCATGGCCGGAGCACGTCGCAAGGTTTGATTCCCACACTCCCGACGCGACGGGATGGCCTTACCTAGCCGTCCCAACCTCCGGGATTCGGCGTCCTTTTCCGTCACACTCCCGGAAAGGGACGCCGTCGCATATAACGCGCGCGCCAGTGCCGCCCACCCTACGCGTCAAAGTATAATGCCATGAACCAGATCAGGAACCAATTGATCATGCCAGGGATTCTCATCCTGACCGTAGCAATGTCTATGGCCGCCAGCGCCACAGTCATCACCAAGCAAGCGGAGGCCAGAACAGAGCAGGCCGCTCCCGCCCGCACAGCCGCCCCGCGCCCCGTTACCCGCCGCAGTTTCACGAGCATAGTCGAATCAAATATTCTGGATCGTCCTGCACAACCGAGTCCCTGGGTCTCCCGCGTCAAAGAATCGCCAACCCGAAAAAAGCGTGTCGAGCGAAAACAACCAAATTCCTGGACAGCCCGTGTCAAAAAACCTTCCGCACGGGAAAACCGTGCCGAACGCGAACAACTGACTGCGCAGAAAAAGCGTAATGAGGCGAACCACGAAACGATCATCGCTGAAATAAAAGCCAGCACCATCCTGAATCCTGATACACAGGATCTGGCCGCAGACTTTTGGATCACCGAACCACAAGGCACGGAAATCGCGGAAGACTGGACCCTCGTGGTCCCCTCAAACCCGTTTGGTAATACAGACACCGAATGGCATGATTCTGTCAGCGCACCATGGTCGGATTTTCCCGCCTTTCAGAGTCTCGCAAAAAGCAGTCAGTGGTTGTTATTCACAACATCCAACTACTTTCACGAAGGGCAGGTCGGGATCGAGCGCATCCTCACAGGGCGTACCCTTGAACCTCTGGGATCTGGGCAATCTTCTGCAACAAGCAGAGTCAGCAAAAAAAATACCCCACGCCCACGGGGAAACGGCAGCAGGATTCCAGCCTATATCGCCCTTTTTGTCATCTTCGCCATTATCGTGGGCCTGGCCATAAGTGGCAAAGGTATGAAACGCTCATTTTAGGGGATGTCATAGGAACGAGTAGGGATCGACGTCGAAAATGACGCGAATCCCCGATGGCACTTTTACCGTGTCACGCCATGCACGAACAACGCGCGGATGATCGATTCCCCGCGCCATACGCAGCAACATTCGCACCCGATGCTTGCCGCGCAGCATGGCATAGGGCGCAGGCGCAGGGCCAAAGACGTCTACCCCCGCTTCGGTCAGCAGGTTTCCGGCGGCGGCCAGGGCGCGCGATACCTGCCACACCTTTTCTTCGTCTTCGCCCTGCACGATCACAGCGATCAATCGCGTGTAGGGCGGCATCCGGGCCTGTTGGCGTTCTTCTGAAAGCCGGGTGCGGAACCGATGCGCGTCACCATCGAGGATGGCCCGCAGCACCGGATGATCGGGCATGGTCGTCTGAAGCATCGCCCGGCCCGGCTTTTCTGCCCTGCCCGCCCTGCCCGCAACCTGATTGAGTAGCTGGAACGTGCGTTCAGCCGCGCGCAGATCACCCCCCGCAAGGCCCAGATCAGCATCGACCACACCCACGAGTGTCAGAAGGGGAAAATTGTGCCCTTTCGCAACGATCTGAGTGCCAACAATAATATCCGCGCCACCCCCGGTAATGGATTTGATCTGATCCTGAAGCGCCTTTGGGTCAGGCGTCTGGTCACTCGACAGAATTTCCACGCGGGCAAGCGGAAACCGCTCACGCGCTTCCTCGGCGATTCGCTCGACACCGGGGCCACAAGCGGCAAGGCTGTCTTCGGTGCCACATTCGGGACAGGCGCGGGGAAACGGCTCGCGCCAACCGCATTGATGGCACAAAAGCGCCCCTCGCCCCCGATGTTCCACCAGCCAGGCCGAACATTGATTACAGCCTGCGCGCCATCCACATTTGCGGCACAGCGTCAGCGGGGCATAGCCACGCCGGTTCAGGAAAAAGAGCGCCTGTTCCCCGCGCGCATTCACGTCGCGGGTTGCCCCGACCAGTTCAGGCGACAGCCACATACCCTTTTCGGGTGGATCGGCGCGCAGGTCGATGGCGCTGAGAAACGGCAGCACAGCCGAGCCATGCCGTTCACGCAGGGTCAGGTGACGATATTTGCCCATCCCGGCATTGATCCAGCTTTCCAGCGAGGGCGTGGCCGATGCAAGAACCGCAGTGCAGCCCTCCTGTGCGGCCCGCAACACAGCGATGTCCCGCGCCTGATAAGGTACAATATCATCCTGCTTGTAGCTCTGGTCATGTTCCTCATCCACCACGATCAGGGCCAGATCGGCAAACGGCAGGAACAGCGCTGACCGCGCCCCCGCAACCACCTGCGCCTGCCCCCGCGCCACGGCTTTCCAGGCGCGGCGGCGGGCAGCGGAGGTCACACCCGAATGCCACTCGACCGGGGGCGCCCCGAATCGCTCACGCACCCGGCGGATAAAATCAGCGGTCAGGGCAATTTCCGGCAGCAGGATCAGGGCTTGCCGACCCGCAGCAACACTGGCCGCGACGGCCTCCAGATACGTCTCGGTCTTACCCGATCCCGTCACGCCATCAAGCAACAGCGTTTCGAATTTCTGCGCGGCGATGGATTCGGTGATCGCTTCGCTGGCTTCGGATTGCTCGGCATTGAGCTTGGCCACGCGAAAATCGGGATCAAGTTTTGGCGGTGGCCGGTCCTGTGGCGCTTGGTGTACCTCCAGCGCGCCCGCCTCGATCAATCCCTTGACGACGCCGCCAGACACCCCCGCTTCCCGCGCCAGATCAGCGGCGGCAAGGCCCGGTGAGGCCATTACGGCATCAACAACGCGGCGGCGGGCATCGGTCATCACTTGCGGCTCACCAGAGCCACGCACCAGCACAGCACGCGGTTTCTCAGGCTCCAGCAGCCCCGGCGCACGGGTTGCCTGTCGCAGCATCATCCCCGGTGGCGTCAACGTATAGCGCGCCGCCCGGTCGATCAGCCCCCGCATCGCCTCCGGCATAGGCGGTAAATCAAGACGCCGCAGCACAGGTTTGAGCTTGCTCGTTTCGCCAGTCCCCTGCCCCCAAACGACCCCTACTGTCTCACGCCCCGAAACAGTCACGGCGACATAATCTCCCGGTGTCAACGGCTCCTCACTCAGATAATCGAGTGGACCGGGCAGCGGCAGGGGAACCATGACAGCGTAAGGCCTGGCATCCGGGTCAGTGAAAAGATCAGAGGACAAGGGGGTTTCCGCAATGGCTGACAATAAGGGTGTTTCTGGAACAAACCATATACACCTACTGCCTTGCCCCGACTACCTATATCAGAAAACCCATGCGGCCTACTCCGCCAGCCCCAGCACATCAATCATCGCATATTCGCCGGTTGAGCGGCCCCGTCCCCAGAACGCGGCCTTCAGCGCGCCGCGTGCGAAAATGCGGCGGTCCGTCGCCAGATGCCGCAATACGATGCGCTCTCCATCGGCGGCGAAGATCACGTCATGCTCGCCCACCACATCCCCACCCCGGATCGCGTGGAAGCCGATGGTCCCCCGCCTCCGCGCACCGGTGATGCCATCGCGGCCCCGGTCGGACACGTCTTCAAGCGCCACCCCGCGCCCTTCGGCGGCGGCTTCGCCCAGCATCAATGCAGTACCGGAGGGAGCATCGACCTTGCGGTTATGATGCGACTCCACGATTTCAATATCAAAATCAGCATCCAGCGCGCGCGCGACCTTTTCGGTCAGGATCGTCAGCAGGTTCACCCCCAGCGACATATTCCCCGCCCGCACGATCACCGCATGACGCGCGGCAGCGGACAGTTTCACCAGATGCTCCGGCGCAAACCCCGTCGTTCCAATTACATGCACCAGCTTCGCTTGTGCGGCCAATCCCGCATGGGCAACCGTGGCATCAGGTGACGTGAAATCAATCATCGCATGGGCGTTCAGCACGGCCTCCAGCGGATCATCACCAACGACCACGCCCAGATCGCGCCCCAGCCCCATCGCCGCGCCAATATCCTTACCGATCCAGTCATGGCCTGCACGTTCCGTCACCGAATGGAGCACCGCCCCGTCCGTCTCCAGAACCTCCCGCACGAGCATTTGCCCCATACGGCCCGAACAACCGGGAATAACGATACGAAGAGGGTCGGCCATGGGATATTCCTGAATTACACGGTTTCCCATTCGTTACACCGCCCGGCCCGGCGGGTCACGCCCTGCGGCAAAAGGATCATGCTGGCCGTATTATGCGGCCTTATCCCTGTTTGGAGACCTGCGCATATTCCAGTTCCACAGGGGTTTCGCGACCGAAGATCGAAACGGACACTTTCAGGCGCGCGTTCTCGTGGTCCACATCCTGTACGTCGCCAAGGAAGGATTCGAATGGGCCGTCGATAACCTTGATCTTCTCGCCAACCTCGAACGTGATCGTGGGGCGCGGGCGTTCGGTGGAATCTTCTGCCGTATCCATGATCCGGTCGATTTCCATCTGGGGGACAGGCTGGGGCTTGCCACCATCACCGAGAAAGCCAACAACGCTTTTGGTGTCCTTGACGAGGTGATAGGCCGGATCGGTCATATCCATCTTGACGAGAACATAGCCGGGAAAGTTCTTGCGCGGAACCTCGACCTTCTTGCCACGCCGGACCTCGATCACCTGTTCCGTGGGAACGAGGATTTCTTCGAAAGCTTCCGTCAGACCCTTACGCTCGGCCTCGTTACGGATGGCTTCCGCGACTTTTCCCTCGAAATTCGAGTATGCGTGAACGATATACCAGCGATGCGCCATGTCCGACCCGTCTGAAAGGCATGGATCATCGCGCGCGCCCCTGAACCGTGGAAGCGAACGCCTGAATCATGCGTCAAATTACAGTTGATGCGAGGGTTTTACCGGGCAGGGAACAAAAATCAAGTCCCCAGGGCGACGATCATCTCAACCATGAAGTTCAAAACCTGATCGACCAACAGAAAGAAGATCGCTGTCAACGTGACCATGATGAAAACCATAATCGTCGTTGTGATGGTTTCCTGCCGGGTCGGCCAGGTTACTTTCGCGGTCTCGGCGCGCACCTGCTGAATGAACTGCGGTGCGTTTCGAATCATCTGAATTGGATTGGCCATTCGCCGGTATTCCTTTGGTTCGCCCCCGTTCGGGGCACACGCGTGGCAGGGGCGATAGGACTCGAACCTACGACATTCGGTTTTGGAGACCGACGCTCTACCAACTGAGCTACACCCCTACGCGCGAAAGCGTCGTTTAACGTATCGGCTCGAGACAAGCAAGATTGCGTGGAGCGATTTTTGGCACCAGAGAGGGCAGTATCCTCATTTATTGCCGGATATTCCTCCATGACGCTCTCTCCCCTCCTCCGGGCCGCGCTGCTGATGTCGGCGGGGATGTGCTTTATTCCAGTGGGGGATACGGCGGGAAAGCTGCTCGGTGGGGCCGGGGTGGAGCCGGTTTTCATTGCCTGGAGCCGGTTTGGACTGGGGGCAATTTTTGTCTGGGCCGCGTATCGCGGACGTGCCTTCAAGTGGCGCGTCTTTCTGGACTGGCGATACTGGCTGCGGGCCATCCTGATAACACTGGCCGTGACATGCATTCTCACGGCGCTCAGGACCGAACCGATTGCCAATGTGTTCGCGGCCTTCTTTGTCGGGCCGATCCTGTCCTACTTCCTCGCCGCATGGCTGTTGCGCGAGACGATCACAGTGCCCCGGACGATTTTGCTGTTTCTGGGGTTTTGTGGCGTGTTGCTGGTGGTCAGACCGGGGGTGGAAGCATCAGGCGGGCTTGGCTGGGCGTTGCTTGCCGGGATGCTCTACGGGTGTTTTCTGGTGGCGACAAAATGGTTGAGCGGGACGGTGAATCCACGCAGCCTGCTAATATCGCACCTGACTATCGGCGCGCTGTTGCTGACGCCATGGGGAGTGGCGGCGATCCCCGAAGTCGATGACACTGTCACGATGCTGGTCATCGTGAGCGCAGCAACCTCGGCGATGGGAAACCTGCTCCACACCATCGCCACACGCATGACCGACGCCTCCCGGCTTGCGCCATTGGTTTATATGCAGCTTGTCTCGGCCACGATCATGGGAATGGCGGTATTTGGCGATTGGCCGGACGGATGGAGCCTTGCGGGATTG